>JBBSFW010000164.1:0-8433 GCA_038254805.1 Terriglobales bacterium
CGCGCCTTTTGTTCTCCCTTTCCTGCAGCTCCAATTGATTTACTTCGTTTTCAATCTGCGCTTTAAATTCGTTGGAGGCCCGCCTGAACTGGTTCAGGGCTTTGCCGACCTGGCGTGCGATCTCCGGCAGCTTCTTCGGCCCGAAAACCAGCAGCGCGACCAAGAAGAGGAAGATCGTCTCGGAAAAATTCATGGCTTAATCATAGCGGAGCAGTCGGACCACAGCAACGCCGGACCGCCCATAAAATCAGCATTGACTCTTGTGGACTGGGGCCACTACATTGTCGCGTTTAAAAAAGAGGAGGTTGGCCAGTGAAGCTGTGGATCAAGACTCTGTTGATAATGCTGATCGTTCTGATCGCGGCCGCGGGGATTGGAGGGGTAAAGAATGTTCGGCCTGAGGGCATTCGTCGGTCCCCGGGCCCGTCCGCTCACCGACAAATCTTTCGAGCGAACTCCAGCGCGGCTAGAACGGGGAAAGTACCTGGCCGATAGCGTTGGCTGCCTGTACTGCCATTCGCCCTGCGACTGGAGTAAGCACGATGATCCCATCCTTTCCGGCATGGAAGGAGCTCGGGAGCAACTTCCTTATACCGATCTTCCGGGGCGCGTGTGGGCTCCAAATCTGACTCGATTAGTACTCCACTGGCCTGCTTCCCCGCCCTGCTGCGCCGCATCTAATTTTTGGTAGGTTGACTTCCGGTCTGCTTGTACCTAGATTGGAAGCAGTTCTTTGAATGGTCCATCCCAAATTGGGGGCGTCACGGCTTCGACGGAGATGCTTGCGGCCAAGAGGCATGCCGGGGTGCACACACCCGTAATCGCGTGCAAAATGATAATTGCCAATCAACAAATGGCATACGCAGCCTAATTTATTAGGCAGCCGTTTTCCGCAGCTTCGCCCTTGGGCTGCGAGCGAACGTCACACAGAGGGCTGCTCTTCTCTGCTACGTCTGGGCATAGAGGCTAAGAGTACAGGCTAGCGGCAACCGTTTCTTGTCCGTTCTGAGCGGCGGTCGCGAACGTCTTGAGGTAATGCTCAAGGCATGAACCGGAATAAGCATGTAGTCTCTTGACCAGTAACATTTTCGGACGCGGGTTCGACTCCCGCCGCCTCCACCACATCGCAATCCACGGTATTCCGCTGTTGTCCCTAGAAGCCATTGCTACTATAGTCTACCAGAGCACACAGTCCACCGCATTCCCGACAGTTCCGGGGTAATCCAGCGCAAAAGCGGGGTACATGCGGGGGCATAAATCGTCTAATACGGAAGTGATACCCCCAAATGGCGCTCACGGACGTCGCAGCTCGAAAAGCCAAATCCCTCGACAAGCCGTTTAAGCTCTCTGATGAAAAAGGGCTCTACCTCCTCGTCAATCCGAATGGATCAAAATACTGGCGGCTCAAGTACCGGTTCGCTGGCAAGGAAAAATCTCTTGCGCTGGGTGTGTACCCCGAGGTGACGCTTGCTGACGCGCGAAGTCAGCGAGAAGACGCACGAAGTCAGCTTCGAAATGAAATTGACCCCGGCGTTGCAAGACATCTGCGGCGGTCGGAAGTCTCTACGATGGAGGCGGTGGCTCGCGAATGGCACCAGCGGTTCCGTGCGCAATGGACAGAGAATCACGCTGAGACAATCTTGCGCCGACTCGAAGCCAACATCTTCCCGGTACTCGGCTCAGTTGGTATCGGCGACGTCCTACCGACTCAACTGCTGCCAGCCCTCCGGCGCGTCGAAAATCGCGGGGCGGTGGAGACAACGCATCGTGTCCATCAGATTTGCTCGCAGGTGTTTCAATACGCCATCGCCACGGGCCGCTCCACGCGAAACCCCGCAGCCGAACTGGCGGGAGCGCTCTCCCCGGTGAACAAGCGGCACTTCCCTTCCATCACCGACCCGCGCAGCGTCGGTGCTTTGCTTCGTGCCATCGATGGATACGAAGGCTCATTCGTCACACGATGCGCACTCCAGTTCGCGCCGTTGGTGTTCGTGCGCCCCGGTGAACTGCGACACGCGGAATGGTCAGAAGTGAACCTGACCGAAGCGGAGTGGCGCATCCCTGCTGACAAAATGAAAATGCGGGCCATGCACATCGTCCCGCTCTCCGGTCAGGCGAGCACCGTGATCGAAGAGCTGCGTCCGCTGACAGGTCGAGGCAAGTATCTCTTCCCCAGCGAGCGCTCCGCTGCAAGGCCGATGAGCGAGAACACCATCAACGCGGCGCTGCGGCGGCTTGGGTACTCTCGCGATGAGATGACCGGTCACGGCTTCCGTTCGATGGCTTCCACGCTGCTGAATGAACAGGGCTGGAACCGCGATGCTATCGAGAGGCAGTTGGCACACTCGGAGCGAAATGCGGTGCGTGCAGCTTACAACTACGCTGAGCACTTGGCTGAGCGGCGCAAAATGATCCAGTCTTGGGCAGACTACTTGGATCGGCTAAGACTTGTGCGATAAAGACAGAGCCTCTACTCCGCAGCCCAGTTCGCCAGCGGTGCCTGACGCCGCAAGGGTGGCGCAGAATTGCGAGTCCGAATGAGTCCGCTAGTAGGATTTCGGCACTTAAAGAAGGAGCAGCGAAATGGACAGTCTCGACTACTGGCGCTTGTGCGACGAACTGAGTGTGATCGATGCGGCATTGCTGATCGTTGAGTTGGACCCCAGCCAGGAAGCGGGTTATGTCGAAACCTTGGCCATGCACAACCGTCCTCCTGGCTATGAAGCCGCGAAGAAAGCACTGCAAAACGCGATTCTGAGCGGCAAGTTGAAGGCGACCATACGACGGGACGCTTGGGAGAGGGGCTGGGACGAAGTCGGTGGAGACGGTGAACGCTTCGAGGCCGGGGCCGGCCTTACGATCTTTCCAGACTTGACCCAAGCTGCGGTTCCCGAGCTTTCAGGGGGGCAACCCTGGCTGGGCGTCAAGAAGAGGGGCATCATGTATCGCGCTGAACCCAGCTGGAGTCTCACGACAGTTCTTGTTGAAGACCTGCGGAAGTGGCTGTTCGGTCGCGGCCTCCAAACCGGCTTTTTCTTTCCGAAAGCTTCGGACGCCCCAGATTACTTCGACAGAGAGAACCCGCGCTATGCACCGAAGCTGGCAGCAGCCGTCCGAGCATGGCAAGCCGTCACCAACCCGAAAGGTAGACATCCTAAGCAAGCCCTTATGAAATGGTTGCGCGAGCACGCAGCAGAATTTGATTTGTCAGACGATGAGGGCAAGCCGAATGATACTGGGATTGAAGAGGTTGCCAAGGTAGCGAATTGGCAGCCCCTGGGTGGAGCTCCGAAAACTCCTCGAGCGTAATCCCCCACCCCTGTAAGTTACTATTTCCATTAGACACTGTCCTTGGCCGACGGCGTAACCCACCCCCTTTCCGGGAAAACTCACCCCCATCCCCGCCCTTCCAGGTGTGGGGTTTTCTCAACCCGCCCCGCTATTCATAGAATGGTTTTCCTCCAACAATCGGATCATGTCGGCGTGTTCCAACGAACGTCGAGGAGTTCTAAGGCGTGAACACACTTGAACAACGAGCACGAACGATACTGCGGCGCAAGCAGGTGCAGGCCCGCACTGGGCTGTCTCGCAGCACTATCTATCTGCAAATCTCACAAGGGTCTTTTCCCAGGTCCATCCGGCTCGGTGGCAGCCGCTCAGTTGGTTGGCTGGAGTCTGAGATTGAGGACTGGGTCAGTGAGCAGGTCAACCTTAGTCGTGGAGCAGCTGTGGGTGCGGGCTCCCGATGAACTCGATTCCCGACATCCGCTGGTCCGCCGCCACCCCCGTGCTTCCAAGCGCCCGGTGGGAGCCCGTCACCCGCAATCCTAGCAACCTGCGCTTGCATCCGTCGATTGCCGAGCTTAGTTTGCTGGATGTGGTGAATGCGATCAACACAGCAGCGCAGCAAGGGCAATCGCTTGCTGAGCCGGTCGCTGTCACCGTTGACGGGATCATCCTTGCCGGCGTGGACATCTGGCACAAGGCGAGGCTTGATGGCCGGAAGTCCATCGAATGTATCGAGTGCTGTCTGAACGAACACGAGGCCATACAGTTCATCCTCGACCACCACCGGCCCCAACGCGGATGGAACGCCTTCATTCGCATCTGCTTAGCGCTGGTCCTTGAACCGGCCTTCCAACAAAAGGCGCGGGCCAACCTCCGCGCCGGTGGCAGGTACAAGGGTTCGGCAATCTTGCCTGAGGCTGAGCACACGGATGTGAGAAGAGAAATCGCGGCTGTGGCTGGAACTGGCGTCCGCAACGTGAGCAAGGTGAAAACCATCCTCGCTCAATCAGCCCCAGCAATCCGCCAAGCTTTGCGAAACGGATTGCTCAGCATCAACATGGCTGAGCAGTGGGCCCGTCTGACCCAGCGAGGGCAGGTAGAGCGCTTCGCCGCCTACGACGGGGAGCGTTCGCACAGGAAACTCATTCGCGAAGCGGTTGGCCAGCGGACGGCGGAAATGCCATCACCACTTGAAGTAATCCAGATTTTGCGTCAGAAGGAAGAAGATCTGTCTGGCTCAGTAGAAGTCAGACCTAGCCCATTCAAACGCACCGTTGTGCTTGTCGGTAACGACATCGTCAGCACGGCAACAAACTCTCAACAGCAGTCTAGCCTGACATGACCTATGCCAATGCTTTGAAAGAGATCCTGATTCAAGGGCAGCCGCACTGGGATCGCGACAGCACCCGATTGGACGTCCGTCAGGACTTTCATAAAGCCATACCTGCCGCACGCGTGCCCTCGGCGCTAAAGTTTACGCTTCAGACATCCAGCAGAAGGTCGTCTTCCACACTTGCAAGTCGCGGGCTTGCACGAGCTGTGGTCATTGGGCAACGCGTCGTTGGCAACGCGGACGCTACTGTGCCCTGCCCAATCTGCGGTACAAGGGAATCACATTCACGATGCCGGACCAGCTATGGCCGCTCTTCAGGGACAACCCTGCCTTGCTCCGGACGCTGCCCGGCCTGGCAAGCGACGCAATTACCGGATATGCCCGTGTCACGCGCGGAATAAAGGTCGGAGTCATGGCCGTTCTACATACATTTACCCCCCAATTGGAGTTCAACGCCCATGTTCACACGATGGTGACCAGCGGCGGACTCCAGACGGCATCTGCAAGCTGGGCCCCCAGCTCCTACTTGGATCAGGACGTGCTAAGGCGCCGTTGGCAACGGGGGGTGATCCTCCTGCTCCGCACGGCTCTTCGCGCTGGGAACCTGAAGACTAAAATGACCGACGATGAGGTTGAGTGCTTGCTGGCCGCAAAGGAGATTTGCTGGTGGAGCGTCAAGGTCCAGTCTTTTCGGGATAAAGAGCACTTCCTGCGGTACGCCGGGCGCTACGTGCGACGGCCCCCGATCGCGCAGTGGCGGATCAAGACGATCAAAGCTGGCGAGGTTGACTTTCTCTACCAGAACAAGCGATCAGGTCGTCTGGAGACGAAACACTGCCCGATTGAACAGTTCATCGAACGGTGGGCACAGCACATCCCGCAGCGATACAGCCATGCGATGCGCCACTTCGGACTCTTCGCGCCGAGAACTTCGGCTCAAACTTCGCGTGCGGTCTTTGCAATCCTGGGTCAAAGTCCCCCACCGTGCTCCCGCATCTCTTGGGCATTCTCCATTCGGCGTGACTTCGGACGAGACCCGTTACTCGACGCAGCTGGAAATCGCATGAAGTGGGGGGGAGGTTGGCACCGAACCTCGGGTAGCCCTGAACGAACTCACTACGATCTCATCCCAAACATCTGCACGACTGCGTTGCTGGGCCCGCCCTACCTTCTCTCGCCCCTCTCGCACACTCCCGGACCGCACCGGCCCCCAGACACCCACGTAAGGGGAGGTGCCCAAGCCCCGCCGGTCCACCGCACTCGCTACATGCTCACCCGCTCCTCTGACATCGTCATTATGGAGCCCAACGGACTTTTGTTTTTCCTATACGTCAAGCTCGACGTGCTGATGAATAACGCGGGCATCATGCTCTACAAGAACCTCAAAGCTCCGGCGGCCGACCTCATCGAGTTGACGACGGAGTTGAACGTCAACGTGGCCGGCGTCATTCAGATGATCTCCGCTTTTATTGACGTTCTCACAGCCAACAAAGGCACCGTGATCAACACGTCCTCCCTGTTCGCGTTCGTGCCGATGCCGAGCGCGCCAATCTACTCCGCCACCAAGGCGGCAATCCACTCCTACACCCAGTCGCTGCTGTTCCAATTGGAGGAAACCGGCGTTGAGGTCATCGAGCTCATGCCCCCCTGGGGGTGAAGACCGACCTGACGGCACAACTTCCCGAGGGCGACGGCATAAGTCTGATCACTACAGACGAACTGGTGAAGCTTTCCTTTGCGTCTCTCAAGGCGGGCGCCCTCGAGATCCGGCCGGGCAAATCGAACCAGCTCGCGTTCCTGCGCCGCCTCGCCCCTAATTTCATTAACAGGCAGCTCTGGAAGGCCTCTAAGAAGCTGGTGCCGGTTGGAGTGGCGTAAGCCGGTTATAGAGCTGACGGTTTTTGCCCGTCGGCTTCTACATCCGAGTTCATTTCGCCCTCAGCGTATCGTCGACGGCTGCCAAACGGGAGTTCTGCGCCGTGATCAGCAAGGACGCCGCCCCATGAGCACCTGTCCATAACACTGTACTCACAGCGAATGCGTCGCCTTGAAGCAGACCTGCCTTGATGCACGTTTAAACTGGTGTGATCCGTGCCAATATCGGAGATATCGGCAATTTCCTCAATGCGAGAGGCGTGGCAGACTCGCCGCTAAGAAACATCACGATTCTAGCCGACGGCGATCAGATCAAGCTCAAGGGAACTTTGCGCAAGATCATTTCACTAGACGTGCCAGTGTGGTGCTCGTCAAAGGTGATGCTCCAAGGTCGGACGTATCGGATCGCGGTCCAAGCGTACGACAGCACGAGATCTGCATGGCTGAAATCGGTTATCTACGTGGCCAACCCATGAGGATCTTCAGAGTAGTCCAAGGACGGCCAGTTCGCTTTTGCCTGCGACGTAAACCTTGCCGTTGATCACGGTGGGTACCGTAAACCGGACCGCGGTGCCAAACTTGTCCCGCGTGCCCGCCTGATTGCTGTTGTAGAGCTCGTGAGACACATCACTTGCGTCGTAGACGTGCAATAGGTTCACGCCGGATGCTTCAATCGACCAAAGAATCCCGTTGCTTGAGCCGTTTGAAGAAACACTGATGTTCGCTCCGGGATATCTATAGACGTGGCTGCCCGTCTTCACAGGCGAAGTGGATAACTGCCCATTGCTGAACTGGAATTGCTTCACCACATCCTGATTGGCGATGTAATAGATATTCCCGTTCCAATACACCGCCGTGCTGAAATCATTGTCGCTGGCCTGAGTCCCGAGCGCGTTGGGGATGGACTGCACGATCTGGCTGTCGCTACCCGATTGAAACTTCCCCAAATTATCGCGGTTCACAAGGTAGATTTTCCCGGCCTTTCCCGCACTGACGCCCAGGTGCGTCACCGGACCTGGTTGATCGGGCAATAAGGTAAACCCACTCGCCCCCACATCGATATCGTGTACGGAGAGATTTGCCTGATCGAAGGGAGTGAAATAGTCGCTTACCGTCAACGTATTGCCTTTTGGGGTGAGCTTCAGGAAGCTGCTGCCATAATCCTTGCCACCGGTATTTGCATCGAAGGTGCCATTGCCGACGACAACGAACAGATTACCCGCCGAGTCGGAGGATATCGCCGCGCCTGACATCCAAATGCCACCGGCCCATCCGTCCGGTGTTGAATTCCAGACGCACACCTGCTGCAACGTGTATGCGTCATATCCCATGATCCAGCCGTGATAGTTGCCGAAATCCTGGTAAGAGGCCCACGCGACATAGACGACGCCATGCACCAACGCCAGGGCGCTTCGCTGTAGTTGTAATCTCGGATCGAACGCAATTTGTCCGCCGCTGCTTCCCGCTCCCGTACCGGGAACGGAGGCCTGAATAACCACCGGCCCACCAAATTTCTCAGTACCTGTGGTTATGTCGAGTGCATGCAAACGGTGTACGTGGCCGCTGCTCTCCTGCGTCACCGAGACTGCGTAAAGAGTGCCGCTTGACCCATCGATTACCGGAGTTCCCGTGATCCCGACGTTAGGCGTAATTGGCCCGCCAATCCCGCCGGTCTTGGTCCCGTCAACCGGCGTTGCTCCCGAAGGCATCAGACTCTTCTGCCAGAGCGGTGTCTGAACAGTGCCATCCGCATCGAATGCGTAAACCGTGTTCGACTCTGTGGCCACATAAACCGCGTTGTGTTTTCCCGCGTTCGGAAACGTGACATTCGCCACATAGAGTGGTTGGGTGAACGATTGATCATCCAACGCGTATGAGAAGAGCTTGCCAAACGTATTCTGGTTTACGTTGGCCATGGTGAGCACTGTTTCCTGCGA
>JBBSFW010000165.1:0-8429 GCA_038254805.1 Terriglobales bacterium
CTTGACCGATTTAAAGCGAGACCGAGTCGCTGTGGGGGTCGGCACCCCCGCCCGAGACTACCGCTGTCTCGAATCAAACTCGAGGATAGTCAGCAGAACGGTCTGCGGCCCTTTCCACCCGTTGGCAGGTTCGTAGAATTCGTTCAGGGAATGTGCATTTCCGCCATTTCCTCCGCCGCCTAGCGTGATCGCCGGAATACCCAGGCTAATCACCAGCGTGCCGGGCTCCTCGGAACACAAGTCCACTCCAAAGGAGCACTCCTGGGCAATCGCGTTTATCGCAGTCCCTCCGCGAATGCGCCCGACATTAAAGGTCGTCTTGGGAGCCCTGGGAACTTCCATGTCCGCAAAACGATCGATGATTCGCCCGGCTGCGTGAATCGGGCTGGGGCGTCCGAAATCACCGTAACTGTGTCCACCCGGACCGCGCAGCGTGACCAGGTACCGTTTCACACCGGTCCCTCCGTTTACGATGCGCGCCGGGTTGTCTCCATCGATTGAGATAAACTCCCGCAACCGATTGTGGTACGGACCCTCCTTAAAGAGGTAGCGCACACCGTTCAGATCTCCGTTTCCTTCTTCACCAACATTTGCCACGAACAGCAGCGTTTGATGTGTCTTAATGTTGGCCTGATTCATCGCCTCGGCAATGGCCAGCAGACACGCCAGTCCGCGGCTGTCGTCCCCCAGTCCTGGTCCATACCAGCGGCCTCCCTCCTTGCGAACCTTGGTGTTTACTCCAGGCTAGAACGCGATGTCCAAATGAGCGGCCACAACAAACGTATCCTGGACTTCGCCCTCGCGCCACCCCAGCACGTTGCCCTGCTTGTCGATCTCAACTCTTTTCAAGCTAGCGCGCCGGAACTCGCCTGCCATGTATTTGGCGCGCTCACCTTCATGAAACGTAGGAGCGGGAATCTCGGCAATATTCACTTGCGACGCGAGCGTCTTCCCATGCGATGCTTCAATCGAGGTCAGAGCCTTCTTCACATCGGCACGCTGCAAAAGTGCGTCATCGGCAAAGCCTGCCGGCCAGAGACAAAGCAGACCCAGGGCGAAATGCGTCAATTTCATGAGTAGCTCTTATTATCTCGGCTTCTTAGGAGTGAACTGCAATGTCTGAAAGATAGGGCTGCCGTTTCGATCATATACAGTTGCAGCATCACGGGATCGAACCCGGCCCGCCTGATTGAGCACGCAAAGCGAGTCGATCATTCCCCAATCCGCAATATGATTCGGCGCGTGCGTTTGCTTGAGGCCATCGGCAAGAGCGTAGATTGCGCCCAAAACAGCACTGCATGGTGCGCCGTTGCCAACAGAGATTGCGTTACACGGTCAATCTCGATCAGCCTATCAAAGCACGCAGCCTCTGCAGATCGAGTTTCATCGCAGCGAACACGTCTTCCTTCGGTATTTTCAGGCTCTTGGCTCCGTTTTCCGCCCCACCTAGTGGATACTCGAAATGAAGCTGTAAGGGGCCCTGGAAATCCCGGGCCTTCAGCATCGTGAAGAATTCCTGGAGTTTCACCATTCCCTGACCCAGCGGCACGAACTTGGATTTCCAGTTTCCTTTCGTATCCTTCGCCCAAATACAATCTTTGACGGCAACCCCTCGCAGGTACGGCCCAGTCACCCGAAAGCTGTCGATCCATCCTCCCAAACCACCCTCGATCGTGGCATGGCCAATGTCGTAATTGATGCCCACCGCCTTGGGATCGAACTCCTTCAGCAAGATGTACAGGTCCCATATGGGAGCCCCCACCAGCCCTATGCCCGAATGAGTGTGGAACATTGCGCCGGTCTGATATTTCGCATTCAGCTCGGCAAGTTTTGCAACCCGCGGCTTCAAACCTTCCAGTTGGTCGGGAAGAGGGGTTTTGTCATCGTATTTGAAGCCACCCCAGCGGTAATGGTTGATTCCTAACGAGGAGATCGTGCGGAGAACGTCTTCCGTGTGCGGCGTATCGGCGTCAATGATGTCGCTTGTGATCATGGGTACTTCCAAACCATTCGCCCGAATCGTTTTGACTAGCGGCGGCAGGTCCTGGATCACCCGGTTCGGCTCCACGTGCCCTCCGGACCGAACTGTGAGATCAATTCCGTCGAAGCCCAGGGAAGCCACGCTCTTCGCCAACTCCTCGCCCTCCAGAAATTGGAGATGCTTGGAGAAAATGGCGACCTTTTGTTTGGCCGGGGCTGCTAGGAGGGGCGAAATGGCCGCGCCACCCGCTGACAACAAAAATTCTCGCCTATTCATAGTGTTGCCGCTTGTCTTCGAATACATTGACTACAATCGCAACGCGGAATCGCGTCCTACGGGGGGCCGCAGTATCGCACGGCCAGTACAGTAATGTCATCGGTCTGGGGATTTCCGCTGGTGAATCCGTTCACGTCGGACACTACCTTGGTTACGATGTGCTGTGCCGGCGCACGATTCATCCCTGTCAAGGCCGCTGTCAAACGCGCCTCGGTGTAAAACATAGATTGCTCGTCCTCAGCTTCGGTCACGCCATCGGTATAGAGCACCAGAACATCCCCGGGGTTCAGCTTCGCGTGGCCAGCCGTAAACTGGGCGTCATCAAACAACCCCAGCATGAATCCACGCGGCTCCCGGAGATACTCAAGCTGTCTGTCCCCAGTCAGCAGGCAGGGAGCGGTCTGCCCCCCGGCGCTGAACTGCAGATCGCCGGTTCGCAAATCGACAATGGCGTAGAAAAGCGTTACAAACAATTCGCCGTTACTTTGACGCAACAGGACGTCGTTAACATGTGCCAGGCAGTCTTTGGGAGGAGCGCCGTGCAGCGCCGTGGCCCGCAGCAGAGTCCGGCTTACCGCCATGAAGAGGGCCGCAGGAATCCCCTTTCCCGATACATCGCCAATGCACACACCCAAGCGGTGCGCATCAATCAGGAAGAAATCGTAAAAGTCACCACTCACCTGACGTGCGGGAAACATGCTGGCGCTTATCTCGAACGCGTTGTGCCCTATGATCGTCTCAGGAAGTATGGACTGCTGAATCCGCATCGCGATTTCCAATTCGGAATGCAGCAACGTCAGATGCTCTCGCGCCTGTAGGCCGGCGCGAATGGTCTCAAGTTCGCGGCGGGTACGCGCCAGAGTGGTTCGCAGATCAGCGAAGTCGATCGGCTTGGTCAAGAAATCGTAAGCACCCCGGTTCATCGCGGTGCGGATATTCGGCATGTCGTCGTACGCCGATACGATGATCGTTTTTAAAGGCCGGGAATAGCCCACCAGATTTGACAGCAATGTCAGGCCATCCATGACCGGCATGTTGATGTCACTCACCACGATGTCCAGCCGGTGATCGGCTTCCAGCTTCTCCAGCGCCTGTTCCCCGTTGAGGGCAAATACAAATTCCAACTCGCCCGAAGCGATCTGGCGGCGGAATTTTTGTCGCACCAGGTTTTCCAAATCGGCTTCGTCATCGACCATCAGAATGGACATGAAGTCAGCCAGCCTCTTCGTCGCAGCAGGGGAGTGTAATGATAAACTCCGTGAATTCGCCTGGGGCACTCTGGGCACGGAGATCGCCTTTGTGTTCCCGGACGACGATGTCGTAACTGATCGACAACCCTAGCCCGGTTCCGGCTCCGGCCGGCTTGGTGGTGAAAAAGGGATTGAAGATTTTCGGCAGAGCTTCCGCGTCGATGCCGTTCCCGTTATCGCGCACCCGGATCTCCACCCACGAATCGACGGCCCGGCTTTGCACGCGCACTTGCGGCGAGAAGCCTTTGTTCTCGTGCTTTTTACGATCATGTGCTGCGTAACAAGCGTTATTGATGATGTTGATAAAGACTCGGCTGAGATCCTGCGGTATGGCTCGCAAGCGCGGGAGATCGGGATCTAAATCGGTTTCGATAGTCACATTGAAAGCCGTGTCGCGGGCCCGTAGACCGTGATAAGCGAGATTGACCGAGTCAGTAAGCAGCGCGTTTAAATCGGTGGTCTCCATCTGGCCCGAGCTGGTTCTGGAGTGCATCAGCATGCCGCGAACGATTCTGTCCGCTCGTTTGCCGTGCTCCTCGATTTTGCCGATATTCTGCTGAAGTTGACCGAGCAAAGCAGTCACTTCGTCCTTCGAGGCGCTCTGGTCACCCCACGCCTGCTGCAGTTCCGACACCAGATCGGCTGAAACGGAAGCGAAGTTGGTCACGAAATTCAAGGGGTTCCGAATCTCGTGGGCAATACCGGCCGTAAGAGCACCCAGCGACGCGAGTTTCTCCTGAACCACTAATTGATCCTGCGTCCGCCGAAGTTCAGCGATAGCCTCCTCCAACTCCGCAGTCTTCTTGCGCTCGCGGTCACGCAAGCGCTTTTTCTCCAGAGAGGCGTGAATTCGCGCATTCAGAAGCACTGGATCAAATGGCTTCGCCAGATAATCCTCCGCGCCCATCTGTACGCAACGGACCACACTGCTGGTCTCGTCCAGCGCCGAAATCATGATCACCGGTGTGGAATTCAACGTCGGCGAAGCCTTCATCCGCTGCAGGACCTCGAAACCGTCCAGTTCCGGCATCATCAGATCCAGCAGAACCAGGTCGAAAGGGTGCTGCGCCAGGAGTTCCAGTGCCAGCCTCCCGTTCGCGGCCAACATGACCCGAAAGCCCTGCCTTTCGATATGGCGCTTCAGAATGTCCCGATTATTCGGGTTGTCGTCCACCACCAGCAGAGTTCCCTGCTCGGGAATCGGTTCTGCCGATGTTGGAGGCGTAACGTGCGGCCCTACGCTCCCGGCTGGCTGATTCGTTTCGATCATGGGTGGGAAGGCGTACTTAGCAGGAGCTCAATCTTTTCCAGGAGGCGTATCAGGTCGATGGGTTTGGTCTCGTATTCGTCGCATCCCGCAGCCAAGGCCCTGTCGCGATCCGTACTCATAGCATGCGCTGTTAGCGCGATCACCGGAATATCGCTCGTCGCTGCATTGGCTTTCAATTGCTGTGTCGCCTCCCAACCACTGATTATTGGAAGATCCATATCCATTAGTATGAGGTCGGGCCTTTGGCTCAGGGCGGCCTCAATAGCCGCTTTGCCATCCACTGCAAGAACGACCTCGAAACCCTTTCGCTCCAAACGTCGAGAGAGCATGTCGCGATTCAGTTCATTATCTTCCACCAGTAGAATCTTGGACACCCTTAATTGTCTCGCCTAAGCTTGGGCGGAATCAACTAGTGGCGCCCAAATTGCTCCGTTGTAGTAACCTGGAACCGGAGTCCGGCGAACGTGTCAGAAACAGCGCAAATTAGGCAGGTCGGCAGTTTTCCTGTGATTGATCTTCAGGGAAAAATTACTTTGGGGGAGAGTTCCACCAAGGTACGAGAAGCCATCGATGGATTGATCGCCCAAGGTCAGTGCCGGATATTGCTGAATATGGCCGCTGTCAGTTATGTCGACAGTGCGGGATTAGGTGCGATTGCGAGTTGCCACGTTAAGTCCCACAACGCCGGAGGCAGCGTGAGCCTGTGCCAGGTGTCCCCTCGCGTGGCCGAGTTGCTGCAGTTGACGCGGCTGAATGAGAAGCTTAAAATCTACTCCGATGAGGACTCGGGTCTAAAGGCCATGCTTTCTCACGGCGGTCCTCCAGAACCCGTCGGCTCCTCACCCGCGCCGGTTCCAAGCAGCTAATTCAGCATGGCCCGCGATGCAGGTGCGGCCATTTCTGGAAATCGAGCGTCTTCTAACGTCCTGGCGCTCTTAGGCTTTGGAGCCGTCATTGCAGCGCTTTATTTTGCCCGCTCCATCCTGATTCCACTCGCTCTGGCATTCCTGTTCACATTTGTGTTGACGCCGCTGGTCGAACGGCTACAAGCGCTGAAGCTTGGCCGGGCGCCCTCTGTTCTGTTGGCCGTCGCCCTTACCTTGACCATCATCGTTGGGGTGGGATGGATAGGCAGCGTTCAGCTAGTGGAATTGGCATCGCAGCTGCCCCAGTACAAGGACAACATTCATCACAAGCTGGAAGGTTTTCAGGTGCAGAAGACCGGATCGAAAACCGGGGTGCTGGGAAAGCTCTCGAGCAGCTTGCAGCAGATTGGGGACCTGTTCTCCGAGCCGGAGGCGCGCGCTACGGGACGTTCGCCGAAGCAGGCGGTGATGCCTGTCCGGGTGGTGGATCCGCCGCGAAACCTCGTGCAGTCCGCGCGAGACCTTCTGGGCCCGCTGTTGAAGCCGCTGGAGACTGCTGCTATCGTCATCATTTTTACTGTGTTTATGCTCTTTGAGCGCGAGAGCCTGCGCAATCGCTTGCTCCGACTGGTTGGCCAGGAACAATTAAGCCTCGCCACCAAGGCTCTGGGCGACGCAGCGGAGCGTGTGAGCCGGTTCCTACTCATGCAGTTGGTGGTGAACTCCAGCTTTGGCCTGATTCTGGGGATTGGTCTCTGGTGGATCGGCGTGCCGAATGCGCTGCTCTTCGGCGTAATGGGTGCTTTGCTCCGGTTCATCCCCTACGTTGGCACCTTGGCAGCCATCGTCATGCCCTTGTTGCTGGCTCTGGCGGTGTTCGACACCTGGACCCCGCTGCTGCTCACCGTCGCTCTGTTCGTTGTCCTCGAGCTCACCCTCGCCAACGTCGTTGAACCTTGGTTGTACGGAGCCCACACCGGAATCTCCTCCTTAGCAATTCTGGTGGCGGCCGTGTTCTGGGCTTCTCTGTGGGGACCTGTCGGCCTGATTCTTTCCACCCCTCTGACGGTCTGTCTGGTCGTGATCGGAAGACACGTACCTCATCTTCAATTTCTTGATATCTTACTCGGAGACGAGCCGGTGTTGCTGCCCGCGGAGCGCTTTTATCAGCGGCTGTTGGCGCTGGATATCGAGGAGGCCAGGAGCATTGTGCAGGCTGGCGTGAAAACGAGCTCCCTCGTCCAGGTCTACGACGAAATCGTCGTGCCGGCGCTGAGCATGGCTGAACAGGATCGCTATCGGAGCGAGCTGAGGGATGCGAGTCTGGAATTCATTTGCCAAAGCACAGGTGAGATCGTCCGTGAAGTGGGCGGCATGCCAGCGGAAGAGCCGGTGCTTCGCTCGCCCGGACGCCGTGTCATATGCTTCGGCGCCAACGACGCGGCGGATGAAGTAACGGCCGCGATGCTGGCCCAACTCCTGGAACGAGCCGGATACATCGCTCTAGGATTTTCACTTTCTCCGCCTCCGGTCTCCATCATCGAGCAGTTGTCTTCTGACGATTCAACAGACATTGTCTGTATCTGTGCCTTGCCACCCTTGGCCGCGATGCACGCCCGTTCACTGGCAAAGGAGTTGCGAACACGTTTCCCCGCGCTCACCGTGGTGGTTTGTCTCTGGGCGACACCGGAAGGCCAAACTGAGCGCACCGAGAAGTTAGTGGGGGAGAAGATTCTCGGCACTCTGGCAGCAGCTATAGAAGAAGTAGCAAACCTCAGTGCCGGAGACCTTGCTTCTTCCAAGCCGGCGGATGCGGTCGCCTAACGGCTCTTCGCTTTCCTCGCGGTCAGCCCGGCAGAGTGCGCATTCGGTTTGTAGTCCTTGTAAGTCTCGTCGTCGGTGGAGCTCTGGTTGATAAACCCCAACGCAGAAGCTTTTACATTCGTGCTGAAATGTTTCGGCAGCCAGAGACTTCCGGTCACCGGCTCCTGCTCCAGTACGAATCGCGTTCCCGGACTCACCTTCGCCAGCACACCGAAGAATGACACAGGACGGATCACTTCGCCTTGAACTTTCGCCCACTGGTACTGCTTTTTATCCACCCACAGCTTGCCTTTCATGGCGGGAAGAACTTTAGCATCGCGCATCTTGGGCTGGTAGCCCGGCTTCGGCACGGCGTCGAAGACCCAGGCATCGTGTCCGTTCACGCGCTCGCTTCCGGTCAGCTTGAAGTCGAAGGCTTTGGACATTTCAGCGATCATGGCATGATCCTGCCTCCGCTCTTTCTCGTACTTGGCCACCCTCTTGGTTCTCTCGCTCGCTGATTCACGCCGGCGGCGGCCGATCTCCGTTTGCATTTTTTGTTGTTCCTGCTGCTCTTGCGTCTTTGAGAGCGGCTGGTCGTTGATAGCGCTCAGGCGGTTGTAATTCGATCCCTCAATTAGACTGACTTCATAGGATTTGGTAGTCTTTGCTCCGCCTTTCTTGCTCTGTACATCACGCTCGACGTAAGAGAATCCTGGTGCAGCTTTCCAGTTATTCTCCATCGCGGCTGCGGAACGATTGATGATCTGGGCAACGTTTTCCTGGCCGGATTGCCCGAAAGCCGCCACTGCAACAACCGCGCCTAACGCAAACAAGTTCTTCATCCAGAAAACGCTCCTCCCTGAACAATGTGCAATCGCTTTGCCATTACTTACTCACAGACGCGTGTATATGAAACGGACTTAATCGCAAGTTCATGGCGTTTTCAGACGATTGGACTATCATTCAATAGTGTGGCTTAA
>JBBSFW010000166.1:0-8392 GCA_038254805.1 Terriglobales bacterium
CGCCGCTTCGCGAGCACGTCGCCGGCAAAGCGTCACGAAAAGAAATTGCGTTTGTGCATACGGTGGATCTGTATCAGGGGGCGGATCGCGGGTGGAGTACTCCTGATACCAGAGTCGTTATCTACCCAAAGATTCCGGCAGGCCACTACCGGTTCCTCGTGCGCGCGGTTGCTCCAGACAATCGAACCGGGCCCACCAGCCTGGGCATCTCCTCTCATGGATCAATGCACAGGTCGGATTCGTGATAGAGCAACCCGTCGAGCAACGTCCCGCCCGGTCGCGCTGATGCGCTTGATATGGAAGGGGCGTACTGTCCAGACGTGAATATAAAAGGTCGCGCCAGATCTCGTTGCCGTAGCGGGCATCGACCCGTACCTTCAAGGTCAAGAGCGAGCGAATGCACTGGTTTGCCGCGGGAAGGCTCAGACCTGAGTACCGAATTGTTGCCATAACCCTATTAGGTGCCCCATTGTTCTCTATTGGCTCTTATTTCACCAAAAACATTCGGGGCCTCCGGCGTTCGGCTTATTACAATATGTTTGATAACCTAAGAGCAGTAACGCCTGAATAGAGCTGAACATCTCTAAGATGGGCGGAACCTCCCTCCCACATGGGAGTAGCGGCAGACTTAAACCAAAAACCTGCAAGCCACTGCAATGCGTCAGCATCCAACTTAGAAGAATGCAAAGAAACTACATCGAAACCTGCATTCTGAACGTGAACCAACATTGCTGCCATATCAATCCGGGCGTCTCCAATCTGAGCCCAATTCCAATCAACTAGCCTAACCTCGTTTAATGTAGGATTCCAAGCACAATTGTCTGCTCTAACATCGTTGTGTACTAATACCTCAGGGTGAAATACAAATTGTTTGCTGCGCTTTGCTTGCTCGGCGAAATCTAAAGATTGTGATAATGCTTTTTGGTCAGCATACCTCAGCTTTTCCTTAAGAGCTAGCTGTAAGCCTTCTGATTGTGCCAGCGGCTTCCAACCATCATCACCTTCATCTATAATCTGGCTTGAAAAATAGTCCTTGTCTGTACCTTCTAGTCGTATGGCTGCGAGCGATTCCATTGTTGCTAACGTTTTATTCAGACGTTCCTCACTCCACTGTTCAGACCACTTCCAGCCTCTTTCAGCCGTCAATGCTTCTAATGCAAAGCCTGTTTCTTCGAGATTAGTTATTTTGAGCTCTGGAACTGAACCGAAAGAATACTTTGCTAAAATCCTATACACTGCAATTTCTTTATTGGCCCACTTCTTAGTATTCTCATCAATCCCAATTTTCACAAACAGTTTCTCTCCCGTGCCCAGGGAAATCAAACCTCTTTTGGCGATACTAAACCCCCCGTGTACATTGGCGATCTTTCCCAGATGTTCTTCTATTTCATTCCAATTCAGTTGTTTGTCCATCTGCACCAGAACCGTCAGACAGCGTTGTTAATACATCACTCCCGTTCGGCGAAGTAGATCTTTCTTCGTCCTCTTTCTTGCGCCATTGTACGCGCACGGTTGCCCTTCGTGTCTTACTCACCAACCTTGCCAGAAGATCGATGTCGGCGGAAGCGACTTGGAACCCCTGAAAATCAGGTTTTCCGGGTATCCACAATTCGCATCGGTCGAGGTTGAAGGATTTGCCTCCGGCGACGACAATCATCGATTCGGCTTTTTTGGACGCTGCCAAAACCAATCTGGTGACATCAGATTTGTTTTCCAGGTTGAACTGGCCCAATAGAGGGTGGCCGAGGCGAAATTTCCTCGAGCCTAGGACCTGGAAGTTCTGCGTCCGGCGGCCTGCCGCTAGAATTGTTGCCGCTGTTATCGAAGGCGAACATTGCCGGAGCAGCCGTCAATAAAGCCGCGCTGATCAGTGTTATTGGGTATGTCTTCATGTGTATTGACTTAATTGTAATCAGATATGGAGTCTAAGGACATCGCTGTGTTCTACGCCAGTAAGGTAGACCACCGCTCCCGTTTCATTAACGTCAAAAACAGGCGACACTATCCTCCTCTTCCAGGCGGCGCAATACGCGGCGAGTTGTCTGATTTTCGGCTGCAATCAGTTCCGAGGCGCGGCCGTTCCTTCGGATCCAGCAAAGCGTACGCCCATCCGGTTGCCAGCGAGGGGGAGTGGAATTTTGCAATCGCCAAACGTAGTGACGAGCTCGCCGTTAGAGAATTTGAAGGTGCCGAGCTGCCAGCGCTTGTCCCGTTCAAACTGGCAGGCCACGAGAGTGCCGTCGGGCGAGATTGCGGGAAAGCGAGTAATACCGGGGCGCAAGCGTCGCAGACCGGCACCATCGGCGCCAACGATCCAAACACCAAAGATTCCGTCCCTTGTTGCTTCGAATAGGAGATGGCGGCCATCGGGAGTCCATTCGGGATACATGCCGCCGGTTTTCCCCGTGGTCAGTTGACGCCAGTCGCGACCGTCCGCGTTAAACGACCAAAGGTTCCACTGTCAGATCAAGCCTGAACTATTACACCTAAGTAGACTGAAACAGGGACGCCCCGGACTAGTGTGCCCTAGTTGCGTTCCCCCGGCCTCTGCAACGGCGTCCCCCTCGAAGACGTGCAGAGCCTGGCCGGCCACGCCGATCCCCGGACAACTCGGCTTTATGACCGGCGCGACAAGAAGATCACCCGCAATATTGTCGAGCGGATCTCGATTTATTCATTTCCCGCGCCACGCGCCCGCCGCCCTGCTGCGCGATGGCGGAGTTCAGTTCGCAGATCGCATCAGCGGTTGAAGTACGCCCGACGCGGCCGAGAGCGTCAGCCGCGCTTTCTAGCAAACCCGGGTCGATTTGGTTGTGTCCCAAAGCCCGGTTTGCCGCATTCCCTGATGAGAACGCTTTTGTAAAGCGGCTCTCAACCAAAAAACATGATTCGTCAAGAAATGTACATTCACGGTAATGCGGTAACAATGCGCTTCCCGGGAGGTAATGGCGTAGTATGGTCACCGCATACTGAAGGCAGCGGTATGAACGGCGTAGGAGGGGTTGCATGGTCTGACATTGTGGGGCTTCATCAAGATTTTGGAGTTACCTATCGAGGACGTGCTGGTCAACATAACTTCTTTATGGTTGCTATCCCCACCCCCTGCCGCCGTCGGGATAACGGGGTTCTTCATCAAGCTCTCTTAGATGAAGTTGGGTTTACATTCGAATCCGATGAGGGTGTGGAAATCCAGCAAGTAGGGGTCTTCGATAACCGGGGTCATGTGACCGACTTGCCGATCCGCAGCTTGGACCCGAGCTTGCACCCCCCGAGCTTGGGCGGCTTGAACCCGGACTTTGTTCTCAACCGAACCCTCTTCGCCATCAATCCAACAGCAGTCACAGCGGTAGCATTAACATTCAAAGTATTTTTTGCCCAGGAGGGTAATATTACGTTCTTCTGTGCAGGCGCCACCTTTCAGGTGTAAGGGGCTGGGTGGCGCAACACGCGCTTAATCGAAAGCTTCAGCGGGAGTTCAGGAAGTTTCAGAGCTCCCGCTTTCGTCCTCGCAGCGTGGGCTCCACATCCTTGATTGATGGCGATTATATTGGCTCCGCGAACTGGCGCGGTGACCGTTTCTCAAAAGCTTCCAGCGGCACAGGCGCCACGGCAGCAGCTTCTCGCAGTTCGGCGTGTAGTCCGCTCGGAGCTTCAGAAGGAACCGCTTGGGATGAATTGAAGGCAACGCAGCGATCAATGAATTGTTAGCCTACTGCTCGGAAGCAGGAGGGGTGCGCTCCCCTTTGCGGTCTGCGCACCGGGTGCATAAACTCGAATTGTCTTTGGATTCTTTCCGGAACTATGCTCTTCTAAGTCCGCTAGAGTTTTTCCGTCTATCGGGAACACGATTGCTTGCCCGCCTTTTCCTCCTTTTAAAGAAGATCCATCAAGCTTTAGCCGAATTACCTGCAATTCTTTAGTCCCGTCAAGTACGTCAATCCGCAACTCCGCCGGGAGTTTGCCGTCCGCCGGGAGTACCAGCACCAATGGATCCACCTTTGCGCGAAGGAGGAGAGTTTGGAGTTCTGGAAATGTCCCCCCTGAAGGCATGGGCCGTGGGGGAACTTTCATACCAACACTTTTTGCCGGCCCGAGATCATTAAGCTGGATGCCTTTTTTGAGGGAGTCCGGCTGTAGTGTCCGCACATCGGGAGGGGTTTCACCGAATAATGCACTCACGTTCAACAATGTTATTATCAGCCCAGCATTTCGTAGCTTCATTTATTTTCTCCGGCCTCAAATAATACCATGTCATCTATCGGGGTACCTCGCACTATTCCAAGCCGTCCGTCTTTTCCCCAATCGAACGAGTAGATGTAGCTGTCGCGGAAACTCGTTACCTGTTTCGGTGCGCCTCCCGCTAAAGGCACGTTCCACAGGTTCGAAACGCCATTCTTCGTACGGATATAGGTCAATCCCTTTCCATCTCGCGTGAATCTGACGGGGTTGTTGAGCGCAATATCCGGAAATATGCGTACGGGATTCCCCCCAGTAATTGGAATTAGTGCAATCGAACGCCCTTGGGCCGGCTGGCTTTGAATGAACTGGCATGCAATCAGGCGACCATCCGGTGATACCACCGGCGTGTCTGCGAGATCCGGAGCGACCTGTTCGGCTGGTCCCCCCTCTATAGATACCCGCCACAACGCCGCGCGCCTGGATCTCCACGAATCAAAGATCACGGTCCGCCCATCCGGCGTTAAGTCTAGCGATAGGTCCGGACCTGGCCCATCTGTCAACTGTCGGGTCTGGCCGGTCTGCCGGTCCAGCCGCCAAAGATTTCGCGCCTGACCGCGTGTGGAACTATAGACAATGTACTTCCCGTTCGGTGTAGCCCTTGGGCTCCACTCCATCGCAACATCCCGGGTAAGAGGCCGAGATTGGTTTGTTACCGGGTCAAGTTCCCACAAATCCTGCGATCCACCCCGAGCAGACACCGTCAGTAAACGACCGTCCGGTGTCCATGACAGATAGTAGTATCGCCCGGTCGGTGCCGCTACTACGTGGACTTCCCCACCTTTTCCTTGCACATAAACGCCTGTAGGCCGATCATGACGTGTCGCTAGACGCACGCCCGAATTACGGCTAACCGAGATTGTGGGATAGCTACCCGGACCGCTCGTCCATTGGCGCGACACCTTCCGGCCCGGAGTAATTTCCACGAGTTGAAGCGAGACCTCTTGGGGTTCAGTCACACAGGCAAGCAATCGCCCGGCTCGACTATCCCACGCCAGCCGACCGATGAATCCCCATTGGTGTGGCAACATCATTGTTGTCGTGCCCATCCGCGCGTCGATCCGCGCGATTTGCATCCGGGGTCCACTTGCAGTCGCTACATTAACACCACAGGCAATGGCCGAACCTTCGGGCAGCCAGACAACACCCTGGCTTGTAAAATGTTGAGGCGCTTTGCGTCGTGTGACTTCGCGCTCGCCCCTGCCATCGGCTAGGGCTGTTAATAGCACATTTTCTCCGGTATTCCCCAAGTTGCGAATGAACGCAAACTCCCGACCGTCCGGTGAAAAGGAAACTGGGCTATCCACATCGCGAATCAACGCTTCTGGCGTACCGCCGACAAGCGGAATTCGAAATAGTGTGGCGATGTCGCCCCGATCCGACACCGTATACAGGAGGTAGGTTCCATCGGGGCTGAACATGACGCTGCCATACTGAACCGTTGTTGGGGACAGCTTCGCCACGCTGATCGATGCGCCGACTTGCCGAAGTAAAATACTTTGCTGTCCCGCTTCGTTGATAATATAGGCAACCTGATGACCATCGGGCGAAATAGCAAGGTCTGTGATCCCGCTTTCCGTAGCCAGGACTCGCGCGACAAGCAAGGTTGGCTCTTCTGCCGCAAAGATGCCCTGCCGCCATGCCCACCATCCCGCCGCTATCATACCCGTTCCGGCCAAACTCGCCACCGCGCTTCGGCGAGTTAACAGTAAGGGTCTGGCCGGCAACCGCGACGGGAACTTTTCTGATAAGCCCGAAAGCGCTTGCTCCCACTCTCGCCCGTCCGCGTAGCGCTTTGTAGGGTCCTTTTCCAGTGATCGCGCGATCACAGACGCCCAATCTGGCGGTAGCCCAGGAATTCCTGCCGGTGTATTTTCTAGGATCGCTACCGCAACATGTAGTGCCGACTTGCCCGTAAACGGAGCATGGCCAACAAGCATTTCGTAAAACACCACGCCGCTGCTCCATACATCTGTTCGCCCATTCAGTTCCTCGCCGCGCACCTGCTCCGGCGACATGTATCGCGGCGTTCCCAATTGCCGCCCGGGCAAAGTTCGCGAATAATCGGCGACACTTCCTGGAAGTTGACTTGCCTTAGCTAATCCAAAATCCAATAACTTGACCAAACCGTCAGGCCGTAACATCACGTTTTCCGGCTTAATGTCTCGATGAATGATCCCGACTGCGTGAGCCGCAGTGATAGCCGACGCTATCTGACGGCTGATGCGCAGTGCCTCTGACGCAGCCAGTCGGCCGCGACTTATCAAGGCACGCAACGTCTCGCCTGGTACAAACTCACTGGCCACAAAAGTCAGGCCATCCACCTCACCCGTTTCGAAGATCGTAATTATATTGGGATGATTTAGAGTAGACGCGATCCGCGCCTCCCGCAGCAGGCGTGCTGTCGATTGAGGGAACAGAGAAGCCTCAGGCGGTAGAAATTTCAGTGCCACTGTTCGGCCTAGCCGGGTATCTACAGCGGCATACACCTCACCCATCCCGCCCGCCCCTAAAGCATTCAGAATGCGGTACGCACCCAGATGCCGCCCAGCTTGGAGCGACGTTCGCGCGGGCCCGGCCAATTGGGACAGCAGAGGACCTGCTGCCGTGCCTAAAAGGTCTGACACTCCCCCGTGTGATACCAAGAGATCGTCGATTTCCTCGCGGAGTTGCGGATCCGATTTGCACGCATGATCGAGTAGCGCTTCGCGCTCGCTCGGCGCACACTCTAATGCCTGATGAAAAAGAGATTCCAGATGCCGCCAGCGCTCGGCTGTCATTGGGTACCCTAACTGGACTTGAACTGGACTTGTCGAAAGCGGAATCTAGTTTAACAGACCGAGCCTAGGCGAAATTTTCCTTGAAGTAACGGTGTCCCTTTTCAGTGAAGCGCGCATTACCAAGTGAAAGGAGAGCTTTATGCTACATAATTCAGTAAAAATCATCGTCCAGCGCACGGCACTACTGGCAACGTTCGCTGTTTTCTCAACCACGCTTTCGCAAGCCGACGTGTTCACGTCCTCGAGAGACACTGGCAATGTTTTTTACCTGCCAACCACCAATGACCTAGGAAGACAAGACAACGTTCTACAGGTGATGCAATTTGCGAATAACCCCGGCTCGCCGCATGCAACAGGCGTACTGGGAGTTTGGTTTACCGGTTCGCAGTGGGCCATTTACACGCAAAATCGAACGACGATTCCGACAGGCGCAAGCTTTTTCGTGCTGGCCGCGCGTGCCGACGCAAACCGTTTCATCCATGTCACGAATGAGGGCAACGTGGCAGGGGGTATTACATACCTTGATCACCCTTCCTGTAACGGCCATCCTGGAGCAACATTGCAGGTGATTGCTGAATATAGTCCAACCAGAGGCTTTTCGGGTTACCACGCCCAAAATCCAGGGGTTTTCTACGACTCCGCGCGGCGACGGTGGGCCATCTTTAATCAGGGATACAACTCGGTGACACCAGGGGCTGCTGCTATGCCCCTAAGTTTGCGCTTCCATGTGACTGCGGACTCGCCTCGTATCGAGGCCGTTTCTTCGGTCTGGGATCCGGAACACTTCGTTCACACAACGGATAGGTTCAACACGGTTGGCAACGTAACTTATTTACCGGCCCTGCCTCGAGATAGTTATTTCACGTTCCCGAAGAATATTCACTATTTTGTTACCGCCCGATTCAGCTACGATTGGCTCTCTATTTTCTACGATGCGAATCGTATTATTTGCGGTTTCGCGTGTCGGCCATACCCCGGCAATGTTCCACAACTCAACCGAGCCGTGGGAGTTTACTTCGACATCGGCCGACAACAATGGGCCATTTACACATTCGATGGTTCCCCAATGCCTATGTCGACGTCTTTCAGCGTGAGCCAGTACACATCTGTACCGGGCTGATTCTACAAAATGGCGTGAGGGCCGAAGCGGTCGCCCTCACGCTATTTTATTCTTCCCAGCAAGTTCCTTTCTCAACCACGCACGAGCCATTCCCCAATCACGGATCACGGTATTCTCAGACACGCTTAACGCGACAGCGGTTTCCTCTGTGCTCATACCGCCAAAAAAACGCATTTCCACAACGGACGCCTTGCGAGCATCCCACTTCTGCAATTGTTCTAGTGCTTCGTGAATGGTAAGCAGTTCCACAAACTTC
>JBBSFW010000167.1:0-8363 GCA_038254805.1 Terriglobales bacterium
CGAAGTAAGGGAAAGTAGAAGAGAGACGAGAATCGCGTGATCGGTGTTCGGCAGGTTTTAGCAGCAGCATGGGTTCGATGAAGCCAGTTACTCTGCTGAGTTGAGGCCAACACCGCGGCCATCGCGTGTTCCAGGTCGGTGAAATGTAAGACGGATTTGGTTCTACTGCGTCTTCTTCTGGAACTTGGCCTCTGCTTCACGGCCGGTGGCCTCCATGCCACCGATCAATGATCAGAGTAGTGCCGCGACTGTAAGGTCAGTGTCGCCCGTCATACCCTGTACCACGGCGGCAATGCAGCAATGCATGGTGCTTTGAAATCGGACCATCCCCTTTGACGTGCGCGACTGAAAAGTAGGACGAACCGTGAGTCTTCCTAGAAACATTCACGACCACCTCGCGGTCAGCGTGCGCTCACGAGATACACCAGCGGGCCCACCACTCGGTCGATATTTTCGTCGGTGAGTGCGAAGACTTTGACGCTCCGATAGAGAGTCCAGTGTTCCACTTGTGCCACCGTTTGGCCCGGCGGCACGGTGGTCATGGGTCCGAGTGTCTCGATTTCAAGAAACTCACCATTCGTGAATGTTTCGAATGAGCAGCCGAAGTCCGGATAGGTCTTGGTAGGGTCGGCTGTTGCGCGCTTCACAAAGGCTTCCCCGTTGAGCAAGTAAACTGCCCAGGTGTCACTGTTGAAGAGTCCCAACTTTTGTGCGTCCGAGTTGCCGGGATCCTGACGCAACGCCAAGTACTTCTTTGTGAAAGTCCAACGCTTGTCGGCTAAGTTCGTGTACGCCCACATAACGAGCGGATTGGTCGCCTCGAGATTGGTGGGATGTTTTCCCCGCGGCGGAAACCCAGTGATGGCCGTTCCACCTTGCGCCATCATCGTGAGCACCCAAGGCGCAAATTCCAGAGAAAAAAGTGACCGATTGGTAATCCGATGCGAGACCGTTACCTCCGTCCCTGACGGAGCCATGTTAACTTCGATCTCCTTCTGCAGCATAGTGAGAGGTTCCACGGGCGCACGTGCCACCAGACCCGTTGAAGTGAGGGTGATTTCGACCGGAAGATTGTCGGGCACCCATGTTGCTACCGGATCTTCCGGCGCTTTCCAAACCCGATCGCCGCCTCGCAATTGAAATTTGTCTTCGCCCGTTTTCCCCATTTGTTCGGGAAATTCTTTGAAGAGGTTCTGCCCACCGACGAATCCAAACCGAATCACCCTCGGTCCAATATCACGCGTAACAATAAGTTCCACTTCACCATTGCTGACCCGGTAACAGTTTTGCCAACCTTTGTAGTCAGTCTTTTCCACTTTAACCTCGGCGTTGACGTTCCCCGCAAGAAACATCGACAACAATAGCAACGCTGTTCGAGTCATAGTTGTTTCTCCTTACGTCCTTGATTTCCCCGGGAAGGTTAGCGTTGCGAGTCCTATGAAATAAGCAGGGCTGAGCCATAATTCGCTCTCTGCAATGCAATCCGCCGACTATTCTCGACATCCACTCCGAACCTCAAGTGCCGTCTCGGGTAGTAGTTGCGGCTCCAGTTCACGAATCACCCTAAGAGAGCCTCATAACTTTCAAATTCGATAGCGCCATCCTTGCTGCATGATAACCACACATCCCGTGCACCCCGCCTCCCGGCGGAGTTGATGACGAGCAGATATAAATGTCTCTCGCCGACGTGGCGTAGTTTCGCCACGTGGGCCGAAACACGAATTGACGAATGTCCATGGCGCCGCCTCCGATGTCGCCTCCTACCAGGTTGGCGTCCATGCTTTCGAGATCCACCGGAGAGAAAACCCGGCGCGCCAGAACACATTCGCGGAATCCGGGAGCAAAGCGCTCAATTTGACCTTCCAGTTTCCCCAATACGTCCACGTGCGACCCGTTTGGAACATGGCAATAAGCCCACGCCGTGTGTTTCCCTGCCGGGGCGCGCGAAGGGTCGAACAGGGTGGGCTGCGCCAGCAGAACAAACGGACGGTCTGGGTGCTGCCCGTTACGCACTGCACTTTCCGACGCAGCAATCTCCTCAAAGCTACCGCCTAGATGCACCGTCGCAACGCGCACACACTGCGATGCTTTCCACGGAATGGGGCAGGTCAGCGCGTAATCTACTTTGAATACAGCAGATCCATACCGAAACCTTGCCAGTTGACGCTTGTAACTGTTCGAGAGCCGTTTTCGGGCGACGCTCAGAAGCTGTCGCGGGGTCATGTCACAGAGAGTCAGGTCATAATTCGACAATTCGTCGAGGCTCTCAACTCGCGACGACGTTTTTACTGTGCCTCCCAACTTAGAGAGATACCCACACAGCGCGTTTGTGAGTGACTGAGAGCCGCCGCGCGGTATTGGCCATCCCGCAACGTGCGCAGGCACTGCCATCAACATGCCAAACGCACCACTCAGGGGCTCATCCAGGCTAAGGAAGGAGTGGGCCGCAAGGCCTGCGAAAAGCGCCCGAGTTCGCTCGCTACGAAATCGGTGTGCAACGGTTCTCGCGGACAGGAGAGCATTGGTTCCAAAGCGCGCCATGAGCCAAGGATGCTTGGGAATCGAGAGGATTGGACGCAGCACTTCTGAAGCGAATTCGTGCCAGGACTCAACAAACGGCTGCATCAGCTTGACCCAGGACTTGCCGTCGACTCCAAGCGAAGCTTCGGCATCCCTCAGGTCCCGTTCCAGGATGACTGCTGTGCCGTCATCGAGCGGGTGGGCCAGTGGAGCGGGCGAGTTAATCCACTGCAGTCCGTAGTCGCGCAAGGGCAGCGAACCGAAAAATGGGGATCCTGCGGCGAGAGGATGCACCGCCGATCCAAAGTCGTGCGAAAAGCCGGGCAGCGTTAGCTCCATTGTACGCACTGCGCCGCCGGGTGTCGGCTCGGCTTCGAGCACATCTGTGCGCAATCCGGCCTCAGCGAGGACGATTGCCGCTGCCAGTCCATTCGGGCCAGACCCAATTATGCATGCGCTATGGTTCATCGCAGGTCATCAGTGAACGCCCTCAAAATTTGATAATTTCCTAATCAAGTAATTTGAAATCGCAGTAGTAATTTGCAGCAGGAATTCTCAAATGGCACAATTAACAATTGCAAAATTACGAGCCTTTCATTGCCTCGGCTGAATCGTAGGCCATTCGATCACTTTGACCTGTCCGTCAGGCTGCCGCTCCAGCGTCGGCGCATACAGGCCAGAGAATTTCCGGCGCCACCACATTCCTGCTTCGCGTTTCTCCGCCATGGTCGTGAACCAATATTGCCAGAGGACCGCACGAACCTGCCGCGGGGGCTGCGGCGCAAAAGGATTACCGGCGAAAAGCGCAAGTACATCCTTGTCATTCGATAGGAGGCGCAATTCAGTGGCTGGAACGATTGGATACTCGCGCCACAAGCCCAACGACGCGAACCACAAGTTCCAATCAAACCGTGGCTGGTAAGGAGCGTAGATTCGCGGCGGCTGATTCAGCCGGTGCGGTTTGTAGCGAAATGGGTAAGCCACCCAGTTCTGTCCGTCCACGGAGCCCTGGAATTCGATCTCGTATCGTCCTCGCGTCATCACCGCGAAAAGTCCGTATTGATTAGCAATTCGAAATGGCTCTAGCACTCTCACCGGAGATCTTGGCAACGGTACTCTGGCGAACATCCACACCATTTCCGCCGCAGTCGCATAGAAAAGCCAGATTAAGATAATAGTATTTGCAGACAGTTTCATCGCATACCAGTGCTGGCCGAGTCTCCCCCTCCAGCCTTTTATCTCTATCGTTGAAGTCTCTTCCGGGCTGGACACCTCTGCTGCGAATCGGGATCTCCACCTTTGGGGCGAGATACTTAGCAGAAAGCGATCAGTCAATAAAAGCAAGCCCATCGCAAGGACCAAGTAATTCAGAAACGCGTAATTGGCAGTCAGAATTATGCCGATCTGCCAAGGGGTCACGATGAAAAAGCAAACGATCCGCCAGCGCCGTGGCAGGAATAGCCACCATACCAGGCCCAGCTCCAGGGCCAACGTGGCATAGACCGTCGCAGCATGAAACCAGTGGGGCAAGTGCTGCGCGTACCAACCAATCCAGGTTGGCAACGGCCCATTCTGGTAGTACTCATCCATTGCCGTGAAATGCCGCCACTGGGGATCTCCGCTTAGGAGTTTCACCACACCGGACTCGAAGTAGATGCGAAACCACTCCCATTGCAACAGGAATAGGCTCAATCGCGAAGGAGGATGCCGTTCGCCCAAGCCGGGGCGAAATCCGGGCGGCGCAAAGAAAAATGAGATAAATCCAGCCTCCAACAACATCCCATCCGATTGGTAGCCGGCAAAATCCTGTGCCGCGCTCACAAACGAGAGAAAGCACACGAAACAGATCACGAGCATTTTTCGCGGCCATATATTCAGGACCAGCAGTAACGATGAGGCTATGCCCGCCCAGCACAGCGCAATCAGCATTTGCGATCCGCTCGACCACCACAGCAGCGTCGGCGCGTACCATACCCTGTGCCAATGCCCGAGCGATTGCGCAACTTCCTGCAGATAGCTGCTGGCAGGCAGGATTCCCGTCGGCCCAATGAGCCCGCGGATCTGAAAAATCAGAGAGAAAAATGCAGAAAAATAGATTAGCCCCAGTGCACGCAAAAATAGCCAGCGCGGAATCAAGTGGTCCAACGCGCCACGCTGCCAATTAAACAGCCACCCGATCGCGGACGCAGGAGTCCAGTCCATGACCGCGGGTAATTATACGAGTTCGGGCTCAAGCAGCAGACGAACTCTCGTCGGCGATGCCTTTATCCGCAGCTGCTCATTGCGAGTTGCACCAGTAAAAGATGACAAAACGTGTCGTAGTGAATTGCTTAATTGTCTATTATTCCCGCGCGAAGTCGATGTACCCGCGCTGGACATCGGTACTGATAAGTTTCACTCGGAGCTTATCCCCCACATCAACGCCCCGCTGACCCTGTGCCAGCAGCCCCTCTGCATGCGGGTGCAGAACCCGGACGAAGGTTCCCTTCGGAGTGACGCCTGTCACCATTGCGTCGAAGGTCTCGCCAATTCTGCGGCTCATAACCACGGCCGCAATCCGCTTCGACATCTGCCTCTCTACTTTGCGAGCTGCGTCTTCTTTCAACGTACAGTTGCGCGCAACTGCAGCGAGCTCCTCGTCTGAATAGGAGCTTGGTATCTCGGCGAGCACTGATTTAATCAGTCGCTGTGTAACCAGATCCGCATAGCGGCGATTGGGAGCGGTTGAGTGGGTATAGTCTTGCACGGCAAGCCCGAAATGCCCCTGCTCTGGATCACCGGGGCGCTCCAGTACGTATTCGCCAGGTCCCATGAGTTTGATTACAGCTAGTGAGAGATCCGCGAAATGGTCGGCATCAGCCGCCTTGCGCTGCATCAGGAACTGATTCAACGCCTTGGAGTCAGGTTTGGGTGGCAACTGCTGACCTTGTGCCGCTGCGAGCTGAACGATCCGGTCCCAACGTTCTGGAGTCTTCACGACCCGTCGAATGGAGGACACCTGCTTCGCTCGTAACAGGCGAGCGACTACTCCATTAGCGGCGATCATGAAGTCTTCGATGAGTTCAGTGGCGCGATTCTTCTCCTGCTTAACCAACTCTGTGATCTGCTCGTTATGCATGATGGGACGTACTTCGATGGTTTCGATTTCCAACGCGCCATGGCGATCGCGTTCCTTTCTTAGCGCCTGTGCCGCCTCATCCTGAAGCCTGAGTTGGGCCTGCAGTTCCAGAGATGCGGCCACCTTTGGTGGCGCTGGGGAAGAAGCCGGCGTTTCGAGCCATGCTCCTACGGCATTGTACGTAAGCTGTGCCTTATTGCGGATTAGGGCGCGGTAAACATCGCTCGCTGCCACTTGTCCGTCAATTCCGACGATAAATTCGATCACCATGCTTGCCTTGTCAGCGTCCTCTAGCAGCGAGGTAATGCCAGTGGAAAGCTGCTCGGGCAGCATAGGAAATATTTGCACGCCGGTATAAACACTAGTCGTTTGCTTCGCCGCGTATTGATCGATCGCAGAACCTTTGGCAACAAATGCATCCACATCTGCGATCCCTACCAAGACCTTTATCTGGCCATTGGGCAACCGTTCCGCGACTTCAGTTTGGTCCAGATCTCGAGACGTGTCGTTGTCAATGGACGACCAAAGCAGGTTACGAAGGTCGCGGATGTCGCCGCTTAAATTCGTATTTGGAGGATGCGATTCCAGTTGATTAACTTGCTGTTGAACTTGAGGAGGAAAACCCGACTCAAAACCGTACTCAAACATGACTTGTTTCGCCGCTGCGCGCAGGTCTACCGATTGGAGCTGACCATTGTTCATGGTATCGACCTCTGAGAGTAGCCGCGCACGGTTGTCAGATCAATATTTAAATCGCATATCCGGTACTACCGGGTATGCGTACAGCTCCAGTGCCGTCAGTGCTCAGGAACAGTCGATGCCGCCAAGCGCAAATGGAACCAAGCAAAGATCCTCCGGTGCCAAAGCCAACGTAAACTGGACTGCCAGTGCTTAAATCCGAGACCCTCCAAGATTGGTGGCTCCCATGCCACCGACAATTCGCAAACCAACTCCGGCTGCGCCAGAGGTCTGCCTTGAGCAGATCGCAGATGGTCTCAAGATCGCCACCCAAAAAGTGGGCGTTCTCGTTTCGGACGTGGTCGCAGTCGGCCTGGACACTCCGGGTCGGCCAGTCCGGCCGGTGAGCTCAGCGCAAGAGGTTCTACGAACTTCATGCATCCACAGTGGGCGGGATTCGATGTCCGTCAGGGGTTTGCCGTCTGGCCTACCGGCTGGGTAAGCCAGTGTCCTACGGAACGATGCTAATGCGGCCGCGCTCTGGGGACACTATGCGATCTTTGGCGCCAGCAGCCGCGACACATCGGTTTCGGTTGTCATCGGCACGGGCAATGGCGGCGGCATCATTTTCGAGGGCAGTGTGGTGAAGGGCAAAAACGGATACGGCGGAGAGTTGGGCCACGTCCTGATTCCCTACCAGGGCATCGCCGGAATCGATGGAATGAATCCGCAATGCAATTGCGGACAGATTCTGCCGTACTATCTGCCACGATATCCCGGCCACGAACTGGCAGAACTGGATCCCCACCGGGCGGCAAATGTCGTACGCGATCTCGCGGACCAGGGCGACCCGATGTGCAAAGAGATTTTCCGGGTTCAGGCCCATGCCTTGGGACTCTTCTTTGACGAAATGGTGAATACGTTCGACCCCGACGCGTTAATCGTCGGGGGCGGCGCTTTGGAGACGAGCCCGGAGTTCCAGCGCTGGTTTCTGGCAGAAATTCGCGGCGGTATGCCGGCCCAGCGGGAGGAGCAAGTTCCAATTCACGAAATGCTGAATGACGACACCGCGGGGGCGCCAGGCGCGGTCGCAAAGAAAGCGCTTACAACATAATCTCCTTCTAACAATAGAACGCTGTCCGATGATTTCGGGTGACCCATTGGGCCGATCCGATAATCAAGGTAGTTTCGACACATTGAGCTCTCCTGTTCTGCACAGAAATATCTCGTTTCCGACGCCCCCGGTTTTAGATATTGACCTCAGTCAATTTTGCCAGCGCACTGCGAGTGCCCACACTGGCAAGAGATCTCGAGCCCTGTCTTGACTGTTTCGCAATGAGGGCTGCAATATTTGCTATCTCCCGTTGCCAGACAACTGCAACCGGCATGTTTACAACGGTTCTTGTTTTTATCGTCCATAGACCATCCTTTTCTAATCTAATTTAGGTCTACCGCTGAACCTGGATTTGATTTAGTAGCTGATGTGCGTTGGGAATTCGCGCAGCGATTTTCTCAGCAGCTGCCGCTCATTCGCCTTGTCGCGCCCTCCAACAGTGAACACTCCCACACGACAAGCCACTGTACACGAGAACGGTATGATGGTCAGTAACGTAAACAATGTATCTCCTTCTTTATGAGGAGGTACTAATTAAGAAATTGCCAATAGAACGCTTGGCCCGCGGAAGGCCGGGAACAATGAATCAGGCGATGCTGCGCATGGTCATTCACAACCAATAACGTGAACGTTGACATTTTCGATGCACCAGATTCATTGCAATAGCATGAAGGTCCAATTTCAAATCGACTTCAAAAAGTGAACCTGTTTCTTGAGCTACCCGCGGGCAGGAAGAAGAATCGGGCATTTTATTTGTTCAGCCTCGACGTGTGTTGTGAGCGTGAAAGGTCTTTTTCTCCAAGGGTTTGGACAGCCATTGCACTAGGTTCAACTTGAGCCCCCTGCCTGTTTGGCCGGTACGATTGCTGGATCCTTAAACGCGCCGGGCTTTGGAGTAGCGGCGACGGGTGGTTTGCCGTGATTCCACGAAGC
>JBBSFW010000168.1:0-8311 GCA_038254805.1 Terriglobales bacterium
ACGGCGTAGACTCTGTTGGTCCCGCACTAACCAGGTCAGAATGGCGGCAACGAAACAAGTTCCGAAGCATCAGAGCCGGTCGTACGGTTTTCTTGAGTACGGGCGTTGCTCGACTTAGAACGAACGCTTAATCAGAGTGTCCTTAGGACAAGAGAACAGCACGATCAGCCTCTTCAAGCTGAGTAGTGGCAGCGAGGATGCCGTGCGCGTGCCGGTAAGGGTCGGTCGGGCATCGATGAACTCCGTCCAGGTGCTGCAGGGATTGCAAGAGGGGGACACGGTAATTCTGTCCGATATGTCGCGCTGGGATACCTTCGACCATATCCGGCTGCAAGATTGAACGATCGTAGAGGAATGCGACCCTCTGTTCCAATTGCCAATCTGAATCAGCGCTTGTTGTGCATCTGTCATGGTCTCCGCCTTTCCCCGGAGTGCTGGGCTTCGGTGGCCAAAATGCGCGCGGCGGCATCCAGGTAAGCCTTACTCTGAATCAGGGGCGCGGCTCCCAGGTATGCACTTACGCCGACGTCCTCTAAAATGCGGCTCGGTCGCGAAACTGAATTTTAGCACTCGCCTGCACCCAGATTGAAAATGGGGTAGTATTTGTTGGTGAACGGTTCGACGCACTGGCGGCCCTTGCCACCCATGGTAGGAGAATTCCCGCGATGAGCCGCAGAGCAGTTCACATTATTTTGGGCGCAATTCTCGTGGTTTGCGTGGTTTGCCCGTTCGTCGAGCTGACAATCGGTTGGAACGACACAATATTCTCAACTGGCTACGATACCGAGAGCGCCGTAGCTGTCATCATGCTGCTCTTCGAGTTGGTTCTTGCGCTTGCAAGTGCCATAGCCATCTTCGCGCCCCATGTGCGCACTACGGAACCGCTAGTAATGAGGGACCGAGTTTTGCCAGCCCGGTTTAGCTTCGGGATTCTTCTCGCCGAATTCTCTCCGCCCCTTCCCCTGCGAATCTAGCATCTCGCCCCACAAGTCATACGACTTCGACTCGTGAGCCACGACTTGGTCTCTCTTTGAACGGAGGCCACGATTCGTGGCCCTGAACAAACGCGATTTCCATTTTTGTGCGTGAACCGCTTTCAAGGGTGTACGCGACTGGGCGGCATGGTAAATCGTGTTTGCATCCATTGCGAATTCCCACTTTCGTGTTGTCTGTCCTGCGAAGAGCTTTTCTAGGAGACTTGCTTTTGGTTTATAGACTCAAATTAGCTTTACTTAGCGTGCTTCTGGTTCTGGGTGTGACGGGATGTGGGGCATACCACCGGAAACCTATCGTGGATCGCCAAGTTCTGCGTGACCTGCAAACTATTCGCCTGGAAGGGCTCGGGGAACGCGAAGGCAAGGCTGACCAGAACCAGCCAATGATCAGTACTGCAGCAGGATTGTCGGCTGAAGAGTCTGTTGCCGTCGCCCTCTATCTCAACCCAGACCTCCGTGCGTTCCGCAAAGAAAGAGGGATTGCGGAGGGCGAATTGGTGTCCGCACGACTATTCCCCAATCCCGAGCTTCAAGGCAGCGTTCTTGCGAACCTTCCGGGTTCTAGTGTTGGCATCGGTGCCGCCACCCTGGCGGCGATGCTGAATCCGTTCCGACCGGGAGAGCGGGGAGCACGTGTGGCCGTCGCTCAAGCCAAGATCGAAGAGGTCAAGAACCAAGTATCCGCCGAAGAGTGGGGGGTCGCTGCTGAAGTTAAGAAGGCGTATTTGACACTGTGGGCCTTGGAAGAGCAGGTGAGAATCGAAGATACGTCAGTGCGACTGCAGGAGCGGATACTGAAGTTCTTTCGTGAAAAGCGTGAGCTTGGCGACGCCAGCCGACTGGACTTCAATCTTGTCAACATCGAATATACCCAGGCTCTTCGCCTGCGAGAGGCGACTGCCAGCGAGCGAGATCACGCGCGGCAGACGTTGCTCGAATTGCTAGGCCTTCCTCCTTTGTACGACCTCAAATTGAAAGCAGCAGCCTCAGATCCCATCGCCTACAGGCCTTTCCATGTGCAGCCTCCCACGCTCGAAGACTTCATGATCGAGCGGCGTCCGCAGCTCGCTGCCGCCAAACAAGAATATGAGCAGGCGGAGCAAACGCTCAGACTCGCGTACATCCAGCGAATTCCATGGTTCCGGCTCGGCCCGAGTTACGAGCGAGAAAGCGGCGGAGGGGAGGGCACCACGAACCGCTTGGGCCTTGGAGTGGGAATTGACTTGCCGCTCTTCAATCGGAACCAAGGCGCGATTGCTTCTCTGGAGGCAACGCGGGACAAGCTGCGCGAGGGCTTCACTGCAAAGGTGCACACCGCACGTGCGGAGATGAACGAAGCCTACCGGAATCTCCGAGCGCAGGAGCGACTGATTCGCCTATATCAGGACTCTATTAGACCGGCCCTCGACGAAAACGCCGAGCTAACCGAGGCGGGATTTCAGTTAGGTGAATTTAACCTCGTCCAATTGATCACTACGCAAGACAAGGTGCTCACCAGCCGCCGGGAATTCGTGACATCGGAACTTGAGTATTGGAAAGCTGCTATCGACTTGGAGGTGGCGATTGGAGCTCCTCTCGCCGAAGCGGAAGCCAGGAAGAAGCAGCCATGAGTCACAGAGAGGGTCGTGGAATCGGGTGCGCATGGAATGGACCAATTCAATGAACTGGATCAAGCAACACGTTGCACTAGTGATTCTGCTTCTGCTGGTCGGAGTGGGCGTGGTCCTGTTTGCCACCGGCAGGCTTCGGCTCAATTCGAACAGTGGACAGGAAACAGCGAAGGCAGAGAAAAACGGAGCCGACGATGAAAACTCAGCGCTCAACCCAGACCATCTTCAAGGTGGCTCGGTGGTTTTGGACGAAGATGTCTTCAGAACTTCTGGCATCCGCATCGCACCAGTAAACGCGGGCTCCGTACCCGTTTTTTTTGAGGCTCCGGGCGAAGTGCAACTAGCCGAAGACCGCATTGCGCACATAACGCCGCAGATTCCCGGCGTCATCCGCGCCGTTTACAAGGGCGTCGGAAACCGGGTGGCTAAGGGCTCTCGGCTCTGTTTGATCGAATCCGTCGAACTGGGAGATGCAAGAGCGTCTTATGTTGCGGCACACGCAGAGATGGAATTAGCGGAGAGGAACTACGCTCGCTGGAAGCAACTCTATGACAAGGGGCTCCGCACTCAGAATGAACTCATCGCCGCCGAGGCAGAACTAACGCGCTCCAAGCTCAAGATGGAAGCAGGCGCGTCAAGGCTCCGTGGTCTAGGCATCCGGGCAGAGGAGATTCAAGCTCTCAACAAAGAGGGTTCCGGGGCAGTCAGCAACCAATATACGCTGAGGAGCCCCATCGCCGGTTCTGTTCTCCAGCGGACAGCGACGACAGGACAGGGCGTCACTCCAGCAGACCAGATCTTTTTTGTGGGCGATCTGTCCGAAGTGTGGGTGCAAGCAGTGGCGCGCGAGCAAGACCTTCCTGCGATCAGGACCGGGGCATCTGCCGTCGTGCGCATCCCCAATATGCCGGGAGCGGCCTTGCACGGAACGGTAACCTACGTTGGCGAGCAGGTGGACGAGAAGACCCGGACGGTTCCGCTGCGAGTGCTGGTAAAAAACGCCGAGAAAACCGCACGGTCCCAACAAGAGTTTCTGCTTCGTCCGGGGCTGTTCACGAATATACAAATCACAACAGGCCAGAGGAACGGTGTACCTGTAATTCCCTTTGCGGCGGTGCAAACAGACGGGAGTGAAACGTATGTATTTGTTCAGAGTGGCAATCCTTCTCCCAGAGAGTCTCCGAAGCCCGGTACGAAGAGCGAAAAGACGAAGTTGGGTGTGGCCTTCGAACGCAGGTCGGTCGAGATTGGAGCGCGAGACGGGCAAATGGTCGAGGTGATCAAAGGTCTTCGGATCGGCGAAGAGGTCGCGGTTGAGAACGCCTACCTGCTGAAGAGTGAGATGGAGAAATCCAAGTTTCAAGACTGAGAAGGAAACTAATGCTCAAGGGGTTTCTGGCCTTCGTATTGCAACAGCGGCTGCTAGTCCTCAGCCTGACTTTGCTTCTGATTGGGATTGGGACGTGGTCAGCGGTAAACCTGCCCATCGACGCGGTACCCGATATAACCAACATCCAGGTGCAGATCAATACGAATGCGCCGTCGCTCTCTCCGCTCGAAGTAGAAAAACAGATCACCTTTCCCGTTGAAGTTGCCGTCTCCGGCCTCCCGCGCGTCCAGCAGGTTCGTTCTCTGTCGAAGCTCGGGCTATCTCAGGTGACAGTCGTCTTTGAGGATGGAGTGGACATCTACTTCGCTCGTCAGTTGGTCGAGCAAAGGCTTCAACAGGCGCAAGCGGAAATACCTCCGGGACTCGGAACTTCCGAGATGGGGCCAATCAGTACCGGGCTCGGAGAGATTTACCAATACACAGTGGACACGCCAGGCAACGACCTAACCGAGGCTCGAACGATTCAGGACTGGCTGGTAAAGCGAATTCTAAGAACCGTCCCCGGCGTTGCTGAAGTCAATTCGTTTGGCGGTTTCGAAAAGCAGTACCAGGTACTCATTCATCCAGACGCGCTTCTGAAGTACGGGCTCACGTTACGCCAGATACAGGAAGCTGTTGCTGCAAATAACCTCAACCGAGGCGGCGGCTACATCGTCAAGAATGCGGAACAGTATGCCGTCCGCGGCATCGGGCAGGTACAGAGTGTGGAACAGATCAAGAACATTGTCGTGGCCAGCAAAGCGGGAGTACCTGTGAAAGTACAGGATGTTGCCGAGGTAAAAATCGGAGCCGCTTTGCGTCAGGGAGCGCAGACGCAGGATGGGAAGGGAGAGGTCGTGGGCGGCATCGTCATGATGCTCATGGGATCGAATTCAAGAACCGTTGTCGAGAATGTCAAAGCGAGAATTGCGGAAATCGCCAAGAGCCTCCCGGAGGGTGTGAAACTGAAGCCTTACTATGATCGCGCCGACTTGGTGAATCGCACCATCCGTACTGTGAAGAAGAACCTATTTGAAGGAGCGATTCTGGTCATCGTTGTTCTGTTACTGCTGCTCGGAAACCTGCGAGCCGCCATCATCGTGGCGCTGTCGATTCCACTGTCCATGCTTTTTGCGGTCACGCTGATGCAGAAGTTCGGGATTGCCGGCAGTCTGATGAGCCTGGGAGCGATTGATTTCGGACTGATCGTAGACGGGTCGGTCGTCATGGTCGAGAATTCCGTGCGCCGCTTGTCGCAGGAAACGGGAAAAGAAAATTTTTTTGAGCGGGTTGCGGAAGCCTGCACAGAGGTCGGACGCCCGATCATCTTCGGCATCGGGATCATCATCATTGTGTATTTGCCGATCCTCACGCTTGAGGGGGTCGAAGGAAAGCTCTTTCGTCCCATGGCGATCACGGTTGTCTTTGCGCTCCTCGGATCACTGCTTCTCACCTTTACGGTCACTCCGGTGCTGACGTCCCTTCTGCTGCGCCACAAATTGTCGGAAAAGGAGAACGTCTTCATTCGCAAGGCGACGCAGTACTACGGGCCTGCACTGGACTGGTGCTTCCGAAATCGATCCCTCGTTCTCTCCGTGTCCGCTGCTTTCGTTGTGATCGCGCTAGGCGTGAGCATGTTCCTGGGTTCCGAGTTCATCCCCAGGCTCGATGAGAACGCATTTGCGCTGGAGATGAGACGCCCGCCTGGTATTTCGCTCGAAGAGGCCAACCGACAGAACAGCGTCATCGAGAAACACCTGCTCAAGAAGTTTCCCGACGAGATCGAGACGATTGTCTCGAAGACCGGCAGGGCTGAGATCGCCACCGATCCGATGGGCCCCAGCAGCACGGATTTCATCATTTATCTGAGACCGCCAGAGAAGTGGCGGATCGCGCATGGACATGATGAGTTGCTCGCCGCGTTAGAGAAGGAGTTTGGAAAGTTCTTGGGAGTTACCTACGAGTTCTCGCAGCCGATCGAAATGCGCATGGACGAGCTAATTGCGGGAGTTCGTTCGGACATTGCGATCCAAATTTTTGGGGAAGACATGGGAATCCTCGCCAAGACCGGAGACCAAGTCGTTGGAGCTGTATCGCAGATTCCAGGCGCCCGCGGGTTCCGAGCGCAGCAAGTTTCCGGGCTGCCCATGATGGAGGTTGCCGTCCGACCGGACGAGATTGCACGCTATGGGATTAATGCCGCAGAAATCATGGAAGTTGTCGAGGCAATCGCGGGCCTGGAGACAACGCAAATTATTGAAGGGCAGAGACGTTTCGATCTGGTCGTGAAACTATCGGAAAGTGCGCAACGAGACAAAGAAGCCATCGGGAATCTCCTGGTGAGCGCTCCCGGAGGAGAACGCGTGCCGCTTAAATCCTTGGCTGAAATCCGTGAGCTCGAAGGCCCAGCCGAGATCGGTCACTTGGATGGCTCCCGAGTAATCAGCGTAGAAGGCAACGTCCGTGGCCGCGACATTGGCAGCTTCATCGAAGACACGAGGGGGTTGTTCGATGATAAGAAGATTACCCTCCCGCCAGGCTATCGGGTTCACTTCGGAGGTCAATTCGAAAACCTGGAGCGTGCGCGGAAGCGCTTGTCCATCGTGGTGCCATTGTCCCTCTTCATGATTTTCCTCCTGCTCTTTACAACCTTCAATTCTGTAAAGCAGGCAGCACTGGTATTCTCCGGGATTCCTCTTGCCGTAGTCGGTGGCGTCTTTGGGCTAGTGATAAGGGGCATGCCATTCAGCATTTCTGCAGGAGTGGGTTTCATCGCGCTGTTTGGTGTCGCCGTCTTGAATGGGCTCGTCATGGTCGCCTACATCAATCAGTTGAAGCAAGGTGGAGGCCCATTGAGAGATGCGATTCGCGAAGGAGCTCTCGTCCGATTGCGGCCCGTGCTCATGACGGCTCTAGTCGCGAGTCTGGGTTTCATTCCAATGGCCGTCTCCACCAGCGCGGGAGCCGAAGTACAGCGTCCACTAGCTACGGTCGTGATCGGCGGTCTCGTGACCAGCACGCTGCTGACGCTTCTGGTCTTGCCTCTTCTGTATGAGGTATTTGAGGGAGGTAGGAAAGATGTGGATATCCAGAACGCTGCCGAGTGATCCACTCGCTAAATTTTTCGGATGGCTGAACCGTGAGTCCCGCCCGGTGCTGACGTGAAATGAAATCCCGCCCCGGCCAACTCTCGACGGAACACTGGAAGAAAGTTGCGCCTTTCTTGGTGGGCGGGTTGTTGGCCTCTGCGGCCATCCTATATGTCCTGGCGGAGTTCCATGAAGAAATATCGGAAACATGGCTCATCAACATCGAACAGAGCACCATGGAAGCGATCCACGGGCACACCTCACCATTTCTGACCGTGTTCATGTTTGGACTGACATTTATTGGGTCGATGCAGGCACTCATTCCTGCGGTATCTCTTATTGCGCTATGGCAATTGCAGAAACATCACACAAGAGAGGCGTTGCTGATCATCATCGCGGTAGGCGGGTCAGCGATTCTGAATGTCGCGCTCAAACTCTATTTTCACCGGCAGCGGCCCGATGTGCCTTGGGCCTTGGCGCGGGAAGATGCTTTTTCGTTTCCGAGCGGGCACTCGCTTGCTGCGATTACTCTCTACGGAATTTTGGGCTACTTACTTATGAGCCGGATCAAAGGCACTCTCGCCAGAGCTGCCGTCCTGGGAAGTCTGGTTTTGTTGGTATTGGGCATCGGGGTAAGTCGAATCTATCTTGGCGTCCACTATCCGAGTGATGTGGCGGCGGGTTATCTGTCAGGACTGATTTGGCTTTCAGCTGTTGTCAGCTCCGACATCATGTTGCGATACAGGCGAGCACATCCATGGCGCTAAAAGAACGGGAACAAAACGTGAGTCGTCAACGATTGCGCGCCAAGGCAAGTTTGCTGGCTCTGGGTTTCGTGGGATTTGTCACATCTTTTGGGGCACATGTGGTCGCTGTGAATCTGCCTGTCTACGCGAAGCAAGTGGGCGCAGGCATGGCCGTCATAGGTATCTTAATCGCCGTCTACGATTTCGCTGAAATATTCGCGAAGCCGGTATTTGGGTGGGTCGCCGACCGGCGCGGGCTCAAGGCAACAATGCTCGTCGGAATTGCTTTCTTCTCCGTGGCGTCGCTAGCCTACCTGATTGTACCGCCTCAATTGCTTATCGCTATTCGACTCCTGCAGGGACTTGGTGCTGCGGCTCTCTCAATCACGTCGGCGGCTTTGGTAGCGGAGTATTTCAAGGAAAACCGAGGCCGTGCTTTTGGTATCTATAATGCCTTCAAAGGTGCTGGCTACGTCCTGGGTCCAGTGATTGGCGGCACCAT
>JBBSFW010000169.1:0-8123 GCA_038254805.1 Terriglobales bacterium
GGTTCAGCCTGTTATCGCGCAAGACGCTTCGTGGCGCCAGTTTCAAAAGCAAAGATCAACTGCGAGATTCAATCGCGGCTTTTGCGCAAAAGCACAATCAGAACCCAAAACCGTTCCGCTGGCGCAAGCGCGAGGTCAAAGTGAGTCAGCTGCGGAATAAGATTATCAACTTATGCACTAAGCACTAGTAGCTTGCAGTTTGCTCCAAAAATCTACTTGGCCGTTTTAAGCGGACTGTGAACCACCAAGAAGCTATTGGAGCTTTTTCACGGCACGCTAGACTTCGCCACGAACCACCACCGGACCCGATGGACTTCAGCGAAGCTGTTGAATTCGTGCTCAGTTGATTGGAGCGTGGCAGCGTTTGGGACAGCGATAGCCATCGCGCCTTGTGATCTTGCGCCCGCTCTTTCTCTTCTGGACGGCGACGATCTGGGGCGGCAGCGGTCCGCTCCGGTGCGATGCTCCCATTTTGAAAACCGGGGCAGGGTGTGAGTGCGTCAAGTATACGCTTCGTGATCGGTCGTGGGTCGGGCGTGTCAGTGGGCCAAAGCGAAACTGCTGGCATCAGATTATCCCGTCCTTCGGAATAGTCAATCTGCTATGCAGTGCCGTCAATGGTTTAGCGCCATGGGCCGTTCGAAACCGCCAGCACCGTAGTTGGCGAATCAGACTATTTCATCCCCCGTTGTGGCCCTGGCCGTGGCGATCACGAGAATCTTCCTCCCATATCCGTCTGAAATCAAAGAACAATCGTCAGACGAAAAATCCCACTCAACCCCGTCCATCGCTAAATTCACAATTGAACAGGCACCCGCACGTGCCTGTCGGAGCATCCTTGCAAAAGGCTCTGCACCGGGATCTTTCACATCCGAATAGGGCTGTCCAGCCCACAGCGCACAAACAAAGCCAATTCCAGGGCCGCTGGAGTTGGCTTTGTCCAGGTGTCCGGAAATGGGATTCGCTGCGTTTCGTAAAACACGAATAACGCCCCTCATCCGATTTTGCACGAACAAACTACAACGACGGCAAGGCCAGCAAATACGACGTAATCCGGTCCATATCCCGCGACGAAAACTTATAAGGAGGCATCGTGGAACCCGGCGACATCTTCTGCGGATCGCGGAAATGATCCTCAACCCACTGACGGCTGCGCCGGTTCGCAAGTCCGTTCAGCGCTGGTCCCATCTTCTGTCCCATCCCGTTTACCTGATGGCAGATTCCGCACTTCTGCTGCTGATACAGCATCGCGCCTTCCACAGCAAATGCCGGAGCCGACTCCATTTCTTTGGCATTCTTCGGATTCAGCTTCAACAGAAAAGCCGCCAGCGTGTTAAGCTGCGAATCGCTCAACTGGACCGCCGGCATGGATGTCCCCGGCACCATTTGCGGACGCTTGAAATGATCGATCATCCAAGCGGCGTTCTTCCGCGTCGGGGCGTTTGTCAGGTCCGGCCCCAGTTTATTACCAGCGGAATGACACATCGCACAGTTCTCTTTACGGTAGTAGCCAATCCCGGCCAACTCCTGCGCGGAAAGCTGCTGCCAACCCTCCGGACCTTGTTCGTCCACCACGGAAACAGCTACCGTCTTCGGTGTGGTCGCGATCGCAGCCGCGGTCAGTGCCGACCAGCCTAGCACCGCAAACGCCAGTACGCCCATCGCTGTCGTCCTCTGCCGCACACGCGTCAGCACGCCTCTATCGATGAACGGAATCACAAACAAACCCATGATCGCGATCGTCGGCAGTACAATACTGCCCACCACCTCCATTGGTCCGTTAAAGAACTTGAGCGTTTGAAACAGAAATAGGAAGTACCATTCGGGACGCGGAATGTAGCTCGTGTCGGTCGGGTCGGCAAGCCGCTCCAGCGGCACCTTCACCACCACGGCCATTGTGAAAAGAATCGCGAACGCGGTAAAGATCGCCACCGTATCCTTGAATACCTGCTCCGGGAAAAAACGTTTCTTCGGAGCCGTGTCATTCACAGCCGGCGCTACCCCGTGCTTCCGAACCAAATAGATATGAACGGCAATCAGGATGGTGGTGGCAGGCGGCAGCAGCAAAACATGCAGCGCATAAAAGCGCGCAAACGTCACCACTCCAATGCTGCCCTCTCCGCCGAGCAATCGCGTCAGATATTGGCCCATCACAGGCGCTTGCGCCGCGATTTGCGTCGTCACCACCGTGCCCCAGTAAGCCCGGTTATCCCAGGGCAACAGATATCCGGTCAGTCCGTATGCCAGCGTCAGCAGTAATAGCACCACGCCCAGCACCCAGGTTGCCTCGCGCGGCTTCTTATACGAGCCGTAAAGGAAAACCTGGCACATATGCAGCACCACGATCACCAGCATCATGCTCGCGCCCCAGTGATGCAGACCGCGGATCATGCGCCCACCGGTCAACTCGGTGACGATGTACTTGAGACTGTTGTATGCCTCGCCCGGAGTCGGCGCGTAATTGAACGCCAGCAGCAGGCCCGTAAATGCCTGCGTCATGAACAGGAACACCGCGATGCTTCCGAACACCTGATGCCAACCACTCGAAGCGGGAATATCTTCGTACAGGAAGCTCTTGATCGCAGTCTCGACGCCCGTCCGATGTTCCAACCAGTCGATCACGCGGCGGTTCATACGTCTTCCGGTTTTTGCAGATCGCCGATCAACAGCTTTGAGCCGTCAATCTTTACTTGATAGCGATCCAGCGGCCGAGGCGCCGGCCCGCTCAACACCTTGCCGTCGAGATCGAAGGTGGATGTATGGCACGGGCAGAGAAAATTCTTGTTCGTTTCGTCCCAGTGATAAGCGCATCCCAGATGCGTGCATTGCGGCGCAAAAGCAACCGCCTTGTTATCGGCGGTCTTCACCACCCACGCCGTCGACTTCTCGGTTGTCACTTTCCATCCGTCCACGCGATTACGGTGGAACACCACTTCTTCCGGAACCTTCGGTTGAATTTGTGTTAGATCCGCGGCATCTACCCAATCGGATCCCTTCTTTGCTTTTGGCGGAAAGAGCAGATAAACGGCAGCTGGCGCCGCCAGTGCAGCCGTGATAATTCCAAACAACCCATAGATCATCGCCAGGTGGAAGCCCCTGCGATCGGACCCTTGCTCCTCTGTCATATGTCGGTATTATATGCCGGACTCCGGCACGTGCTTCTCTTACTGGCCGCACACCGAAAGCAACTGCCGCTTCAGCGAGTCTTGCCGCTCTGGGGTAAGCTTCTCTCCCTCCGCCGACAGATAGAAAACGTCCAAAGCTTTGTGCGCTTCCGTATCGATCAGCACCACTTCGATGCTGCAGCCCGCAGCTGAAATCGCGGCAGCCAGATCGTACAGCAATGCCGGGCGGTCTTCCGCCACAATCTCCACCAGCGTCGCCGTCTTAGATGCCTCTGAGTCGAATGCCACCGTAGGTTGAATCTGAGCGGTCTTGCGCGGCGGACGAGACCGTCTCGAGAGCATTTTCCTGACATCCTCTTTTCCTAATGCCGCGCGTTGCAGAACCAGCTTCAGGCGGTCCACCTCCATCGGATTCAACTCCAATGTCCGCATGGGATCGCTAAACGCGAAGGTGTCCAGCACGGTTCCCCTCTGATTGGCAAACGCCTCGGCTTTCAAAATGTTCATCCCAAAACTGGAGAGCGCCCCAGCCAGAGCCGCAAACAGATTCGGCCGGTCCACCGTAACCACAGTCACCCGGTACGCTCCCCGGTGCTTTTGCAAGTCGATGGCGACGCCCGCGTGCTTGCTCTTCAACTCCAAATCCATGTGAGCCCGGATTTGGTTCTCGTTGTGAGTGCGCAAATAGCGTGTGGGAAATCCCACCAGAAATGCCGCAGTGTCTTCCGTGCACGCCGCGTGAATTCGTTCGGTATCCAGTTCACGAGTCAACTCTTGATGCGCCGCCACAAACACCCGTCTGAGCTGCTCCAGGCGCCACGGCGTCATCGCATCGGGATTTACCGCGCTGATATCGGCATAGGTCAGCAACGTGAGATAGCGAAGATGCTCAACAGTCCCAACACGGTCGGCCAGCTCCCGCACCGTCACTGGATCGTTCAGGTCCCTCGCATTCATCACATGGGAAAGCGCCAAATGTTGCTCAATGAGAAACAAGCACATTTCCTGTTCACTCGTAGGCATCTGAATGCGGGCCAGCGCCCTTTTTGCGGCTTCGGCCGATGCAGACGAGTGGCCCTCGAACCCGCTCCCTTTGCCGGCGTCGTGAAACAGCAGAGCCATGGAAAGCAGCGCAGGATTGTCCAACTCAGCCTGCAGATCGACAAAGCGGCGCCTCGCCGGGTCGGTCGAATTGCGCAGATCCTCCAGCATCTCCAGCGTAATCAGAGTGTGCTCGTCCACCGTGTACCGATGATAGAAGTCCCGCACCACCAGGCATTCGATCCCTTCCCATTCCGGAAAAATCGCCAGCAGCACGCCGGTTTCGTGCATCGCCCGGACCGCCATGCTGGCGTTCGGCTGCGCCAGTATCTCGCGCAGTGCGGGCCAAATTGGACGAGAGATCGAGAACGCCTGGGTCAGATTCGCCAGATTCTCTGTGATCCGCCGCTCGGTATCAAGCGCCAACCGGATTCCGTGCCGTGCAACGAATTCAAACAGCCGCAGAACCACCTCTGGATCTGACTGCATCTGCTGCGGCCATCTGAAGAACACGCGGTCTTTGTTGACGCTGAACTCCGCATTAGAAAGCCGCGAGCGCCAGTCCCGAAACTGTTTCAGCAGCGACCCTTCATTCAGCCCCTCGGCGATTTCCATCTGGCGCAAAGCCGTCCGGTGAATGTTGCGTGCGTGCCGGTAGTACTGGCGCATCCACGCGGCAGGCTCGGGCGAAATCTCTTCCTGGAAATCGAAGCTCAGCAAATTATTGTCGCGCCCAGCCTTGTCGTGCAACCGTCGCCGGATATTCGACAGGAACTCGCGCGCCTCGCTCAAACGCTGTGCCGCTTCGTCGTCCACCCCGCGAAGCTGCGAGAGCCAGTGTACAAGATGCAGGTCCCGCATCCCTCCCGGAGTCTCTTTGATGTTCGGTTCCAGGTGATAGATCGTACCCTGGAACTTTGCGTGACGGTCCCTGGTCATCTCGCACAAGGCCGAAATCAGGCCCTGCCGCTGTGACCGGAGGAATTTTGGAAGACGAACGCAGAGCTGATCGTAAAGCGTCTGGTCTCCCGTCAGAAATCGCTGATCCAGCAGACTGACACTCAGCTCAACGTTTTTCTGATCCAGTTCGCAGCACTCCGCGATGGTCCGGACCGACTGGCTCACTCGAAGCCCGCTGTCCCAAAGAGTGCGAAGAAAAGCGGAGAGCGCCTCTCGTGAGGCGTTCCCCTCCAGCTCCTTTTCGATCAGTAAGAGAACATCGACGTCCGATTGCGGGAACAACTCGCGCCGGCCGAAACCACCCACAGCCAGCACGGCCACTCCTTTCGGAGTCACTGCGGCAAGAGATGCCTGGTATGCCCGGCAGACCAGATCGTCCACCATGGCAGTGCGGGCGGCAACTGCCGCGGCGGCGGCGATCTCCGGGCTAGAGTGCGGATTCGCCACGATCTTCGTTGCGGATTCGGATGGCTTCTGCCACATCGTATAGAAAGATCTTACCGTCGCCTATGTTGCCAGTACGGGCCGCGCTGGAAAGAGCCTTGATCACTTCCTCTGAACGGCTGGAAGGCACTACCATTTCGATCTTAACCTTCGGAAGCAGATCGACGTTATATTCTTGTCCGCGGTAAACCTCTTTGTGGCCTTTCTGGCGGCCATGACCGCGAACCTCGGTGATGGTCATCCCGTCGATGCCGATGGCTTTTAGGGCTTCTTTCACCTCTTCCAACTTGAAGGGCTGGATCACTGCTTCGATCTTTTTCATCTTCACTCCTTTCTCTTAGGATTCGAAATTGTAGCCTTCTTCGCCGTGCATGCTGACGTCCAGACCGGTCCGCTCCTGCACCTTGTCAACCCGGACGCCGACCAGGAGATCGCAGATCTTAAGCGCGATCAGGGTTCCCACAATGCCCAGCAGGATCGCAACACCGCACCCGATTGCCTGATTTACCACCTGCATTCCGTTGCCGTCCACCAGCCCGAGAGCGGCCGGCTGTCCCGCGCTGTTCTTGAGCGCATCGTTCACCGCGTTGGTCGCGAATACACCGGTTAAAAGCGCGCCAAGCGTGCCGCCAACGCCATGCACGCCGAATGCATCCAGCGAGTCGTCGTATCCGAACTTCTGCTTTACCTTTGTCACCATCGTATAGCAGACAAGGCCGGCCGCGAATCCGATCAACAGACCGGGAAATGGTTTTACAAAGCCGGATGCGGGCGTGATGGCGACCAGTCCGGCTACGGCGCCGGAGATACCGCCAAGCACGCTGGGCTTTCCGTTGTGGAACCATTCGGCGATCAGCCAGCCAAGCGTACCGGCAGCGGCGCCAAAGTGAGTGGCCACGAAAGCACTGGTTGCTAAGGGCGAGGCGGCTAGGGCGCTACCCGCATTGAAGCCGAACCAGCCAACCCACAAAAGGCACGCTCCAATGAAGCTCAACACAAGACTGTGCGGCTTCATGGACTCGTTCGGATATCCGGCCCGCTTTCCCATATAGAGAGCGCAAACCAGCGCGGAAACACCCGACGTAATGTGGACTACGGTACCGCCGGCAAAATCGAAGCAGGGGATTCGTCCCCCGAGGTAAGCGTTCAAAAAACCGCCCTTCCCCCAAACCATGTGGGCCATCGGGAAATACACCAGCAGCGCCCAAACTACCGTGAACAGCATCATTGCGCTGAAGCGCATGCGCTCCGCGAAAGCTCCGGAAATGAGCGCTGGCGTGATGATCGCAAACATCAGTTGATAGATCATGAAAGTTTGTTGCGGGATGGTTCCGGCGTAGTCCGCATTCGGCGCGGCTCCCACATTGTTGAGAAACAAATACCGGAGATCGCCCAGAAACGCATTCCCTTCGCCGAAGACCAGGCTGTAGCCGCATACCGCCCACAACACGGTGACCAGGGACATCAGAACAAAACTCTGCATCATGGTTCCCAAAACATTTTTCTTCCGCACCAGTCCGCCGTAGAAAAGGGCAAGCCCAGGGCCGGTCATCAATAGCACCAGCGCCGCGCTCACCAGCATCCAGGCGTTATCGCCGGCCATCTGCGCGCTCTTTACCGCCGCTTCCAGAGCGGCTATCTTCGCCTCGGTTCCTTGTGGGATCTGCGCGGCGGCTTGTTGAGCTTGCATCACGGCGGATCCGGCGGATAGCAGAATTGTCAATCTCAAAATCATATTCGACATCGGGGTCGTTGTCCTTTCACCACATGGTGTACTTCAATATGCAACGCCGCCACTGGTTAGCGGAAGCTAAACCTTTGTATCGAGGTCATTGAAATTTTCTATTGGTTTTTCAGACAGACCCGGCCCTACAATTGGGGTGCGTTTCAGAATCGCAAATAAAAATCCAGACAGGAGAGTTCCTACGTATGCGTCACCCGAAGTGTGTCTCCACAGGCCTGGCGCTTTTGCTGGCCTGTTCGTGCCTGGCGCAAACCACGCCCCCTGCCGCCACGGACAAACCCGCGGATGCCAAACCCCCGGAGACCCCGGTATGGTCCATCGGGACAATCGATTTCAGCGGCTTGGTTGACGGTTATTACGGTCTCAACTTCAACCACCCCGCCTCGCAGGTGAACAATCTTTACAACTTCGATGTCAAGGCGAATCAGTTCAGCCTGAACATGGCTAAGCTCTCCATGGAACACACGGCCGATCCCGTGGGCTTCCGCGTCGATTTTGGATTCGGCCGCGCTTTTGACATTGTTCATTCCACTGAGAAGGCCCCGTCTATTTTCAAGAACATTGAACAGGCATATGTTAGTTTCAGACCGAAAAACGCAAAAGGTTTCCAGGTGGACTTCGGCGAATTCGTGACCAATGCAGGCGCGGAAGTCATTGAGACGAATGCCAACTGGAACTACTCCCGCTCGCTTCTGTTTTCCTGGGCGATTCCGTACTACCACTTCGGAATCCGCACTTCGGTTCCGATCGGAACTCATTTCAACGGCGGCGTTTCGCTTACGAATGGCTGGAACAACATTGAAGACAAC
>JBBSFW010000170.1:0-8065 GCA_038254805.1 Terriglobales bacterium
ATGCCCCCCGCTCCCGCGCCGCCTCCGCCAGTTTCGCCAAAAATGCGGTCTCCACCGTCCTTCCAATTACGCGGCAACTCAGCAGCAGTGTATCGATCTCACACACTTCGCCGCGGTCCTCCACAATCGCCACACCCACCAGTCCGTTATCGCCATAACGGTCCTTCACTCGTAGTGAATACACTCGCCCAGTCATAGCGGCGATCTCCTGCTCGCTATAGCGCCGCGTCGTCACGTTGAACTGGTTCGTCTTCTGCGTCAACTGCGCCACCCGGGCCAATGTCATCGGCGTCACTAAAGCAATCTCCAACTCCTGCTGCAAAGACCGGTAGAACTCTTCCGGGGAACTGCTGCTCTGCTCAAGCTGTTTTTTCTCCCGCTCCGCCGCGTAATACTCGCCCCGTTGCGCATCTTCTGCTGACAACGCCAGCCGCTCGAAAGCCGGAAAATCGCGCACACACAACGCGTAATCCATCGGATTCACCGGTAATTCGATAACCATCGCTTCCGGCGCCTGCTCCCGCACATGCTGCCGTTCCACCGGATTATCGTCCAGGAACGCGATGGAATCCACACCCACGTTCAACTCACGCGCAATCTCCCGCAAGTTCTGCGCCTTTTCAGCCCAGTTGATCTTCATGCACGCGAAATGGCGGGACCGTAGCAACATCCCCGGATGATTCTCAATCGCCTCTATGGCGTCCTGTGGATTGTTCTTACTGCAAATCGCCAACAGAATGCCACGCTCATGCAGATCGAGCATCGCTTTTTGTAGAGCCTGATAAGCCGCCCCCGGATATTCCGCGCCAAGCTGGATTCCTTCCATGCCATCTTCGCCGATCACTCCGCCCCAAAGCGTATTGTCTAAATCGACTGCCAGTACCTTGGCAATCTTGCCCGTCAGAGGGTGCAGAAAACGCATCCACTCTTGCGCCAAGTGGACCAGATGCGCCGCCGCAACCGGCATCCGCATCGTCAGCCATTTGCGCTCATCACGCCATGCCGTGCGCCCATATCTCGCCACCAGCGCATCGTAGTCCAGCACATACACGCCCCGAAATTCGCGCGCGATCTCCCGCAACTCCCGGTTCACCTGGGATATGCCATCCCACTCGCTATTAGCTATCTGTGCATCCAGTACTCCGCGCACGGGCGCCACGGCGTTCTCCACCGTATGCAAGATCAAATGGGCATTGCACCGGCCGCGAAACACTTTTACCCACTCTCGCAGCGCGCGTGTCTCATAAGACTGCACAGCCAGCACCACGGCTTGCGGTTGAAGCGCATACAGCGTGCTTCCACCGTCCAGAAGTTCCTGTGCATACGCGTTGAAATCGCCAAGGTGTACAGTTAGGTCGATCCCACTTACAAGCGCAGCCGCCCGCAAAACGGGTATCGCCGGTTCCACCGTGAAAGAGCGCAAAATCGCCAGCCGGTACGGCAGCAGGGGCACCGCCCCGCGCAGCTTTTCAAACCGCGAGATCGCAAATCCCGCTGCTGCCGGTCCCGCCTCGCTCCGCCACATTCCGGCCAGGGCACGCACCGCCGCGCTCACGTCCCCTTCCGCTATCATTCGATCGATTTCTTGCCTCAACGGTAACGCCCCGATATTACATACCACCGGATACGCAAAAGATCCACAAATGACCTTAGCCCCGCCATCGCACTAACTTTCGTTCCTTCCACATTGCTCCAGCGCACTGGAACTTCCACCATCTTGAAGCCGCGCTGCTTAGCAATGCATAAGTCTTCTACATCGAAACTGAATCCATCCAATTGCTGCCTCGAAAACACTTCCCGCGCCGCATCTGCTCGGTATACCTTAAAACCGCACTGCGTATCCTGGAACGGCAGTCCTGTCACCACCCGCATCATTAGATTAAAGAGGCGTCCTGAAGCTTCTCGAAATCCCGACTGATGCACCGTCACCAACGAACGGTCCAGAGCCCTGGACCCAATCGCTACGGCTGCATCCGCGCCCCGCGCCGCATCCAGCAATTTCCTCAGCTCTTCAATCGGCGATGAGAGGTCCGCGTCACTGAACAACCTCCACTCGCCCCTGGCCTCCTGCATCCCGTGCCGGACCGAGTATCCTTTCCCGCGGTTCCCCGGATTTCGCAGCAGTTTCACGCAAGAGTGGCTCCGCCGGAATTCTTCCACCACCGCTGCCGTACGATCTTGCGACCCGTCATCCACAATGATCAACTCCGCCGCTGAAAGATTTTCATCTCCCAGGTACGCGATAATTGCCGCCAGACTTGCTGGAAGCCGTTTCTCTTCGTTGTAGGCTGGGACCACAATAGACAGTGAAGGCAATGAACAATTATAAAGCGAGGACGGTTGCAATCTACCGTTTCGTAGTGAAATTCCTTGCAGCAATCGGTGTGCTCGTGCTAATAGTGTGCGCCACGCCACTGGTCTCCTGGTGGGCAAGCAAACTCGCGGGTCCATGGGACGATCCCAAAGGTGACGTATTAATCGTCCTCGGCGGAAGCCTTCTAGACCCTGGCCTTTTAGGCGTGAATTCGTATTGGCGAAGCGTCTACGCCCTCCGGGCCTGGCGCGAGGGCGGCTTTCACGATGTCTTCATCACCGGCGGCGCCGAAAAGAATCCCATCTCCATCCTCATGGCCGACTTCCTGACGTGTCATGGTGTCCCAGCCAGTGCCATCCATGTAGAAACCCGATCCAACAGCACGCACGAAAATGCCGCTTTCTCGAAACCGCTGCTCGACCAGATCCCCGGCACAAAAGTTCTGCTCACCAGCGACTACCACATGTACCGTTCCGTCCGGGCCTTCAAAAAAGCCGGTATCGAGGCGCTCCCGCGGCCCTTCCCCGACGCCCGCAAGAGCGGTTCCACATGGCTCGGCCGCTGGCCCGCATTCCTCACGCTATCGTCAGAGACAGTAAAGATCGTCTACTATCGATGGAAAGACTGGATCTAAATTAGTTTGGATTCCAGCCGAAATCCGGTTTGATTGAACCAAACACACGGCTCATCATCTCGCCCAGCGCAATTCCGGCAAACAAGACCAAAATCCACTCCATTGGGTATCGATATCTCGAGGACCACATAAAGAGGTAATAAGTAAGAGGATACGTAATCGCTGCCAGGGCGAAAATGCAGGCCCCAATTTGGTTCCGTCTGTACAGCACCACGAACCCGAACGCGGCAAAAAACGTCAAGCCCGAGCGCAGCACACAAAAGAAGACGCTGTCTGCCGGCGGAAACCAAAAATAAAATATCCGCCAGGATATTAGCCGCAGGCTGTCTGCCGGATGAGCCTTCATCCATGTGGTGGCCTCAACGGCCCTGCTCTGGTTGTAAGCCACTTCTCCCATCGTTCGGACCCGCACCGCTTCATTTACGTTTCTTGTCGGATGATACCGGTCCAATTCACCTTCGCTCTCCAACACGGTCGGCGTACTACCCGCATGGAAGGACATAAACATCTCAAGTCCCAAATTGCTTCTGGACCAGATAGGGCTGTGCAGTTGAACGTAATTGCGGACTGTCCAGGGCGTAAGGCAAACTGCGATAGTAAACACCACCAGGCACGCCCAACCGGGATACCAATACTCGCGGCAAGCCACGAAATACCATGCACCGGCAACCAGGAATCCGCAAACCACCGTAAATAAGGAGGAGTTCAGCAACAGCGCCACCCCGCAGCAGCATCCGCACACCACTGCAAATCCAGCCGAGTGGCCAACCGGCCTCTGCGCCCGGATCGCAAGGTAAACCAGCAACATCAGAGCAAGAGCGGAAAACGGACCGTCCCAATCCCCCTTTACTTCCGTCCTGAGCGCCGCGACGTATATGATGCCCAAAACTGCTACAACCCACGTCCGGCGCACGCTTAAGCCGAGCAAAATGCAAAATGGCACCATCAACGAGCAGCGAAGCGCCGATGCAATGCAAGCGAGTATGCCTTTGGCGGCTGCGCCCATAGCTCCAATCCCGAAAATGCGAAAAACCGTCCCCAACAGCACTGGATAAATGGGAGAAAGATGCGCCGTGGGTCCGCTAGGCGCGGCGTAAGGGTTCGCCAGAACACCCGAATCCGCATAGGAAATGGCAATGCGCTCCATTTCCTTGCGTTGGAAATCGTGAAGCATACCGCTTGTGAATAACAGCGCCAGCCTGAACAGCAGGGCCAGCACGAAGGTCACAGTAGCGATTTTTAGAAAATAGGACCGTGTCTTGGGTGTGAGCGGAACAGGATGGGCGGCGTAGTCCATCGCGTCATTCAGAGAATCGCCACGGACCCAAGTTTATCATTTCACATCTGACCCGCCGCAGAGGACCGAGTCCTGGTTGTACTCCGTAGTTGTACTCTGTAATGGTGAGAATTGGTCCCGGTCTGCCTTTGTGCTCCTGCCGTTTGCCCGCAAGGGCTGTCATTGTGCTTGTAACAACCTCCCTCGCCATGGCTCTGTCCTTACCGGCTCAGGATAATTACGAAATTCAGGTCTACGGCGCTGAAACCGTTGCGCCCAGGCACACCATGGTCGAACTGCATAGCAATTTCACGTTCAGCGGCGCCAGGGATGCCGTGAACGGAGTCTACCCTACCCAGCACGCGTTGCATGAAACCATCGAGATCACGCAAGGCGTCACACCCTGGTTTGAGACCGGCTTCTATATTTTCACCAGCTACAATCCGGGCTATGGCTATCAGTGGGTCGGCGACCACATCCGTCCCCGTATCCGCGCCCCGGAAGAGTGGAAATGGCCAGTCGGCGCCAGCCTGTCCATGGAGGTCGGCTACCAACGGGCGCATTTTTCTCAGGACACCTGGACTTGGGAGATCCGGCCAATCGTCGATAAGCAACTCGGCAAGTGGTACCTGTCCTTCAACCCGACTCTCGACCGGTCGTTTCATGGGCCATCCGTGGGCCAGGGCGTGAGTTTTTCGCCCAATTTCAAAGCTTCCTACAGACTCACCAAACGCCTGGATGCCGGTCTGGAATACTACGGCGCGTTGGGTCCAGTCACTGGCATTGATCCATTCCATGACCAGCAGCAACAGATTCTGCCCAGCATTGACTTGGATCTCGGCCCCAACTGGGAATGCAATTTCGGTCTCGGCGTTGGCGTAACTCACTCAACCGATCACGTTCTGGTCAAACTCATCCTCGGCCGGCGCTTCAACTTCGGTTCCGGCAAGCGTTAAATACTCACTGCTTTCAAGCGGGTAGCTTTTTCACTTGACATTCTTTCTGCTGTGGCGCATCGTTCAGATACAGAAGAATCCTGGGTGACTCCGAGCGAGTGGAACGATTGGGGGTGGTAACTCACCGCATTCTCGCATTATCTCGGAACTGAAATTGAAGTGTGCCAAGCCTTCCCGTCATTCGAAGGTGTCAATGATCGATTCAAGGTCGAATCGATGATGTGAGAATTTGAAACACGTTGTTGTCTGTCTTCTAGCGGCTTGCGCCGTCATGAACGCGCAATCCCACACCCTGGTGACAAATCTGAATTATCGTTTGACTTGGGGCGATTTGGGGGAACTGGTCCCAGGTCCGGTCGAAAGCCGGCGTGCTCTTCGCATCCAGCAAGGCGGGGACGCCCTCCTCAAAGACTGCCTGGCCGATTCAGAGAAGTGGCTGAAGGACCCCTTGATCTCGCGCTTCGGTCATGGCCATCCTTTCTCAACCATCGGCTGCCGTGAACGGACCAGCCCTAGCGCGCACGTCGTCTTTTACCGGAAGGAAGACGGCACACGGCAAGCGTGGATACATTTCGATCTCTACGGGCCGCGCAACATTCTCGGCCATGCGACGGAAGTGATCAGAAATCGCTTAACCTTTGGGCGAACTTCCCAGTACGACGTCTACCGAAGTCTCGTCGAACACAGTACGCACGACGACATAGAAGTGCCATCTACCCGTTACGATTTCGCGTCTCATCTGACCCAATACTTAAGCAGCACCTTCGGCCCAAAGCCTATCGCATCCGCAATGTTTTCCGCAAGCGTACGCTCCAGGTTTCATTCTGACGGCTCAAAGTTGACGGCGCATGGATTTGGCGCATATGGCAATCACGTAGCCGAGAACCTCGCGCGCCGCACCATCCAACAGTCGATTGAGTTTGGCGCCGCGTCTCTTCTCCAGCAGGAAGAGGCATTTACTTCTTCGCACGAACAACAGACCGGCCGCAGGATTAGGTCGGCGCTCTACCATTCATTCTTCGTGCCCGGCCGCAATGGCGACGAATTCGCCTTTCCGCGCCTCGCTGCCGCGGTAGGCACCAGTTTGATCGTGAGCGAGTGGCACCCGTGGCAGCAGGAAAAGACAAACCCTTGGTTGCAGACAGCGGCAATTCTCTCGAAGTATATCGCGCGAAGCTTTTACAAGGAATATAAACCCGAGGTCAAAATGGCCATCGGCAAAGGCAAGAAACTGCTAAAACTAAACTAACCGTGCGCGTAATCCGAACCGCGCTCGTCACCGCCGTTCTGCTGCAAATCGCCTCCGCGCAGATCACCGTCGAAGCCCAGCGCCTCAGCCAAAAACCGCTGCTCGAACCGGGCTTGCCCTGGACCGCCACCGGCATCTTTAATCCCACCGCTATCGGTCTCGAAGGTAAAACTGTTCTCCTCTTCCGGGCGACGGACGCGGCAATGGTCTCGCGCATCGGCTATGCGGAAAGTTCCGATGGTCTTCACTTCAAAGTCCGCGCAAACCCGGTGCTCGAACCCGAAGCGCCCTATGAGAGAGGCGGTGGCGTCGAAGACCCCCGCATTGTGCTCATCGGCGGCGTCTACTATCTCACCTACACCGGTTACAACCGAAAAGACGCTCAACTCTGCCTTGCCACCTCGCGCGACTTGATTCACTGGGACCGGAAAGGAGTGATCCTCCCCGCCTACAAAGGCTCCTGGAACACCAAGTGGACCAAGTCCGGCGCCATCGTCCCGCGGAGGATTCACGACAAATGGTGGATGTACTATATGGGCACTCGCACCGATACAGACGGCAGAGACCGCGACTACATCGGCATTGCCAGTTCCTCCGATCTCGAACACTGGACCGACGCCACCGCCCAACCGGTGCTCGAGCGCCGGCCGAACGCATTCGACTCGCGCGTCATGGAACCAGGTCCCGCGCCCATAATCACCAGCGCCGGCATTCTGCTCCTTTACAACGGAGCCAGCGAAAACCTGGTCTACGGCCCCGCTTGGGCTCTCTTTGACCGTAACGACCCCACAAAACTGATCGCGCGCGCGGACCGGCCCTTTCTCCTTCCCACTCTCGACTGGGAGAAAAAAGGCGTAGTCCCCAACGTCATCTTCCTGGAGGGCGCCATCCCCGCCCCGGAGCAAAACGGCCGCATCATTGTTTACGCTTACTACGGTGGGGCTGATCGTGTGATTGGCGGAGCCCGCCTGTCCATCGGTATTCGAAAGTAGAAACTCGGAAAATTCCGACCCACCCCCTAAGCAATAATCCCCCCGCATACTAGCCAATCACCGAATACCCCCACTCCCCTGTATAGTCTTTTACAGCATTCAATCCGGAGGGATTCACCGCATGAAAATCCTATTGCCACTCCTGCTCCCCCTAAATCTACTGGCTCAACAAAAAGTAGACCCTCGCAAGGCACAGGTATTCCCTGGAACGGTGGTGCGTCTGCTCGCGATCCGTACACCAGTGCTGCTATCGCAATTGGATTGTTGTATAGAAAGTTGGGATCCGACGCCGCGGCCAATCCAACGGACGTTGCCATTCAGGAGGCAATCGACAAGTTTGGAGAACATGATGTACGATACGGCCAAGCTGTGATGGATTGTGCAAAAGCGTTAAATGCCGGAGATTTCCAAGGTGCCTTTGGAATACTTTACAACTATAACTCTTGGAAAGCTAAGCAGTGACAATGATAAAGTGGAGTTGCCCCCATATTTGGGACAAACAGTTAACAGGATGCTGAAAAAACCTTATTCTCAGCTGTCGCTTCTCTCATTTTCTGCTTGAGCTTGCTTTTGGGAGACTATGCAGAGCTTTTTGAGGCTCCTCGTTGGGGAGTATGTGACCAGAAGTCTTGTTTTCAGGCCTC
>JBBSFW010000171.1:0-7941 GCA_038254805.1 Terriglobales bacterium
CGCTGGATGCCCGTTTGGAGGTAACCCGGCAAATAGAAATTCACCAGTCCTTCCGTGGCCCGGATCTGAATGGACGGATCGTTGTCCCGCACGGCTTGGATCAGCGGGTCGAGGCTGTACTGGCTTCCGATTTCGGTAATGGCCTTCACGGCCTCGAATCGGACATTGAGATCCGGATCGGAGAGGACGGGTTTCAGTTTCTCGATTCCACCGGAACCTTCCTTGGCAATCTCGCGGACCGCTTTAATGCGCTGTTTGGGTTCGTCGCTTTGAAGGTCTTGAGCGCGAACAATAACGCTCGATAAAAGAATTGCTGAGATAAGAATTCGTGTCATAAAAGAAAGCTGGCTCGTCCGCGGGAAAGCACGCGAGACCCACCACAGCCATTAGGACGCGTTAGCGGACGAATTCGACGGTGACCCGATTCGGAATTAAACCGGCCTCGAATCCCATGTCGAGCAGTTTTTGCGCAGCCTGCGGAATCACCTCGCCGGCATCCACGGTGTAGTGGTTGACGTACATGCCGACGAATTTCTCCGCCAGCGAGGGATCCATGTCGCGCGCGAACTCCATAGCGTAGTTCAACGCCTCTTCGCGGTTATCGAGCGCGTACTGGATGCTCTCGCGCATCATGCGGCAGCATTCGGTCTGTACTTCGCCCGGCAAACTGCGCAACAGAGCGTTTGCGCCGAGTGGCAGCGGCAGATCGTACAGTTTTTTCCAGGTGCGGCCCACATCGCAAATATTGTGAAAGCCGCCCTTTCCATAAGTGAGCTGCGCCTCATGAATCACCAAACCTGCATCCACCGAACGCTCCTGCACTGCATCGGTAATCTTGTCGAAGGGCACCACCACCGGCTCGAAGTCGGGCTCAATCAACTTCAATGCAAGATAGGCTGTGGTCATCTTTCCAGGGATGGCGATCTTCTTGCCTTTGATTTCTTCCAAGGCCATCGGGTGCATCGCGATCAGCATGGGGCCGTAACCATCGCCCACGCTGGAACCGCTGGCCATCAGCATGTACCTGTCAGCCACATACGGGTATGCGTGATAAGAGATTGCGGTCAGCTCATAAACGCCCTGCATCGCCTTGCGATTCAGGGTTTCAATATCCTCCAAAACGTGGCGGAAATTGACGTTTTTGGAGCGGACCTTTTTGGTCGCGAGACCATAGAACATGAAGGCATCGTCCGAGTCCGGACTGTGGGCGCAAACGATTTCCTGCACTGGAAGAGTTGTCATAGGGAGCGGACTTAAAATACTATAGCAGACCGAACCGCGAAGACGTTCCAATGCCTTAGGGGCAAATCACTCTTGGCTCAGGTGTACGAGCGCGGGGTGTAAGCTCTCAAAGGCGGACTCCAATTCTGCAAAAGCAGCCCAAGCCCGATCCAGTTGTTTGCTTCTGCCGATGGCTTCTAACCGGTAAGCCGCTGCTACCGCATCGCATGCCTCGAAGTTCGCAACCGAACCCTTCAAACTATGAGCGCTCCGTTCCAGCATGGAAGCATCTCCACCCTCGATAGCGGATCGGATGTCTTGAATCAGCGCAGGGTACTCGGAAAGGAACAGCCGCGCGATTTCCTGTAGGAGTTCCTCATCGCCGCCGATTCGGTCGAGTGCAACCGGACGATTGAGAACCATTGCGGTTTTTGATCCTTCGTTCATTCCACTAAGCCGCCTTACTTATCTCTTCGTCTAAAACTAGTGAAATCATACCAAGATCGAAAGTATAGTAAAATGTTGGTTTAGGTGGAGGTGCATCTTCCCCAGTCGATGGTTAACGGCTGTTCTGCCCAAAATCGACAATCCCGCCGCGAGGAAGTTTCCCGCGGCTCTCTTCAATTTCGTCTTCCCCGACGACTGCCGCGTTTGTAGCGCGCCCCTCCAGGAAGTTTCCAGAATCCCAGTCTGCTCCGTTTGTCTCGCGGCTCCGCGGCCGATGTTGGCTGAATACTTCTGCGTCGATTGCAATACACCATTCATCAATGCCTTTCCGCTGGATGAGAACGGCAGGTGTGGTCTATGCCGGCGCGGCATGACTGGGTTTGATGCGGCTTTTTCCTTCGGCGAATACGACGGCCCGCTCCGCAAGCTGATTCATCTGTTCAAGTACAGCCGCATGAAGCCATTGGCACGGCCTTTAGGGAAGCTGCTGGCGTCGGCTCTGCCGCGCGACAAGAAATTCGACCTGGTGGTTCCCATGCCGCTCCACTGGACGCGCGCATGGCAGCGGGGCTTCAATCAATCTGAACTCTTGGGCAAGATAATCGCCAAAAGAACGGGCACTCCGCTGGTAGCGGCCGTCCGGCGCAAAAGACGCACGCCGGCCCAAGCAGGCTTGACCAACGCCCAACGCCGGACCAACGTTGCGGGCGCATTTGTGTGGAACAAAAGATTTTCAGTAAAAGACCGGCACGTGCTGCTGGTGGATGACGTACTCACCACCGGCGCCACGGTCAGCGCATGTGCAGCCGTGTTGAAGCGCGCCGGTGCGAAACGCGTCACGGTGCTCACGCTGGCGCGTGTGGATCGCCGCAAATCCGTCGTTGTAAGTGAGTTCAGCGTCTAATGGAGCCTGGTTGATGATCAGTCTGGATCGATTACACAAACCTGTCCTTGTTCTGAATGCAAGCTACGAGCCGATCAACATCTGCGCGGCACGCCGGGCCGTAGTCCTTGTGCTGAAGGGTGTCGCTTCAGCGGAAGAACATGCCCAGAGCAACGTACATTCTTCACGGCAGACCATTAAACTGCCATCCGTTATCCGGCTGCTCGAATATAGGCGGATTCCGCATCAGACTCGTGCGCTTTCCCGCAAGAATATTCTCATGCGCGACCGTTATACTTGCCAATATTGCCTGAGGTCGACGCCATCTGGCGACTTGACGCTCGACCACGTGATTCCGCGGTCCCGTGCCGGAGAGACCACGTGGGAGAATCTGGTGGCCTGCTGCCATCAGTGCAATAACCGGAAAGGAAACCGGACGCCCGAAGAGGCCGGACTGAAGCTGGCCAGGGCGCCGCGCCCGTTCAGTTTGCACACCAGCCGCCATCTGATGCGTCTGCTCGCCAAGAGCGACGACCAATGGCGTAAGTATCTTTTTTACTGACGAGTTTGGGACTAAGCTAAGTACATCTCACTGCTACGCGGACTTTTCCCTGGAAGCTTCTTTCGTCTTTTCCACTTTCACCGGACTAATGATCACGTGAGCGTTGCGGCCTTCCAGGCGCGGCATGCCTTCCACGGTGCCGTGGCCCTGCAGGTCTTCCGCGAACCGCAGTAACAGCTTCTTGCCCAAATCCACGTGCGCGATCTCGCGTCCGCGGAACTGGACCACAGCCTTCACGCGGTTTCCTTCCCCAAGGAAGCGGATCGCGTGATTCTTCTTGAATTCGTAGTCGTGATCGTCCGTGTTCGGCCGGAACTTGAGTTCCTTCACCTGGATGATGTGCTGTTTCTTTTTTGCTTCGTGCTGCTTCTTCTTGTTTTCGTATTGCCACTGGCCGAAGTCCATGGCTTTGGCAACCGGCGGCTCGGCAGTGGGTGCGATCAGGATGAGATCGAGGCCCATGTCCTGCGCTTTTCGGACTGCGGCCGGTGTGGCCATAATTTCTACTGATCCGTCCGGGAAAACGGCGCGGACTTCGCGAACGCGAATCGCTTCATTTACATTTTCACGGATACGTGGACGGCGGGGAGGAAAGTTTCTGGGTGGAATCATTCGAGTTAAACGGAGAACAGTCTAGCCATGTTACCAATCGTAGCAGATTTTCCGCTCAAAAACGGCGTGCCCTGCGCATCCATTGTGCACGCCATGCCCGGTCCAAAAAACTTCACGCGTTCAGCCTCAGAGTTCACTCCGCTGTTTTATAATGAATCATCACCGTTGCGTGATCTTCATCCAGAACATTTGGGCGGCACGGATTTAGCAAGCGGAACAAACGCTAGAGGAGAATCATGGCAGTTACAGGCGCAGGGCTTGAAGGCATTATTGCCGCAGAATCGGAGATTTGTTTTATTGACGGCGATGCCGGCATCCTGAGTTACCGGGGTTACGACATTCATACACTGGCTGAGAACGCCACGTTTGAAGAAGTTGTCTACCTGCTGTGGAACGGCAGGCTCCCGAGTAAAACCGAACTGGACGGACTGAAAAAGTCTCTGGTTGCGAACCGTGCGATTCCCGCCGAGGTGGTGAATTTCCTTCGCAGCGCACCCAAAGCCGCTCCCATGGATGTCTTGCGTACCGCGGTTTCCATGTTGAGTCTTTTCGATCCACTGGCTGCCGACAGCTCGATGGACGCGAACCTTCGCAAGGCGGAGAAACTGATGGCACAGACCGCCACTATCGTCACCACCTTCGATCGAATCCGCAATGGGCGGGAAATCGTGGAGGGCGATCCGAATCTCAGCCTGGCGGGGAACTTTCTTTACACTTTGACCGGCAAGCGGCCCGACGATTTCATGGAGCACACCTTCGATGTCGCGCTGATCCTTCATGGGGATCACGAATTTAACGCATCCACCTTTGCCGCGCGCGTGACCGCTGCAACATTATCCGACATCTACTCTTCAGTAACGTCCGCTATTGGCGCGCTGAAAGGGCCGCTGCATGGCGGAGCAAACGAAGACGTCATCAAGCTGCTTCTCGAAGCAGGGGGCAAAGCCGATCAGGCAGTAGCGAACGTGCAGAGCAAGCTGGATAAGAAGATCAAGATCCCCGGTTTCGGTCATCGCGTTTATCACACCGAGGATCCTCGCGCTACCCACCTGCGGGTCGCCTCCGAAGAGCTTGGCCGGCGCACCGGGCATCTGGATCTCTACGAAGCGTCGTCGGCTGTTGAGAAATTGGTGAAATCGGCCAAGGGTCTGAACGCGAATGTTGATTTCTATTCGGCATCCACATACTACTCCTTGGGAATTCCGATTGACCTGTTCACTCCCATTTTCGCGGTCAGCCGCATGTCGGGATGGACGGCGCACATTTTGGAACAGTATCGCAATAATCGCCTGATCCGGCCGCGCGCCGATTACAAGGGCGCACCGGTGGGCAAAACCTGGACGCCGCTGAGCGCGCGCTAGGCGGCCATGTACGATTTAGCGTTTTTCAGAAACAACTTACCTTTGATTGAGCAGAGGCTCGCTACCAGGGGATTTAAACTTGATACGGGCCAGTTTTCAGAGCTTGATGCCGAGCGCAGGAAGGCCGTAACGGAAACCGAGCGGCTGAAGGCAGTACGCAATTCCGAGAGCATTGAGATCAGTAAGCTGCGGAAGGCAGGCGAGGACACCTCTGAGCGGCAGCAGAAGGTGCGCGAGATTGGGGACGCCATTGGCGCGCTTGATGAGAAGGTGAAGTTGCTGGACGAGCGGTTCCGGCTGATGCTGTCGAGCATTCCAAATCTGCCGCATGAATCGGTTCCCGCCGGCAAGAGTGCGGAAGACAACGTGGAAGTACGCAGGGTGGGCGCTCCGCCCAAATTCGATTTTGAACTGAAGCCGCATTGGGATCTTGGTCCAGAGCTCAACATTCTGGATATGGAGCGCGCAGCCAAGATCACTGGCGCGCGGTTTGCCGTCTACATCGGCCTTGGCGCGAAGCTGGAGCGGGCTCTGGTCAATTTCATGCTCGACGTTCACACCAGGGAGCACGGCTATACCGAAGTGTTGCCTCCGTTCCTGGTCAACTCGGCCAGCCTGTATGGAACAGGTCAACTTCCCAAGTTCGCCGAAGATCTGTTCCATTGCGAGAATACCGACCTCTGGCTGATACCCACGGCGGAGGTTCCGGTCACCAATCTTTTCAGGGACGAAACGCTGGATTCTGAGAAGCTGCCGATCAAGCTCTGTGCATACACTCCGTGTTTCCGCAGCGAGGCCGGCTCGTATGGCCGCGACGTTCGCGGCATCATCCGGCAGCATCAGTTCCAGAAAGTGGAGCTGGTGAAGTTCACCCGGCCGGAGCAGAGCTACGACGAGCTTGAAAAGCTCACGGCCGATGCCGAACGCATTCTTCAAAAGCTCGGTCTGCCGTATCGAACCATTGCCCTCTCAACGGGGGACATGGGATTCTCCTCCGCCAAGACCTATGACATCGAAGTCTGGCTGCCCGGTCAAAACGGCTATAAAGAGATCTCGTCCTGTTCAAATTTCGAGGCTTTCCAGGCCCGGCGTGCTTCCATTCGCCAGAAATCGGGTAAGAGCAAATCCGAATTCGCCCATACCCTGAATGGCAGCGGCCTCGCCATCGGGCGCACCTGGGTCGCCGTCATCGAAAACTATCAGCAGAAAGACGGCAGTGTTGCCGTTCCCGAAGTCTTGCGTCCATACCTGAACGCAGAGGTCATCACCCGGCAGGGCGAACTGAATTAAGGATGACACTGGCCACTGCTTCGATGACGCTCTCCGCAATGAAATCGGGATGGCATCCGGCCTGCTGGCGGCCGTAACCTGTGAGGACGAGAATCGTACGGGTACCCGCGGCGCGTCCAGTTTCGATGTCGCTCGATTTATCTCCGATGAACCAGGAAGCGGAAAGGTCAAGGTGATGTTCAGCCGCTGCTTCCAGCAACATCCCGGGCGCGGGCTTGCGGCGCGGGGACGGCTGGCCGGGCGCTTCCGGCGCAAAGTACACTCCATCAATGACCGGGGCTCCGAGCTGGCAAAGAAATTCGCGCTGAACAGCGTCGAAGTCATTTTCGGACACGAGCCCCCGGCCGATTCCGCTCTGGTTCGTGATCAGAAACAGTTTGAATCCTGCGTGCTTCAGTTGCCGCAGGGCTTCCGGAACGCCTGCGAATACGCGGACTTGCGCGGGGTTCCGGCAATACTCCACTTCTTCCATTAGCGTTCCATCGCGGTCGAGGAAAACTGCCGGAGTCTGTTGCATCTGCGCTGTTTTAGGGTAACATCGCCTATGCTCGAATTTGCGGAGATGACGCCCATACGCGCGGGCGAGCGGATCGATGTGATTGACATGTTGCGCGGTCTGGCGCTGTTCGGTATTTTGGCGGCGAACATGCGTGGGTTCAATGCGCCCCCCAACCTCTACTTCAGCATCGGCCAATTATTTCCCGGAACTGCCGATAGAATCGCTCAGGCATTCATTGACTTCTTTGTGCAAGGCAAGTTCATAACACTCTTTGCTTTCCTGTTCGGGTTAGGCTTCGCGATACAGATGGAGCGGGCTGAGGAGCGTGGGAAGCCGGTCTGGTTCTATCCACGGCGGCTCTTGATTCTCTTCTGCATCGGATTGATTCACGCGTGGCTGATCTGGTGGGGTGACATTCTGGCGCCCTACGCAGTTACCGGATTTCTGCTGTGGCTCTTTAGGAAATGCGGGCAGAGGACGATTGCGCTCTGGGCCCTGATCTTTTTTGGCATGAACTTCTTTATGCCGGTTCCACCCACCATAGAACTCTCGCCGGAAGTGCTGCACGCGATCTCGGTCTACCGTGATGGAAGCTATCTGACGATCGTGTCGAACGGATTCTCCGCGTGGTGGGCAATCAACTGGCCCCCACTCTGGTTGGTGACCTTCATTCTGCCGAGATTCCTGGCGGGGTTGTGGGTATGGCGGACGGGGTTGTTGAATGACGTGCAGGGACACCTGCCGACGATCCGGAAACTCTGCGCCTGGGGGCTTGCGATCGGGCTGCTTGCCGATGCAACGAACCTTGCCTTTGCGTTTCGGCCAGCTTACGAAATCTCCGTACCCGCACTGGCGTGCTTTTTTGCATGTGCGGTACTGCTGCTGGTGCAACGTCCGACATGGAAACGAACATTGACCCCATTTGCAGCCGTGGGGCGAATGGCGCTGACGAACTACCTGCTGCAGTCGCTAATCTGTACAAGCTTCTTTCACTGGACGAAATTGTACGGCAAGGTTGGGCCTGCGATGGGTCTGGTTGCAACAGTACTCCTATTTGGCATCCAAG
>JBBSFW010000172.1:0-7929 GCA_038254805.1 Terriglobales bacterium
CGCTTAGTCGGTGTTTTCTTCGGTGTTCTGACCGACGCTTTGCGCGATTGCTTTTCCACAAATCATATTGTGCCTGCTCAACAACAGAATCGGCTAGATTACAAAAGTTCGACGTAGCTTTGCTGCGGCGGTGTGGTTGCGAGGCGCGAAGAAAACGTGGACACCTGCTCCGAACTTGACGGCACGCTTTGCCTATTATCCCGTGATGGCTGGTGAAGTGCTGATCCGTGACCTCAAACGCCTGCTTGGTCGTCCCGTAGCCCACTGCGACCGACGCCTCCGGCATATTGGCTTCGGCAATTCGATGGAGTCTGCTTCCATCGCTGCCCACGACCCAGATTTTCGCTAGGCCCACAGCGTCACTGCGGGAGAATGCAATCTTGGAGCCGTCCGGGGAAACTGCGCACGCCATTCTTGCGCAGCTCGCCTTCGCGCTCGGAAAGCTCGAACGATCCAAATCGAAACATGCGGTCCAGCCGCGATATGCGGGGGATTGCCATTGAGTGTCGCCGTAAGCGTGCAATATCATAAACCCTGATTCTGCGCTGGTATCACAGGTTCCCGGGATTGACACGTTTCCTCGGTTGCCCACCGCTGCGCGACCGGAACTGGCTGGCCGAGGAAAGCCGCGATTTGCTGCCAGCCTTTGAGCATCTCGGGTGTTGCTTCGACCTTCTTGCGTTTCGGCATGGTGCAAGTACGATGCTCATTCACGCTGCTGGGCTGCAAGCTCGTTGCTATCTGGGCTGCAAGCTCGTTGCTATCTGGGTCTGCAAGCTCGTTGCTATACTGATTGAAAATGGACGTTGAGAAGGTCATTGCCGAAATCCAAGGGCTGGAGCGCATCTTCGCGGCGCCGGACACCAGACCGCTGAACCAGAGCGATATCTCTGCTACGAATCGTCGGCATGATGAGACGCTAGCGCACGGCCCGTGGTTTCAAATTTGGCAGCGGTATGGCGTCTGTTGCCGTTCTGAGTCCCCAGTCGGCATGATGAGACGCTAGCGCACGGCCCGTGGTTTCAAATTTGGCAGCGGTATGGCGTCTGTTGCCGTTCTGAGTCCCCAGTACTCCAATTACCGGAGGCGAAGGGCTAAAACTCCGCAGCAATTACTCTCTGATGTTGGACGATGCTCACCGATGCCCCACCCCGAAACCGCGCAGGATCCTCGAAAGAAATCTGAAGCTGCGGTCAGGAACTCAGCGCATGCGCTCCGCACATCTGGAATGCTTTCCGCCTTCATCGCAAATTCGAGGCGCTTCGCAATCTCCAGTAAATTGGGGTTGGGCGGCAGGTCGAGGGATTTGATGCGATCACTCGTGCAAGCGTTGCGCCGAGGTCACAACGCGGTAAAGGTTCAGGTTGTACGAAGGTCTAGCGGCCCACTTCGCTTCCGCGACATGGTTTTATTGACCGTCGGCCCAATTACGTCATCCATTGCATCTCCGAGGCCTACCACATGAAAACCCTGAGCCTTGACGGTCACATCAAGAAAACCTTGGTCGAGAGCAACTGCGCGAAGAACGCCGATAAGTTCTTCCTCAGTTTGGTGACTCCGTTGTTTCGATAGGACCATCCTAATATCCGCACATCAGCGCTACAGGAGCCACGGGTTATCGGGTCCTCACAGCGAACTAGGAGACGAAGATGAATAAAAGCATTGCATTCTGCGTGTTTCTGCTGCTCGGCACTGGTTTGTTCGCGCAGAACCAGCCTGAGCGTTTGCTCTTCGCGGCAGAGTCTAGAGTTCAGGCAACTCGCCTGTATGCACAACTCATGCCTCCCACCGATTCTGGAGCGAAGTACGACTGCGGCGTTCGTGGATTCAGCCGCGAGACGTGGAACGAAGCTCGACAATTCGGTCGCGGACTGGAAACAGTTCCCCGTAATGCTGGGCGTCCCGGTAATTTGAAGTGGGAGTTGCCGATTTTGGCGACCACCGGAGTCCTAATCGCAAAAGTAGATCGACCTGCCGACAATCGCATTCAATCGAGGTCTTTTCAGCAACTGGCAGGCCGTTGGTCAAACCTGGGTCTTGGCCTTGAGCTAGGATCGGCTGCGCTAGCTTATGGTCTAGGGTGTCGCGAGCACAACACATATTTGAGAGATACCGGATTCAAGGCACTCGCCGCCATGGCTGCCGCCGGGGGCATAGACTTGGCTCTTAAGCTGGCGTTTAATCGCCAGTATCCATCCGGTAGGGACAGCATTGGCAAGTTCTGGGGCGGAGGACGATCCTTTCCTTCGGGCCATTCCGCTTCAAGTTTTGCGTTTGCCACGGTCATCGCTCATCGCTATCCGCAAAAGAAATGGCTCAAGTGGAGTGCGTACGCACTGGCGACCGGCGTCAGCCTCTCGCGTTATCCTGCGAAGACACATTTTCCATCAGATATTCTCATTGGCGCGACTTTGGGGTATGTAACTGGAACCTATTTGGCCGCGCACTAAGTTGGCTGTAACGTCTAAGCAGGGACCCGAGACTGGCATGCACGGCACTAGCGAAGGCAGCGCTCCGGACATCGGCGCTCCCAGTAGATTTGATCCACCATTTGAATCTGGAATAAATTCCCCACAGGTACCGCGAGATAGCCGACCAAAGTCGGACTTTCCGTAGTGCTCGCTGAATGCCGCCCGGACGAAAACACGCCGGACCTGTTGCCCTGCCCCGGATTTCAGCTATTGCGAGGCAAAAGGTTGCACCAGACCAATTTTGGTTTCATGCCCGCGAACGTGCCTCGACTCATGGGCGTGCCGTTACGGCCCGGAACTCTTGGACGAGATGCGCTCTGGGGACGAGTGCGATTTGCTTGAGCCGGCGCTGACGCGTTGGCTCAGTGTTCTGCGGAACCCTGTACTCTGGACGCCCATTTTTTCCAGACCTCCGGATTGGCGAGCAGCGGGATGTAAACGCCACCGACGACCGAACGGGCTTGAAAACCCGCTTGCTTGGCGTCTGTAGTCCAATACCAGTCCGTCAGCGGAACGCGGCTTGGCGACTCGTTGATGAACCGCTGTAGCGGGGCAATCAAAATATCGAATTCCTCGCGATTGTTTGCCACGGTCGCCGTCCACACCTCCCAGTCGAGCTTGGTGTAAGCACTTCGGTTGTCGAGAGGCAGACCGAAACCATTCAGATGGGATTGGTAGAAGCGAATTTCGGTTTGCGCAACCTTCGGCGGGAATAAATTGAGGCCGAGAATTCGGTCCCACACCAGATTGTATTTCTGGCTCCAAGTACCGGGTTTATCGAATGCGAGCCGGTAATGATCGCCATCCTGCGACATTTGCGTCCACCGATTCGCCATATCCTGGGCCAGCTGACGGTACATAGCCGCCTCGGATTTCCGTCCCGTCATATCCGCCAGTATTGAATAGCCGCCCACGGCTAGAATCGCCTTGATTGACAGGTTCGCGTTATGCGCCAAATGACCGGCGAAATCGTCCGTTGAGAGCTGATTTCCTGGGTCCATTCCTTCCTGCCCAAGAAATTCCGCCCAGTGTTGCAATTGTGACCAATACCGATTCGCATAGTTGGCGTTACCCTCAATTTTCGCCAGCGCCGCAAACATCAGCAGCATGTTGCCGCTTTCTTCCACCGGCATCTGATCCTCTATCGTGCGTTCCCCTCCCCCATAGACCTGTCCATTCGCTTTGGGGTATGTACCCAGATCGTGGGGTGCAAATGGGAACCGCCAGCGTCCAGTCTCCGTGTACTCCATCAACGGCTCCAGTTGAGCCTTTAAGAGTGCCGGATTGAACAGAAGAAAGAAGGGTGAAGACGGGTAAATGACGTCTACCGTCGAAATACAACCGTTGCTGAAATTCTCCTTTGGAAACAGCATCGGACGGCCGTCCAAGTCCGCTACGAGCTTATGTGCGGCGATGGTCTGCCGAAACGCTAGTCCCGCAATTTCGGCATAAGCTTCTCCTCCTGCCTGGCGCAGGTCTCCAACGAGTTCGTCATCGAATTGCCGAGCCCTCTGGTCGATCCTGCTGTAGTCCTGTTCTGCCGTTTCCAGCAACTCTCCTATGGTTATACCCCTGCGGCGCCAATAAGGACGCATCCACCGGTTCATGTATTCAATGGAATAAATGTCATCGTAGGCAAGCAGAACATGGCGTGAAGAGGGGGCGTGGCTTACCAGTCCGAGATCGAACGCCGAAGCTAGTACGGTTCGGCGATCGGCGCGGCGGGGCATGTCCAGATCGTCCGATGACAACGTCTTGCCCTCCGCGAATTCGGACTCCACATCATTTTCCGATTGCGTGGACTCACTGGCACCGGCCTGGTCAGGCACGGCCAGCAGCAAATATCCCCAGTCAATGCGAAGATCGTCGCCGGATTTTTGCAGCACGGGCTGTTCAAAGTCTGACGCTCGTAAAATCGTCATAGCTTTCAATCGGGAACGCGACCACGCGACCTCCTGCGTCTCGCGGTCGACGGCCAGCGATGCATCTGCGGTGAACAGTAACTGAACAGCGTGGGGCGCGGCGTCCTGCGAATGTACGGTCATAGTGATATAGGTGACGGGCCGGGACATCACGTCAGGATCCCCAGGGAGCAATGGAGACAAGAAATCTACCTCCAGTGACACTCCCTGCCCCGCAAAGCGATAGACCGTTCGCGTGGGCGTCAGATTCAAACCGGCCTGCGGTAGTGCGGGGACACTGGCGGGAGAGTCTCCCATCCACCGAAAGACATGCCCGTCGATGCGAACCAACCCGGTGAGACGCTGTGCTTTGCCCGTCCAGTGGCGGGTGGGACCGCCGTTCAGTTCATTGCTCATAGACCATATACTGAAATAGGGATCGTGCGTGATTAACGGAACCGCCGGTGGCCTAAATGTTTGCGCAGGTGAAAACGTGCGAAAAAGACCAATGGCGATGAGAATGTTTGCTAGAAAACGGCAACGTCGCATAGGGCAGAATCCTCCGCTTCTTCGTTACGTAGGGCAACTATGCCATGCTCCCGAGGATTTGCAAGGCAACTCGGGAAAGTTGGTCGCAAGCCCAAAGCCGTGACCGACACCAGATACTGATTTTCGTTGAGAATGAGACCGCGTATGCATGATTGAACCTATCCCCAGGCGCGAACCAGTGTACTTGACTAAAAGCCCCGATGCACACGTTTTACATCCGCGAGTTTCTATGTAAAATTGGGCCGCTCTAGGTTGCAACGTGGCTTTCGGCATGCTGCAAGTAGGGACTGATCCCGACCCTAATCGGCGATCAGCCAACCTTCACTGGAGACCCTGATGGATAGTCGAGTCATTCGGATCGTCAGCTGGGTCGGTGTACTCGTAAGCACAAGTGCGCCAGGGTTCGGACAGATACAAAGTTCGGCCGCTCCGCGTGCGATCTTAAGGTCGATGCAAATAAAATCGCTGCGTACCGGATTCCGCGCCATTTTCGGCTCTTTTCTTGAACCCATCGGTAACGCCATTTACGGCGGCCGCTGGGCCGACGCTTTAACCACCCCAGCTTCGAGCACAATCTTTGGTCCGCGGGAGCGATCAGGAAGATGCTCGAGGAGCGTCCGGAACTGAATCGTGCCTCCGAACTCGGCTTGCCGCTGCCGTGGGAGCCTCTGGATTATGCGCAAGAAAACCGCTACGAACCGCGGTGGAATGATGCGGCAAATCCTAATGAGTCTTCCCGAGAAGCAGGTGGGAATCCGTCAGCAGGTTTATCTGCCAGTTCATCGCATCCTCCGCTACGGGAGAAGTCTTTATGCGAAGTACGCCAGCGGCCAAGCTTGCCTCTATCTGATTAAAATAAGACCGCAGATTGGAGACCCCTTCCAAGCGATTGTTTCCGAGTTCTATGGATCGTAGACAGTTTTTGACGCGCTTCGCGGCGGCCCTGAAAGCCGCTCTCGTCGTTCCCAGCCTCCGGGCATGGCCTCTCCAATCCACTGGTACCACAGAAATCCACATTAAGATCGATTCAAGAAACGCGATGGGGCTTATTCCAGCGGATTTTGTCGGCCTTGGATATGAGATTTCCTCGGTTGCAATCGACGGCCTGCTGGCTGCGAGCAATCGTCATTACGTGAACCTAGTGCGAACCCTTGGGACAAGTGGAGTGATTCGGATTGGCGGAAACACCTCAGACTACGCTTCATTCGCTCCCCAGGGCCGAGAGGGGTCAACTCCTAAGGGCACCGTTCTCAACCAATCGAGTCTGCGCCGATTCGGCGCTTTTCTGCACGAGACCGGATGGAAGCTGATTTGGGGGCTCAACCTGGGAGGAAGAAGTGGACAAAATGCCGTCGAGGAAGCGGTGGCCGTCTCCGCGATATGCGGAGACAAATTGCTCGCCTTTGAAATCGGGAACGAGCCTGATTTATTTTTCCATGAGGGTCACCGGCAAAATGCCTACCTCTACGACGCATATCTGGCCGAATACAGAAACTTCAAGGCCGCCATCCGGGGGCGACTTCCGAACGCTCCGTTTGCGGGACCGGATGCCGCCGGTGCAACAAATTGGGTTACACGCTTCGCCGAAGATGAAGGCCACGACTTGAAGTTACTTACGCATCATTATTATCGCGAGGGGGCGAAGTCAAATAGCACGATGGAGACGCTCCTTGGGCGGGATCCAAAACTGGAGCCGATGCTCGATAAGCTGAGGCTGGCTTCGACGACTTCGCATGTGCCCTATCGGATCTGCGAAGTAAACTCCTTTTACGGCGGCGGCAAACCTGGAATCAGCGACCGCTTCGCCGCCGCCCTTTGGGTGCTGGATTATATGTGCATGCTCGCCTGGGCGGGAGCTGCCGGCGTCAATCTTGAAACAGGAATCAATCAGCTTGGTTTTGTCAGTTCCTATTCTCCAATTGCAGACAATCAGCGCGGAACCTACTCCGCCACCCCGGAGTATTACGGCATGCTCGCATTCTCTCAGGTTGCCTCAGGACAAAAGATAATGGCGGCGTACGACCCTGCTGGATTGAATCTCGCCGCGTATGCGTGCATGCCGGCGAGAAACAGGATTGCTCTGACGGTAATTAATAAAGATGAGCACCAGGACGCGGTCGTCGAGCTTCAGAGCAACAGAAATTTTCATAAAGCCGACGTTATGCGGCTGGCTGCCCCGTGGCTGGAAAGCTTTGACCGTGTGACTTTGGGTGGGGCCGCGGTTGATGCAGCCGGGCGTTGGAGGCCGACGGAGGTGGAAGCAGTCAACGTAAAAAACTCGAAATGCAACTTGAAGGTGCCGGCGGGAAGCGCAGCGATCATGCGAATGTATGCATGACGGTTTGGGGGAGACGCTGTTCAGCTGCTTCCCATTCAAGGATCAGCAACTCAGCAAGCGTGGGCTAAGCCAAGCTCCAGCCCGCATCAACCACCAGCACCTGGCCAGTCACCGCGTGCGATGAATCTGTCAGCAGATAGACCATCCCGACGCTACATCACACATGCGGTATTGCGTGGTCACGTTAGTATTCCACGTCACGCTCCAACCTTCTTCGGTACACTCATGGACCGGCCCATCGCCGAACCGCCGGCCGCTGATTCCCGCCACGTTGAAGAAAGCATCGATCCGTCCGAACGATGATGCGCAGCTGGAAACCGCGGATGGAGCAAATTGCGAATCTGTCAGATCGCCTGCCCGATATTGGACTACAGCGCCTAGCAACCGGAGTTCTTGCGCCAGCATGCCGCAATCCTGTTCATCACGAGCAACCAGGAAGAGCTGCCGTGATTTCGGCTCGTGGCGCTCCGCACGAGCATTCTGGCTGTCTCGGCGCCAATTCCCGAAGCCGCGGTGATGAGATAGGTGCCGAGAACCGTTCCCGCTCCGATCACCATGCTGTCGCCGAACTCGGAGACTGCGGCGTCCAGCAGTGGCGCCGCGCCGACCATGCTCATGGCTATTTCGGCGATCTGGATCCCCCCCTCGCGAAGAGACTTGAGGGCACAAA
>JBBSFW010000173.1:0-7815 GCA_038254805.1 Terriglobales bacterium
ACCAAGTCACCGCCTGCTCCCTGGAAATGAAGAAACTCAATCGCGAGCTGCGGCAGTGGGAAAAAACCTACAACACCGTCCGCCCTCACCAGGCGCTCGGATACCTAACCCCGCAACAGTTCCTGCTCCGCAACTCATCTCAACGAAAGGAATGAATCTGTCACCCATCTACTGGACGAGTACAATCGCTTGTGTTTTTTGTCGGAGCTGCTATAATTCGGGAGTAGTTGTTTGTGATGGGCGGTTTCCAACCTCTGGAATGCGTTTCTTGCACTCGGACTGTAAATAAATTTCTGTAACGATCGAAAGAAAAATTCTTAGGCTAGTGAGCGTGATCGCTCGACCTTTGTTTCGGCCCCGAGCCCGATCGTGCCCGCCCGCCTGCGAGGTGGATCGTGAGCGAGGAACCCAAGATCGTCCGCACGGCTGGTGAAATTTTTGCCGATGGTTCCGCGATTGAGCTGGTTTCGGCCAGGGATGGCCAGGGTCTTGAATTACTCCATTGGGAGAGCGAGCGCGCAATCATTGCGCCCCAGATCGATGTTAACGGCCGCAGCTATCGCCCGCTTGAGCTTACCGAAAGTCTTCAGTCCGCAATCCGATTCCCAAGTTCATGGGCTAGCTATGGTAGCTCGGCTGAACTCCTAAAAAAGATCGGGATCCCATTCGAGCGCCACATCGGCTTCCTTCCAGAGCAGGTCACGCTTATCACCGCGTTTGTGATCTCGACCTGGTTTCCTGAATGCTGGCTGCGCGCACCTGATCTCATCATCACCGGAACCGACATGGATCTGGCAATCAATTTTTTGCGGCTGCTGTCGTGCGTGAGCCGCCACCCCTTAATCCTGGCGGGAGTGGGACGCAATACCCCGCTTTCGTTGCCGATGAACCTTCATCTGACACTCTTGATCAATCAGCCTGACATTTCACCACGCGTCTTGGAGTTTTTTCGCACTTCAAACTACCGGGATGTGTTTGTGCCTGCTCCAGGCGGCCACGTGTCGCCAATTGCGGGACCAAAGGTTCTTTTTCTGGGAGCATATGCGGTTGAGACTGCTACCTTCCGCATGGCACTGCCTTCACGGTCTGGCAGCTGCCTGCATGAGCTGGACTGCCGGCAAATTGCGAGCGAGCTCCAGCCCCAATTGCTAGGGTACCGGCTTCACTATCTTAGCAATTCAAGCGGCTCTCGAGGCCGCGATCTCTTTCCCAAGTTGGCAAACACTGTGCTTGTGCCCCTGCAGTCCTGTGTACAGGGTGACGAGGCTTTCGCATCGCGCGTGGCCGGGATCGTGCACCGCCGCGAACAGGAAGTTTTGGCGGGAAGGTCACGCACGCCCGGAGTCGCGATGGTCGAGGTGGTCTGGGCACCTTCCCACCTGCGCAGGAGTATACAAGTCAAAGAGATCACGCGCTTCATCAACACGTTAATACGCAGCCGGGGCGAGCGATATATGTATAGCGAGGTCGAGGTGGGATGCATGCTGGGAAACTTCGGGCTTCCACGGCATCGGAATGGAAGCGGGATGGTGTTGCGATTCTCGCATGACGTTTGCCGGCGGTTGCACGAACTGGCAGTCGAATTTGGGTTAGCCTTACCGAAAAGGTCGAACTGCTTGATCTGTACCGGCGATCAAGTTGTCGAGGGAAAAACTACGCTACAGGCTGTGCAGAGTATGCAGGACGTGTAGGCATGCGCGTTTTGAATTCTAGAATATATTGGCGTGGGGGCTGTGATGCCGTTCCTTAAATCTCGTTTGACTCGAGCTGAGCAGGAAGAATTTTTTTACACTGCGCAGCGACTGAAAGAGCAGGGAGTTGATATTGAAATCGAGAACCCTGTCGACTCCATGCTGGGACTTGAAGTACAGCCAATCAACGGCGCATACGACACCAACATATTCGAGCTGGAAGATGGGCGTGCCGGATACAAACTGGATTTGGTTATCACGAACCAGACGCCGAAAACGATCTACTCCGTCGACGTCCAGATACGGACGCCATGGCAGGAAGAATTTTTGGAATGGCTGACGCCGAGCCAGATCGAGCTCAAGTTCCGAAAAAGGCCGGATAGCGTCTATAAGGCGTACCGATTTCCAGGAAAACTGGGGCTGGAGTTCCCACCTGAAATGGTCATGAATCACGACTTGCTAGAAGGGGGAAAGTTGTTGCCTAGGCGTCCCCTGCATGGCCTGCTGCTGGCAACTGGTGGTCTCATGCCAACCCACCTCCAGCATGGCCAATGGCAGGAGGTCACTCTGGCAATTATTGGTTCTGATCATAGGGAATACACCCAGAAGATTACGCTGTGGACGGAACGGATGGAACACAGAGCAAAGCCTATAAAGAGGAGGAGCACTCTACGAGACGGTCCGAGCGAGGGCGGCGCTCTCAAGGGCGTCTGGGTACCGTCGCCAGGAAACGGTCCGGTCCCCGATTCGGTATCGTTCGCGCGAGCCTCAGAACTCAGGGAATAACCGCAGTTGCCAGATTCGAATATCCGCTCTCCACGTTATTCGAATCCACAGCCGTGGCCACGTAGAAATATGTGGCCGCGCTTTGAACGTTGCTGTCCGTAAATGCCAAGCCTGATAGAAGGCTGGAATTCAGCTTCGTATACGGCCCGCCCGAGGCGGTTCCGCGATAGACATTGTAGCCGTCCACCTGGGAAGTACTCGCGTTCCATGACAAGCTCACGCTGTGTTGCGTGGCCTGCGTCCCGCTGCCGCCCAAAGTCACGATCGCTGGTGAATTTGAGGCGTCACTGGTGCTGAAACCTGGCCGGTCGCGCTCCCTGAAATTTGGGGTGCAAAAGTAACCGTGAAGGGCAGGCTCTGACCCGCTGCCACGGCGGCTGGAAAACTAATACCGCTCAGCGAAAATCCGGATCCGTTCCAGGCGGCAGAGGAAATCGCAACGTTCGAACTTCCCGCGGTCAGCGTGCCGTTCTGAGACTGGCTGCTCCCCACAGCCACATTCCCGAAGCTCATTGTCGAAGGGCTGACTGCCAGCTGGGATGCGCCAAGACCGTTTCCCGATAGAGCCACGCTCGCCGGAGCGCTCGAGTCTGCGAACACGATGGACATGCCGCCACTGGCCGCTTCTGCAGACATGGGCGCGAATCTGACCGCAATGATCGCGCTTTGACCAGGATTCAAAGTGAACGGAGGCGTGCTTCCGGAAGCACTAAATTCCGCTCCGGTGACGTTGATCTGCGACACCGTAATGCCAGGGCCTCCCGTCGCCGCAGCATTTGTGATCGTCAGGTTGCTGGTCTTGGTGCCGCCTACCAGCACATTCCCAAACGCCAAAATGGAATTGCTGACCTGCAAATTCGCGCGCACAGCGCTGGGCGACCCGCTCTGAACTTTCCCTCCGCATCCCCAAAGCGCAAGGCAGCCGCCAATGACTACAACCAGCGAAACCTGGTACGGGCGCAAGGAAATAGCCGACTTCATCGGCTTCTATTATCCCGAGTCCACGCCAGGTCTCCAGAGTCCGGAAAGCCATGTCCCATTGTGGGGAAGTCTCTCTTACCCGGACGGCCACTGTACCTTTGGCCAGTTTCCCGATTCAGTACATGCACTTCTGGGACAGCCTACTCATACGTCCTTTTGTAATCTTCCGGCCAGCGGCGGTGGCGCGCAGAATCAACCCATGAAGAATTCCCCCTCCGCCCTCGTTTCAGCCGTCGCCATCGCTCTCATTTTGTGCTCACCTGTAGCCTATGCAGCAAGCGGCAACCACGGCCACCGGAATATTTCAGTTTCAATATCGCCCACCGCGGCAAGCGTGCAGGTTGGTCAAGCACAGCAATTCACAGCCACGGTATCAGGCAGCGGTAGCGCCACGGTCAACTGGGTAGTGAATGGGACGCTGGGAGGAAATTCCACGGTTGGAACCATTTCTTCCTCCGGTCTTTACACCGCTCCAGCCGCCGTGCCCTCCACTTCGGTTACGGTAACTGCGCAGAGCGTTCTCCAACCTGCGATTTCCGCAAGTGCGACTATCTCTATTACGGCATCAGCCGTGGCTTCGGTATCCGTTTCGCCCACTAGCGCCAGTTTGCAGGTCAGTCAATCTCAACAATTTGCCGCGCAGGTATCGGGCACCAGCAACACCGCAGTAAACTGGTTGGTTCTTGGGATTCTCGGGGGAAATTCCACGGTTGGAACGATTTCTTCCTCCGGTTTCTACACCGCTCCAGCCGCTGTGCCGTCTACTTCGGTTACGGTAACGGCGCAGAGCGCCGCCATATCTACGGCTTCGGCCAACGCGACTGTTTCCATTATGCCGCCACCTCCGGTATCGGTTTCCATCTCGCCCACTAGTTCAAGTTTGCAGGTCAGTCAATCGCAACAATTTGCCGCTGCCGTTTCCGGCACTACCAATACTGGCGTGAGCTGGCTTGTTTCTGGCGTTCTGGGGGGAAGCTCGTCGCTTGGTACGATCTCTGCAGCCGGCCTCTACACCGCCCCTGCGAGCGTGCCCACCAACCCGGTCACAGTGGCAGCGCAGAGTGCCTACGATCCCAGCAAATCCGCAACCGCCAGCGTTACTATCACCGCGCCGGTTGCGCATTCCGTGAATCTCTCTTGGACGGATAGCACTTCGTCCCTGGCTGGTTTTAATGTCTACCGCAGCACCCAGACCACAGGCCCCTTCGCGAAAATTACTCCTTCGCTTGACACCGCGACCGTGTACACCGATAGCACAGTCCAGTCAGGTCAGACCTACTACTACGCGACTACCGCGGTGGACTCCAGTGGCGTAGAAAGCAGTTATTCCAACATCGCGCAGGCGGTCGTTCCGTAAAAAATTGCTCTCGCTCCGCGAGGAACGGGCCGGATATTTTTCCATTGCCGGCTTACCGGGCACTGGCCCACGCCAGCCCGTCCGCGCCCGCGCCCGCATCAATCAGCTTCTCCACACTCCAGTCGGCAATGCGGATCGCGGCAATTTTGTGGCTGGCGTCGCAGGAGACGTAAACCATCCGGCCATCGGGACGCACCACAACCTCCTGCGGTGCTGCCGGAACATCGATCACGTGCGTGACCTTCAGGCTGCCGAGGTCCACCACTGCCACCTTGTTCGCCCCCGGCGCCGCCACCACCAGCCAGCGGCCCTCGGGCGTCGCAGCGGTTCCGTAACCTGGCGCAGGCAAAGGGATCCACGTCTTAACCCGATTAGTGGATGTGTCGATCACCGCCAGCTGTGGCTTGGTTTGATCCGCGGTAAAAACCGCGTCGCCCTCCACTGAAACTGAAATCCTTTGCACTTGCCCTGAGACCGGAATCACCGCCAGCGTTTTTCGCGACTCCATGTCGAGGACAGAAACCGTCCCCGGCCCAACGTTGGCGGTATAGCCGTGCCTTCCGTCAGGCGTGATGGCTAGCATGTGGGACTCAGGTTGTCCCGTCGGAATCATGCCCACGATCTTCAATGTCCGCGGGTCGATGACGGTCACCGTTTTGTCCAGCTCGGTGGTCACGTACAGCATTCCATCTTTCGGACCCAAAACCGCGCAGTGCGGACGCACTCCGCGTCCAAAATCTACGTCCCCAACTATTTTGCGGGCGGCAATGTCAATCACCACCATGTTCGCGCCGTCCGTCCCAGGTTTTCCGACGCCCGAGTTGCCGTAAATGGGCACATACGCCAGCCGCCCGTCGGAAGACGCGGCCACCTCGTGACCGGTGATTCGGTTCTCCGCGACCGTCGCCATCTGCCGCCCGGCTTCCGGATCGATAATGCCGAGCGTGCCTTCGCCTTTGTTGGCGACCAGCAGGAGCCCGGCACTGGAAACGTCGTTCGGGCGGGCGTCATTGGCGCGGGCTTGGGGGCGGCCTGACATGGAAACCACCAGTAGCAGAAACAAAAAGCTGACTCGTAAGACAGGCATGGCACGCTCCCTCCGGCACACGGTCCACTGGGAAAAAGCTCCGGCCGAGTCTATCGCAAACCCGGACCGCAGGCGGCGCGGGCTGTGACTAACCAGAGCTCGGGCGCGAAGCCCCCGCCCCGCATCCCGCGCAAGCATGGAACTCTTCCACCACTCCACCCATCCCTGCGTCGTAACCTGTCTCTTCAGGGGATGAAAAAATCAGCTTCTCCGCATGCAAGTTCATCTCCTCCCCGCATTTGGGGCAAATCATCGCGCTTGCAATGGACATTTCATTCTCCTGTCACGCCAAGCTGACGTTCTCGCGGCCGTGGCGCAGCGTTTTCGCCATCCAGATCAGCTCTTTCAGGAATTTGTCGATACGTGCCAGGGGTCCGGCATCGAGCAACTTGCCGTCCTGGTCAAACATCTTGTGAACATCCGCGAAGTTCACATCCCAAAAAATTGTGACCAGGCCCAACTCGCGCATCACTGGCAATAAATCCTGAATGCCGCGCGCGCCCCCGAACGGGCCGGCCGAAACCCCGGCAATGCCCACCGCCTTGTGCGCATATTCCTTTAAACAGCTGTCGAGAACATGCTTCAGCAGCCCGCTGTATCCGTGGTTGTACTCCGGAGAAACAATGACCAGGGCGTCTGCCCGTTCCATCTTGGCGGCGAATGCTGGATCTTTAATCGCTTGTCCCGCGTCGTCCGTCGGCAGCCGCATCGCGCCGATATCAATCAATTCCGTTTCCACACCTTCCCGCTTGGCGACTTCTTCCCGCATGACCCGGGCTGCGTGGGCGCTCATTCGCCCCTTCCGCGCAGTTCCCAGAATAACCGGAATAAATAACGGACGGCTTTCCATCGAACTCCTCGAAAAAAACGGACCACGTAGGCCCGGACGCCCCCGTCCGGGCGGGCGGGTGGCCACAGCCGCTCCTAAATCACACTTGCGATAGTTCCTTCACAATATTGCTGACAAAAGCCTTCGCATCTCCAAACAGCATCAGCGTCCGATCCATATAATAAAGAGGATTGTCGATTCCCGCGAAGCCCGGGTTCATGCTGCGCTTGATCACCATCACTGTATGTGACTTTTCCACGTCCAGCACCGGCATGCCATAGATCGGACTCGACTGGTCCGTCTTTGCCGCCGGGTTAGTCACATCATTCGCTCCGATGATCAGCGAAACATCAGTCTGCGCAAAGTCCCCGTTGATGTCATCCATCTCCATCAGCCGGTCGTACGGAACATCCGCCTCCGCCAGCAGCACGTTCATGTGCCCCGGCATGCGTCCTGCCACCGGATGAATGGCAAAGCGCACGTCAATCCCGCGTTTGGTCAGCGAATCGTACAGCTCTCGGACTTTGTGCTGCGCCTGCGCCACCGCCATGCCATATCCAGGGACAATCACCACCTTGCTGGCCGCCGCCAAGATGCCCGCCGCCTCATCCGGACTCGCGCTCTTCACCGGCCTCGCTTCCTCGGTCCCCGCCGCCGCAGCCGCGACTTGCCCGAACGCCCCGAACAGCACATTCGTAAATGACCGGTTCATCGCCTTCGACATAATCACGGATAGAATGAATCCCGAAGAGCCGTCGAGCGCGCCCGCAATAATCAGCAGCTTGTTGTTGAGCACGAACCCCATCGCCGCCGCCGAAAGCCCGGCGTAGGAATTCAGCAGGGAGATGACGGTGGGCATGTCCGCGCCACCGATCGGGATCACCAGCATCACCCCGAACACCAGCGAAATCCCGACCATCACCGGATAAAGATGAGTTGCGCCGGGATCATGCACCAGGTACATGGCAATGCCCACCGCCATCAGAAACAGCGCCAGATTGACGAGGTTCTGCCCTTTAAAGGTGATCGGCCGCTGCGGCAGCACTTCCTGCAGTTTGCCCGCCGCCATCAAACTGCCGGTCAC
>JBBSFW010000174.1:0-7711 GCA_038254805.1 Terriglobales bacterium
CGCGCGGCGCAGATCGAGGCGGGCATCCTCGGCGGCAAGCTCTATCTTGGCGCTTACGCCCTTGGCCTCGGTGCCACCGGACTCACCTTTTACGACGACGAGGTGGTCGGCTTTTTCTTGCCGCACGCCGGGGGCAAGAGTACGATTTTTCTGGTCGCCCTCGGCAAAAGCGCCAAACGACGTGCCACCTAATCGTCCCTTTGCACGGCGTTGTGCCCGAGTCACGGACAAGCCGGAGGTACTTCACTCAAATCAAGGAAGATGGGAACCACCCGCAAGGATGGTTGACGCAAACAGGAATGTTTCACTAATTGACTAGGTAGTTTCCGTATTGCCGACCATCCGCCCACGATGCCGACGCGGCGTTCCTTTGGGCTATAATGTCGCCCACCAATCCATAACCTCTGGCACAAAACTCGGGACCTACGAAATTCGCTCCACTATTCGGAGGGAGATGTCCGAAATCTATTGGGGGCAATTAGCTTCGCGCTTCTGGCATTTCCCGGGATGATTTTCGCCGGTTGCCCGGTCACGTGACTTTCACCACGCTTCAGGTAGTGTTCAGCCGTCCGACTACTGACCGAGCGTCGCTCGCCATTTCGCTTGCGCTTATAGGCTCACTTACTCCGGTGCTACCCGGAGACTCTGCCAGTTCTCCTGAGGTCACGCGCTGTTCTTCCGTACCGTGCCGCCCGCAAACACCTTGGTCCGGTGGGTGAATGAGAACGCCTTCGTCTCAGAAGTGCAGACTCGACCTTGCCCCACCTTTGGCCGACCGGTTCATCTGGGGGATTGTCCCCCTCGATTACGGCCCGGTACTTCTCCTCATGCCCTTCGGATTCCACCTCACGGTGGACACCCTGCCCTCCGGAGTACAACAAGCGGTGGCTTCAGGTCGGTCTTGGCTGTGTCCAGCTTTCGCCTTCGTGCCCGTTTAGACCTCTCCATACCTTCTGCTTTCTCCGGCCAGCGAGGCTGCGAACCCCGCTTCTTGGATATGGCGCCCCTCATTTGAGCGCCAGAGGGACTTCAACCCTCCTGAACAACGCGCTGCTCAGCGCACACTTCTGGATTGCCGACAATCCACGAACTTGTCTTCGTTTCTTTGATCACAAGGACATTTTCTCGCGCCTGGTGCAGACGAGTTGCAGACTCTTGAAACTGGTGCAACTGGTCTGGTGCGCTCGCCTCGGAAGATGCCTTCGAGGGATTCGGCGCGCTATGCTCCACTTTGAGGTCCCGCGCCCGGCTAAGAGGCTGCCGCGTAGAGTCCATCTATCAACTCGATGCCGCGCCGAAGGAGCTCTTCATCGCTAACGCCATTTTTCGCCCATCCGATGAGGGTCCGGTCCAAGCCCACACCTTCAGACCGACCGAATTTTTCATCTTCCAAGTCCGCATCATGGATTATCTGCGCAATGGTACGTACGCGACGATCCCGAATTGAGAATTCCTTGCAAAGGGTCTCAAATGTGCAGTCATTTCCCTTGTGCCCGAACCCCTTTGCGTGGAACATATCGAAAGGGACCGCGTCTGGATGCCTAGTCGGATCTTCGTCAAAGACAAACTTGGCATCTTTATCAATAAAGTTGCGAATCAGCCATGCAGACGAAACCCGATCAATTCCTGGGCGCGGTCGTGTTATCCAGAGCCGATTTCGATAGGCCTTAGTCTTTGCGTTAGGCACATCGGTCGATTCTGATTTTCCATACTCTTCCGCCTGCGCGAGTAGTGTCTCAACACGGCTGCGCAATGGATTGTTGAAGAAGTCGATTGCGGTCACTTCCAGAAATCTTCGTCTAATGCGGGTCAGATCACCGGCTTTCTTTTTCTTGGCGCGGCTGAGTTTCCGAACGTCAGCAATGAGCGCCTCGTAGTCACGAGAGCGCTCTTCCAGAAAAAGTTGTTGCAGGCGCGTATCGGATTGATCGTCGAACGAGTGCACCTGCATTACAGAGGCATTTCCTGCCGATTTGCGGATCATCGCGCCTAGCCACTCAAAGCGTTCGCGATTGGCCGGAGTGTTTGGTAGTACATGACCACCGCTCTTAAGGGCTAGTGCGCCATAACGTCGCAACTTCCTCCAGGCATCAACACGTTGGCTGGCGCGCTTTGTAGGCAAAGTAAAGATAAAGAGCAGCCATGAAGGCTTGTTCCTCGCCTGTGCTATATTCGTCATTATGTTTGTTACAGATATAACATAGAACTGCACCGAATCGGTCGGCCATGCAGGAAGGGAACCGGCGCCGCCCTCCACTTCCAATCATTGGTTCAAGCGCCCGATAGTCCAAGTTTTGTTAAGGAGATGCTATGAATTCAATTGCAAAGACAACAATCAAAATTGCGCTGCTTTGTCTCCTTTCTACGATCGCGCTTCCCCAGGAGACGCCCGGTGAGTACCAGGAAGTTTTGAAAATCGTGGGGAAATCAGGAGATTACAAATCGAATGTGTTGAAGGTGAATATTCCCAGGAACGATCTGCACGTGAAGGTGTCAGGGTACGCGCTTCCAACATCTTTCGGGTTTGGTGGCTGGTTTGCCATGACAAAGGGCGACGGCGGAGAGGAAGTTGTCATGGGGGACCTGGTTTTGACTCAGGACGAAGTGAATCCGGTGATGTCTGCATTACTTGAGCACGGATTCGATGTCACAGCTCTTCACAATCACTTCTTCTGGGAAGAGCCGCGGGTGTTCTTCCTGCACATTCATGGACATGGAAAAGCGGTGGAATTGGCGAATCAGATCAAACCTGCCATTGATTTAATCGGACACACTAACGCGGGCGAATCGGGTGGTGGTCAGAAGCCAACGGCGGAAAAGCCAGGATTGAATACGGACCGAATCGCAAAGATTGTTGGTCATGCGGGTGAGCAGACCGGCCCTGTCTACAAAATTACCGTCGATCGAGATGACCTCGATGTGAAAGAGATGGGAGCCAAGATCAATGCTCGGATGGGTCTCAACACTTGGGCGGCATTCGTTGGGACGAACGATGATGCGGCCATAGCCGGCGACATCGCCATGCTCGAGTCAGAAGTCACTCCAACCTTGAAGGCACTTCGCTCAAACGGACTGGACGTAGTGGCCATCCATAACCACATGATCAATTCAAGGCCGGTGATTATCTTCCTGCACTACTGGGGTTGTGGGCCTGCTGACAAACTGGCGAACGGCTTCAAAGCAGCTTTAGACGGACTCGGAAAAGGTAGCAAGCAATAGGAAACTCGCGATGAGCCAACAGGCGCAGCCGCAACTATTGGGTGTGGACCCTGAAACTGTGTCCTGCACGCTGCGGCGATTGCTAGATTATTTTCTCCGGCTCGGCACGTTCGGCTTCGGTGGACCTATCGCGCTCGCCGGCTACATGCAGCGAGACTTGGTCGAAGCACGTCGCTGGGTCTCGCGTGCGGACTATCTGGAGGGCCTTGCTTTCTCACAACTCTCTCCGGGACCGCTTGCTGCTCAGTTGGCGATGTATATCGGCTGGCTGCGGGCGGGCCCCATCGGAGCCACCCTCGTCGGGATAGCGTTTGTCCTACCTTCATTCCTCATGGCTGTGGTTGTTGCTGCCCTATACGTCCATTTTGGGAGCCTGCCGTGGATTCAAAGCATGTTCTACGGAATCGGTGCGGCTGTTATCGCAATTATCGTGCGGAGCGCGATCAAGCTGGTACGCACAACCGTTCGGAGCGATTTGCTTCTCCGGATAATCTTCGCTGCTCTCGCGATCACTACCGCCTGGACGCAATCTGAAATTGTCTGGCTGTTCATCTTGTGCGGGTTGGTTGCGATGTTCATTAAGGCTCCGCCTTCTGCTTTTCAAAGTCGTTTCATGATGTTTATTCCTGCTACGAATCCGTTCTTGGCAGGAATTCACGGCGTCGCGGGCGCGGCTACCGTCGGAGAGCTATTTCTGTTCTTCTTGAAGGCCGGCGCGTTCGTGTTTGGCAGTGGGTTGGCAATTGTTCCTTTTCTGTACGGCGGAGTCGTTGCCAAGTTCCACTGGCTTACCGAGCATCAGTTCATCGACGCGGTTGCCGTTGCGATGATCACTCCAGGTCCAGTGGTCATCACTGCAGCGTTTATTGGTTATCTGGTGGCCGGAGTGATCGGGGCGGTCCTTGCAGCGTTCGCAGTGTTTGCCCCGCCCTATCTCATCATCTTATTCGGCGCTCCGTATTACAGACGATTTGCGCAGAACCGGCAAGTGAAAGCCTTTGTGCAAGGCGTCAGCGCTGCCGCCGTCGGCGCAATCGCCGGAGCCGCATACATCCTGGCGCGGCGGTCACTGGTTGATATTTCGACCGTGATCATCGGAATTGTGACCCTCGCCGTATTGATGCTGACGAAGAAGATACCCGAGCCAATCATGATTTTGGCTGCGGGGATAGCTGGACTTCTCTTGCACGGTAGGGTGGCATCATGAAAAGGATGATCTGGTGCTGTCTAGTGACAGCTGTTCTGTTTGTGTGCCCGATAGAAGCGCAGACGCTCAGAAAAATAGCGAGCATCGATCTTCCGGGTCCTAAAGGTCAGCGCTTCGATTATCTAACCATGGATGATGAAGACCACTGGTTACTCTCCGCACATCTTGGCCCCGGCATCCTGTACGTGATTGATATGCGAACGAACAAGCTGGTCAAGGCTATTCCGGGAGTACCAGGGATTACCGGATTGGAATATGTAGCTGGCCTTCGAAAGGTTTACACGTCTGATTGGGGTGAAGAAAAAATTGGCGTTGTGAGTTTGCAAAGCATGACCGTAATTAAACGCCTTGCGACGGCCGCCAAGCCAAATGGGAGCACCTACGCCGCGGCGTTTCGTAAGGTGTACGCGTCGGACACATTGGGTAAGGCAGTCGCGATTGTAGATGTGCAGAACGATGAGATCCTGAAGACGCTCTCGTTCAAGAGCGAAACTGGTATGTCGCAATATGACTCGGTTGCTAAGAAGGTGTACGTAAACCTGCGAAATACGAACGAAGTTGCCGAGATCGATCCGGCGAGTGACACCGTGTTAGGAATCTATCCAGTGGAAGGATGCCGATTCAACCACGGAATGGCTGTTGATTCCGCGCACCACCGCGCATTCTTCTGGCCATTTACCATTCGAGATCCGTATTCGAAACTCTTTGCGAGCTACCATCGCTCAGATACACACGCGTGTTATGTTTGTGGCGGTTTTTTATCGTCACCTGCTGCGGTCCGAACGGCGAGTTCCAGGTGACAACGGTCCTTGGAGGCGGTGGTTCGGCGGCTTCATGCAAGCCGAAAATCTGACCGCGGTTGAATTCGAAGTTTGCGAGGGTTTCGGGCCATTCAGCGGCGTTAGTCCTGCAATGGGCCTCGAACTCCTCCCAAGTCAGATATCCGAAATTGGCATATTCCCAATCTGTGAAACCCGGGGGAGGGGTCATTAGATCGTGCCGAACCCCGCCGAGTGAGGCTCGCTGTCGTTGGCCTAAATTTGATTCAGCCGCTCCAGAGAGTTAAAAACGAAGCAGTCCAGCGGCTATCTCAATGGTTTAGACAGTTCCCAGCATAAGAATTGGAAAACTTGGAACGGTTCGTAAATTTCAACAAACTTACTCATAATAAATAGTCGCCAAACGTGAATCTCCTGCAAGCTAATACAAAATCTGAATCCCTTAAGCTGTCTCGCTCGAGAATAAATGGCTCAGTTTTTTCGTGCATGCGCCAAGCTAAGGGCGACTCGTTCTGTACTCCGGCGGTCGTAATCGCGATCGAAAGCGTGTGCTTACGGGTAATTCCGCCGAGAGAAAGTACGTTCCAATTCTCTAATTGCTTCCGGGTGCGCCACCTGTGCACCTCATCAGCCACTACACCGGCCGGATTCACCCCGTCAGAGAGGTCACCATCAGCGGCCACGGCTGCATAAGAGCTGTTTGGGTCTGAGCACTCAATGATTCTCGACGTGGAAGCTAGTATCTTGAAGTGCTTTTGCAGCAGTGGGCTTAAACGGACCATAGTCTGCGCGGCCCGGTAGACGTTTAAGGCCTGACGCTGTGCAGCAGCAGCCCCGTACACTTGACAACCGAGTTGCTTATTCAACAGCAGCTCGAGAAGCACCAGCCCGGCGGCAAATTCCGTCTTGCCGGATTTTTTCGGTACTTCCAGGTACACCCGCTGAATTACCCGGTTGCCCTTTTCATCCAGCCTGCCGTAGATCGCCGAAACCGCCTCTTGTTCCCAGGGCGCGAGCATGAAATCCTGCCCTGCCCATGAGTCCTGAGTGTGTTTCAGTATCTTTTCGAAAAAATTGCAGGCAATATCGGCCTGTTTCTGGCTGAATTCCACGGTTACTGCACCGGCTGGGGGCGTGGCTGGGAGAGGATTTTCATCAAATCCTGCTCCTCTTCGCGGCTATGATCCACTGTCAGGCGCGTCCGGCTGCCGGGAGTAAGCCCGAATTCAGTGGCAAATTGCCTGAATATTCGGTCTGCTTCAGCCCGTACCAATACCCATTCACTCCGTTTCTGCCGGTAGCCGACGATTTCTCCGGTCTCACGCGACACTACCGGCTCCCGTATGACTGCACCCTCCTCGCGGATACGGATGTCAGCCTCTGCAGCGAGCGCATAATGTACCGCGGCACGCTCAAGCGTCAGGGAGTCGGGCATCTCAGCCAAACGCATCTTTTCAAGCTGCTCCCGCCAGTATTCATAGGCTTCGCGGGCCAGTCCCTGAAGCCGCTCTGAGCAGGATGGTAAGCCCGTCTCCGCCCGGGGGTGAGAGGCCCCCATCTGCTCCAGTTTCTGCTTCCCCAGCTTACTCGGGTCGCCCTCCGCAATACTCAACGCGGTCGGCTTTGGCTTTCTACCCCTCATTTTGACTCCCCTGACGAAAACCGCGGAATTACCACTTTTGTCCCACTTTCAGGGCTACTAAATACCGGATTTCACCCGTTAAAACATCTCACTTTGATACCCAAAAACACCCTCGTAAGTGCTTGAAAACACTATGTTACACCAATTTCCCGGATTTTCGTATTCGACGCCCCGGGCTTCCCGCGCCCCATCTCTGAGAGATTTGACCCACCCCCCTTTTTTTGAGGGACGCAACCGTAAAACCCGCTTGACCTGTTCTTTTGTTCTCAGAGTTGTTCTGCGTTTACGTGCTGGACTCCGCAGTCACAGCGAATCCCCCTACTCCTACCGAATCCGCATTCTTCCGCGACGCACTGATAGGCATTACAACCGGAGCACAGCGGGTAATGATTCGCCCGGTCCCACATGAGCTGCTGATTGCCCTTGTGGGCCTTCTTGTGGCCTGTGACGGTTGCCTTAATCAATCCGCCTCTATGCCTTCCGAATGGGTCAGCACAGATAGGGTGCCTGTGGATGAACGCTTTGCTGTACGTGTCCCATGGTGGCGTATAGCCTGACGCCCGGTAATATCGACGTGGGGGAGCGTTCGTATGTCCGCCTTGAATGGCAATTATTGCCGGTTTGGATAACGCCTCGGTCTGAAGAAACGCCTGTTCCGCAATTCGTCGCATATAGGTCACGTAGCTGATCAAATAGACCAAGCCTGCACGCATTTTCGACAGTAAAGCGTAGTTTTCTCTGGTCGAGGAAAGCGCCTCACAGGTAAGAAGAAAACGGCTGGCGTGATCGGTGACTATGAGCGGGTAGCAGTATTTACGATTGCCTAACAAGAACTCGCCTTTGTAATCGGTGCACCACAATTCA
>JBBSFW010000175.1:0-7652 GCA_038254805.1 Terriglobales bacterium
AGCGACGATGAACCCGGCTTGCTTGAAAGCTGAGTCAGCACAGAATGAGGGCGAGTAGTCGGAACCGATATGACTACCTAGCAAGTACCCCACCCCCGGTCCCCACAACTGAGAAGAAGATGAACGGCTTTTCTGGGCGCTCTGGCGGGATCGAGTCCGCTGCAGCAGTGGCGGGAACGCGGGCGCTGGCCGGAAAGCTTCGACCGTTTGTGGCAGAGCTTGCACCCTTCGAGTTGAGCGGACTGGAACGCTACAATCGTCCGCTTCCCCAGATGCAGGAAACTGACCTGTTGCTCGCGCATCGAATGCGTAAACCGTGTTCGACTCTGTGGCCACATAAACCGCGTTGTGTTTTCCCGCGTTCGGGAACGTGACATTCGCCACATAGAGTGGTTGGGTGAACGATTGATCATCCAACGCGTATGAGAAGAGCTTGCCAAACGTATTCTGGTTTACGTTGGCCATGGTGAGCACTGTTTCCTGCGAATTTTGCCCGGTGATGCCCGCGTCATTGTGCCATGAAAGCACTCCACTGTAACTCGTTGATGCCGGGGGAGGCGGTGGTGGCTGACGATCTGTGGTTCCAGAGTCGGACCTGTTTTCTCCCCCGCAGGACGCGATGACCATAATCAAGGCCAGGAGGGTCAAAAGCAGAATGGGACGCGGGGACATCTTAGGGACTTGAGCAGCTACCTCTTCTTACTCTTTCAAATTCCCTGAACTAAGTAACCAATCTAAAGTTGTTTTGATCGCCGGTGTTTTTTCCCGCACCCGGCTATGGTCGAAGGATCGCCGGGGCCGAAAAAATCCCGACTCATTGCCGAAATAAAGGCTTGCCGGTGCCGAGATGGCGCCGCACGTTACTACTTCGTTGTACATCGATCCAGGGGCCATCTTTGACATCATAGCGATCACAGCCATTCGACACAATCTGATAACGGCTTAGGATCTAAGTTTGATAGATTAAATTCTTACACTTTATGACCATACCTGGCTATCAGTCGGTGATGCTTCCTCTTCTTGACCTCATGGAGAAGCAGGACCCTGCCAACGGCTACAGGGGGTACGGCATGTACTTCGACGGCGCAGGCGACACCAGCCTTAAAGGCACGGTTCCAAACGCCGGCTGGACCACCGCCATCATGGTTTACACAACCGCCGGCATCTCTACCGGCGCCTGACGCACACCAATACATCCGCCAGCGGCTTGGTTACCATCGCTAACCCGGCCAACTTCGCTTTTAACTACAACACGGCTTTCACGCTCGCAGCATGGATCTACCGCAACACGACGGCCGAGGAGGACGACATATTCGGCAAGGAGGATCCCAGCAACGGCCCTGCCCCGGCGAAAGCCGGGGTCTACACCGTCGTGCAGTAATTTTTTTTTGGTTTCTGGATGACATCCGCCCCTCAGCCCTCGCGGCAAAACATGAAGTAGCGTCACGGCGTCGCCGCACTTGCGTCTCAGTCCAGCAATGTAATCTCATCATTTTGCCGGACGACACCCTCGACTACAACGGCGCCGTAGACACCGGCCTGCCCCTCATGGTCGCGCGCAAGACGCCGCATAACGTCAGGGTTCGCCTGCGCCGTATCCGGATCGAGCGTGATCATCTTGCAGCGCGGATCGCGGTCTGTTACGGCGAGGACCGCCTTGTTTCCCACGCGCAATCTCCGGCCCACAAACTCGTTTTCCGCGAAAGCGTCTCCCGATTCGAGTTCAATGTAGATGTTCGCGCGAAAACGCCGCTTGTCGAGAGCGAGCCCCAGCTCCTTGCCGAGCTGCCGCACCGTCTGCAGAGAAAAAAGAGAAATGGGCCGGCAATCGGTCATTGACCGGTCGGACCGCAGCAGGGTTAGATCATGCCTTTCACGAAGGCCTTCGCGCAGCATCGCGATCAGCCCCGGATTATCGACGGCAAGGCGCTCGCCCGACGGTGTCTCTACATCGACCGTCAGATCGTCTCCAGTGCCATAGACGGGCGTCACGCCCGGCGCCATCGCCTCCGCCTCCGCCAGATTAATCGGTCTGGTGGCGCGTTCCGGATGCCGGAAAACCGGGCGATACTGCAGCATCGATTCCTGCTCCCTCCCGGTAAGATAAGGGAATCCTTTCGGCGCCGCCGCGTCATGAAAGGCGTAGAGCCGGTCACCGTAAACGCCGGCAAAGCCGAGGAAGGCTTCCTGCAGGTCCTGGCCGCGCATGCTCTTGACCGGATAGCGCCATACGCTCTCGATTTTTCCGACGATGCTCATGCTGGTGACCTCGCTTGACAATTCTACGGCTGCGGCAGACTGTATGTTGCGAAGAATAAGGGGCGGGGAAGGGCTGCCAGCAAAGCACAAAAGGGCGGGGGTACGCATGCAGCCCGCGTCCCCTAACACTCAGCTCCTCGTCACTTACGTCCATCACCTTGCAAATGCGTGACCGCAAGCCCTGTCCGCCGATCCGGTCCAGTTCGTGCCGTTGAAGATGAGGAGGAGGGTCGTCCGACCCGACCCGAGGCCGAAAGCGGGTTGAAAGAATGGGCAACAAGAGAAGATCAGGGCTCCTCAGGATGGCCTGCCAGCCATGCCGCAGAAACATCAAAGCCGCTAGGCCTTCGCAAAACAGGTCCGCCAGTGCCATTGAACTCTCAATAGAGAAAGGCGACAAAGTCGCGCTGGAGTTTCTGGTGAAAGGGAACTCATAACCATGCCTAACACCTTTATTGAGAACCGTGACGCCTGGCTTCGTATGTCTGAAATTGACTACGTCGGGCAGTTTGTAAAGTCGTGGCTTGCTTTCAATGCGTGGTACCGCAGCGCCTATAACGAGTCCCAAGATAAGAAGGTCATCCATGAAATCAAATGGCAGATTAATCCTCTTCTAAGCAAACTCCGCCCTATGTTGGAGGCTAACAGCGAAGAGGCGGAGCAATTTCGTGCCGAAATTGGACTGCTTCACAATAGGTTAGAGGGGTACGAGATTCACTCCGGTAAAGGAACTCAGAAAACACGAATAACATCCAAATCGGTATTCTTGCGAGAAAATCCGCCCGCAACAAAAACCGACACGTCTCATGGGTACACATTCTTGGAAATAATCAGACGCAATACAGTGCGAGCGGTTATTGAGATTGCAGGGATCCAAACGGCACGAGTGCTTTCTCATTCCGTCGGAGTGGGATCGGTCGAATCAGCGCCAATAGCGCTTTGCAAACTTTTCGCCAGGGTTTATTCAGATTGAGGGTGTATATGCGGACAGGATGGCCATCGATCACATATCGCAGGTTGATCTTGCTCGCCGCCACTGGATACAACAATATTCCTTCGCATGACCTGTCTGGCCATTGCTTTTGCGCACTCCGAAGGTATGCCATCAATTGATAGAGACTTTTCGAGTGTATCGTCCGCTTTTCTCGGAAGGATTGAAGGGCATCTTTGTAGTACTTCGCGTCGACAATGATCAGGCGATTCGCCGATCGCAATAGAGCATCCGTTCTCATGTTTGGGAGGAAGTCCAGATCCTTAATGGGCGCTGAGGTAGCATCCCAGCTGAGATTCGGCCTGCCTACAAACGGAAATTCTTCTTGTTCAAGCTCATAAAAGCGACGCATGAATTTTTCAAACACAGTTGCCATATACGATTCGTCATCAAGGATCTCGCGAAATAGGTACTGCCCATCTTTTCCCCGATCAGGCAATGCCGCTGCATACAATAATTCACAAACCTGCATCAGAAAGCCGTAGAACGAGTTATTACGATGAATCTGAACCCGTCGGAAGAGTGCAGCATTGAGGTGGATTTGACTGACCCCATTTAACTTTGGGTCCAGCTTATTTAGCGCAGCCCTTAAATCAACATCTATACCCTCTGCCCGTGCCAACCTCTTAATTGTGGCACGAAGAATTTGATTGTGGAGCACATCGGGAACAAATTCGTCAAATTCGCAAACGAGGCTAATTCGAGAGGCCGCCACGCTCGAGATACTCCCCGCAAAATCTATCTTTCCGCGAAGTTTTAGAAGTTCCGCTCTCTCGAGGGAATACCCCCGATCCAGGCCTCGACGCAAGATGTGTTCCGTCCCCGTTTTGATGACATGAGCAAATAAGTTCAGAGTATCCGGCCGCGCCACACCTGAAACATCCACAACCCTGCTCTGTGGGAGGCAGTCCCAGGCATAGCAGAAAAGGTAGTAAATGTTTTCTATGCAAACTTTCACAAGGGTTCCATGAGGCGTGCGATCGCCTCATCGGCACGTTTGGAATCTTCGAACCAATATTCACGGAGCAACGGTGCGATTTCTGTCCCGATCACGCGGTAGTACCAAGTCTCATCGAGGGCGGGTTGGTCATCGGAACAAAAGAAGCTGTGTCCGATGCAGAAACCCGGACCCAAGTTGGTGGTGTCTTTGGCGATCAACTGGTTCATGGCTACCATGCGATCAACGATCGCACTTACAAGCTTTTGCGATGCTCCCCGCTCTAGTAGCCAAGGCATGAATGCGGGGGAGGTAAACTGCGGCTTTAGATCGAAAAAGATGAACCGCCGTCGAAGAGCATAGTCAACCATCGCTAACGAACGGTCGGCGGTGTTCATAAGGCCGATTAGGTAGAGGTTCGGGGGGACGTAAAAAGGACTGTCCGAATATGCTAGCCGACCGACCATGCAGGACTTCGCTTGTCGTATTCGATCAGCATCATCAATTCCCCGAAGATTTTGCCTAGATTACCGCGGTTAATCTCGTCGATGACGAAGACGTAGTCGCGTTTTGAGTCGTCGACAGCTGATTTGCGAAACGTGGAAAAGGTACCGGGCTTGAGGGCAAAACTCTTGTCTGGCTGAGGGCGGTATCCTTCGACGAAGTCCTCATAGGAATATGATTGATGGAACTGAATAAATTGAAACCGCTCCTTGTCCTCTGCTTTAAGCAAAGCATATGCTAGCCGTCGGGCAACGAACGTTTTTCCCGTACCCGGTGGTCCTTGAAGAATAATGTTCTTTTTCAGGGTTAGTAATTCAAGCATTTCCGCAAATTGGTCGCGATCAATAAATACTCCTTCGAGAGCATCGTCGACCGTGTATGTGGATGATGGTGGATTATCTGCGTCAAGGCCGAGCGTGCCAATGTGAGGGAGGTCTTTCTCATATAGACCGTGATAAATGCGATTAAGCGCTGCGACTAGCTCCTCCGGAGCTGTCGTCAAATAAGCGCCCTGCCTGAGGGTCATTTTCTTATTGAAAAATAGTCCCTTGCCTTCACATGCCTTCTGCACACGCCGAAGTTCAGCTGCTCCTTCTGGAGCCTCCAAGAAATCCTCTCGAGACAAAAGTGGGTCCAGCTCACGGTAGTCATCCAAGGAAATTCGATAGGAAGGCTGAGTGCTCCACTCCGAACCTTCAACCCCTTGAAAGGTTGAATCGACCGGAGAAGCTACCTTCGAAACACCCTTGAAATATTTGTTGTCCACGAGATGGAGAACGAGATCCCCCGGTTTTGCTGCACGCATGTTGGCATAGATGTCTTTTCCGTCTTCAGACTTTTGGGGAGACCAGAGCGCTAACCCCAGCCGGTCCGGACCCTCCTCGCGATCTTTCCGGCCGGACACTATCGTTTTTTCCACCCAGTACTTGTGAGCATTCGTGGATGCTGTTCCACCAAGTGGCGTCGCGGGGCCGCCATCCTGCCAAATGGAATTAATTGGCTCCCGATAGAAATCCAATTCGAGGCCGGCGTAGGGGACTTCTAAGGCTCGCCGAATGGCAAGTAACCGCTTGTCCATTTGAACCGCTTGGGAATCTCTAGCATCAGTCTTAACAAGCTTTAGAGCAGCTTCAACGCCGGGGGTATTTTCAAACACCCTAATAATCTGTCGCTTCTGCCCCCAGGATGAAATACGTTCGTACTGGTCCGGAAAAAGGAGATATAAGATCATGTGGCGGATCTGGCATTCACTGTCTTGGGCGATAGGGTCCATCCAGTTCGCGAATGCCCAACCATCCGCTAATAGAGTAAGCTGCTCGGCTTGGCCAAGCCGTTTCCAGGTTTCGAACATTACAATCGTGAAGCTCAGCTCGCGGGGAAATCGTGTGTTGAAGGCAGGCCCTGCGGATCCGATTCCCTGCTCAAGAGGAGCTGCGAGTAAACGATTTGCAGAATCGAGTGACTCCTTACACCAACCCCAAATCTCTCGAATCCTCGAGACTTTGGCTTCACGGCCAATGTTCGACGGAAACAACCACATAAGCCAGGTAACTTCAGCCGCCAGTTTCTTGGTGTCAGCGGAAGCCAGCTCAAGCTGTTTCTGAAATTTCTCAATGAAACGCTGCTGACCATGGATAGGCGAATCGACAAAATATCTCTTCAGATCTTCAAAGTTCTGTAACGTCCAGATCTTCGCGCTGGAGAAGAGGGACCCTTCGTTGAGGAGGCATGTGGTCTTCCAGTACTCAACCGCGCTAAAGATGTCTGAAATGGTCTTCCATTCTGCAAAACGTGCCATGGTATGCCCTCGGAACTATGATGTGGACGGAGTCCTCGATGAGAATCTGAGCGCATGCAGGATACTCCCTTGCGAGAGCGACATGCCACTCCTTAAGTTCTCAGTTTTGCCTAGCCGCAAATGGTTTCAAGTCGCCTGCTGCCCTCATTCATTGATAGCGTCTGCTTAAAAGAATTTACTGGTAATTTTGGAGAACACTTCTTGGAATATGTTCCGCTTGCTGCCGACTTGTTCATACGCATCCAGAACGAACTGTTCACCCTTCCACTTTGCTAGTCCTTTGAGCATTTCACAACCGGGAAGATTAGTTGCAACTGCTTCGTCGGTCTCCCCCATTAAAATCGATCCGCTTGGATAGCCTCGATACAACGAATCGAGCAGGCCTCGACCCCGCGTCGCTCTCCAGACATACTGGCGCTGAATCTCGGGTAAGCGAAGCTCGCCTCGCACATACATGTCTACGAGACTGCTGATTGGAATGTTTTGTTGCTGCATAGGATTTCAGTCTCATTCAGAGCAGAAGAGATTGCAAGGATTCATGAAGATGGGCCGGTTCGTGTCTCCGGTTAGGCAGAGATCACTTGGCCTCGTGTGCGAGTTCGTTGACGACCTTCTCCAGTTCGCCAACAAGCACCCTCGGGGCTTCGGGTCGGTGTAAGGTGTCGATCAATGCGCCGAAAAACAAAAATTGGTCTTTCTTCGGAGCTTTGAACCGCAGCCATAGCTGCTCGCCGACTTCTCGGTAGTCGGACAGGGTCGCTCTGGCATTGTGGAGTTTGTCGGCAGCCGCAACAAGCAGCGCATCCTTGTTGCTCGTGCTCCGCAGGTACGCCTTAGCGCGATGGCGGGTGCGGTGTCCATTGCCCGCATCCTTACTGAGCCTGCCGACAGGCAAAGAGTGTTGGCGAGCGTACGAGATCATTTCAAATGCCGGCTGCACCGGATATTTCCCGTCAAATGCGTCTGTCGTTCTCACCGCCACACCAGGGGCTAACTCTGCGTTTGGAGTGGTCCAGTTTTCGGCGCTAGGTCACCCACTCTCTCCCCAACCAGTAAAAAATGGTGTACGCCGCCCGCTCGCGATGACCCCTGGTTCGGAGAGCTGTGAGTGCTGGGAACCATTAAATCGGTACTGGTTCAGGTTCTGGGAAAAAAATATCTGG
>JBBSFW010000176.1:0-7629 GCA_038254805.1 Terriglobales bacterium
AGCGGATGATCCTTCCGCACCCGCGTCTCCGGCGACAAATAACTGAACATCTGACTCTGCTGATGATCTACGCCTCTCATGCCTCCACTCTTAACACGACTGGTTGGTGGATGAGGAGTGGTTTTTCAGCAGCCTGCTAGAGCCTGTAACGGCTACAGTTAGCGGTCTGAACCGCGCCCTTGGAAGATTGTTCCGCCAAAGGCTTTCCCCTCCGACCATCCCCAGCTGGAGCATCTGAAAACAAAGATTTTCCGTCGAATCGAGCTGCGAGCGTTTGATAGCTAGTTTCGGATCCTGTCCGGGGCTTTCGGCCATGGAGCTTAAAGGAAGGGAACACCCAGTCTTCAGATTTTGAATAGGGTGTTTCTATCTGCCATCGCCGAATGATGTCTGCAAGAAGCGTTCCCATTCCTACTGGTTGTGCACTAGCTTTCGTTTTAGGCTTGCCTATTTGACCGTCAAGCCAAGTCCGCCGAACGCTGATTTTCTGATTAGAGAAATCCACGTCCTGCCATTGAAGGCCAAGGCATTCGCTAATTCGCAATCCAGTCGCTGCGGGATTAGCCGTCCTTCAGTGCGTTTTCGATTTGATCTACTCCTTCGTAAATCACCCTGATGGATTGCTGGTTCCTCAACGGATGTGCTAAGGGTGAAATCGCTTCCAAGGCGTTTCGTATCCGATAGTTCTCATCCCTGATCAAATCGAGACTGGCGGTTCTCAGTTTTCGGCGCTTGTAGACAGCTCTAGCTAATTTGCTTGCAAGATAGCCCAACAACAACCCAAATAAGGCTTCAATGGGGAGGCGATCTTTTGCGCCGTCAAAGTCCAAAAAGGTCAGGCGGTAGACTGCCTCGCCCAAACCCAAGGAAGCAAAGAGTACGGTGGTTCCGATAGACAAGGCTTGCAAGCTCTCTATCTGTTCGAAGCGTTTTATGTAATCGCGTGTACGATCGGTCCGCATAGCTTTCAATTGCCACAAAGCATTCATACTCGCTGTCCCCGGGTCGTTTCCTTTGTGCGGAAACATTTTACCAGCGATCCGCGTTGATTTAGTTTCTGGACAATCTTGAATTAGTCGCTGTGGAGCCGATGCGTTGTGGTCGCAAAAGCTGTTCGTAGGTATTACACACGCCTTCAAAGATTCTTTCCCAGGAAGTAGAAAGAGCATATCTCCTGGCGGCCATCCTCATCGACGTCAATAAGTCGGGTTGCGTAAGCAAACGTTCCGTGTACTCGACAAACTCTTCGAGGTTGTTGGCTATATACCCGGTCTCGCGGTGCTGTACGCTATCTTTTGGTCCACCAACAGAGCTGACCACAGCAGGCACGCCGGACGCGAGCGCCTCCAGAACCACAATACCGAAGGTGTCCGTTTCTGACGGAAACACAAAAATATCCAAATTTGCAAAGGCCCGGGAGAGATCTGTGCCTGTCAAGACTCCCGTAAAGTCGGCCTGCCGGGTGTTTCTTTGTAGCCATTTTCCTTCTGCTCCGTCGCCAACGACCACCATGCGGAAGTTCCGGTGCCCACGGTTGAAAAGAGCGTGTTCTATCTGCGCCAGTACGCGTACATTCTTTTCTGTGGTGAGGCGACCCACATAGCCGATTCGGAATTGACGGTCTGCACGATCTCGGAGCCGCGGACTAAAAACGGTGGTATCGACGCTATGCGACATCAAAAAACAAGGTTTGGCGGTTTTCTGACCAAGTAGGGTGACCATTTCTTGGTTCGGAGCGAATAGGAGGCGGGGAATCTTGTAAAAACGAGCTGCGGCCAGCAAAGCACCCCGCTCCACCCCGCTCAACACTTTGGCAGACAAACACTTCGGGAGTAACGACAGCGCCGGGGACAAACGACTCCGAGCATATTGATGCACATTGGTTTCCCACATGGCGGCTAGTGGAATGCTTAGGTTATGCGCAACCAGCGCGCCCAGCATCCCGACATCGCTGGGACCCGTTATCTGGAGAACGTCCGGTTTGAAGTCCTGTAGTAGGCTCACCACCTCTCGATAGTGCGTCCAGAACGCCAGGTCATATCTGTGTGCCCTGTCGAGTGGAAAGGTCAGCCGACTGCGTGGAAGTTGGATTCTAGTAACGGAACCCGACGTCACCAGGTCTTCGCACGGGCCTGCATGGACGGTAAGAAATTTAAGTTCGCGGTTTTTCGCAAATGCTTCGAAATGTCGGCTCACAGTAGCAACCCCATCCACTTCGTTGTACGCATCGGGAAAGAACGCGATTCGTAAACCTCTCATATTCCCGTTTCTCACAACCAAACCTGATTCTCGTCTTCCAAAGGCAAATGCAAATCCCCAACGTTTCGACAAATCCGTCTCAATGCACGCCGAACCGGAGCCTTTTCTAGTAATCGCATAAGAAAGAAAACGCGCTCAATATAAGGCGGAGGTTCCTTCCAGAGAGCAGAAATCGGTTGATCTCCGCTTGTGTTCTGATCTGGATGAAAAACTCGATCGTCCCAGTGGCGACAACCCGGCGCGTGCTCTGGATACTCGCGAATCACGTCCAGCACTGCTTGTAGGGTGCGGATGCTCAAGGACTCCTCGTACTGCGGCATAACAAGAATGTGGCTGCGTTGGTCAATGCGGATCTCGTGGACAAACTCAGAAAAACTTTCGGCCCGGGTTACGTTCAGAGCCGCACTGGGCTCGCATCCATGTCGGTCACCACCTGAAATTACCGGTCGCTCCCACCACGCAGCTAGTTTTATAACGCCACGGTTTTCGCGCCGGCTCCGGGTAGCATTGAGTTCCAACGCATGCAAGTACTTGACATTACGGCACAAAAAATGATTGAGGATTTCTCGGAATCGTTGCGGGCCTAGGCCCCCGAGATCCCAGAGTGGATGGTTAAACACGATAAGCACTTGGGAATACTCATCGAGCATCGCCAGCAGCTCGGTTAGACGCGAATCGGACGGAGTTTGCGTGTATGCGTTGAGCTCGGCAACAATCACCCGCGCTTGCTGGCTTGGCAAGTTATGAACGCCCAGGTGAAAAATTGCTCCACCAAACGGGACACTCCACTCTAGTGCGAGCGGAACCTCTTTGGAATCCTTCACCATTCGCAACAAAGTAGGTGCCTCGATAGTGTCATGATCAGTGAGTGATACCAGACCCCTTAAACCAAGTACAAGTTCAATCTGATTTTTTTCGAGCGCGAAAGCAGCATTGGGAGGTAAAGGTGGCGTCCAGTAAGCCTTGACTAAGTCGACCGGAATCGTCGATTTCCTAGCCTGCCGCTCCAGCGCCCAATGCAACAACGGACGTCTTTGCGCGAACTCAGGAATAAACCGAAGGCTTTCCTTGGAACGGTTCGTATGACTATGGAGAGAAACAGCGTGCAGATATTTCTTATCCAGATTGGATTTTTCACTAAAGTGCGACACATTATTTTCAACCAAACTCGCCCCCACTCTGAAGCACCTTACACATTTTATCCGCCGATTTAAAAGGTCCCCGTCGGCCGATCAAACCAGCCTTCTGTACCTCGGTCATCCAAACCAAACGGGCATTATAGTCGCCGCAGGCTGGACGATTTATTTCTCCGCTCGTCATTACTTTTGTCGTTCTGCCATATTCAGTTGTTAATTCCAATATGCTGAAATAGTCGCCTCCCTCCCATTTTCGATCTGTTTCTCACAATTCCGAAAACTGGTGGTACACAAAATCGCAAGAAGACAGAAAGATCCGGCGAGAATCCTCAAAATTCTCCAGCCCGTGATCAGCCCGTGATTCCGCGAACATGGTGGAAAATCGCCTGATGTAATTGGCTTACCCATCAATTTCTTAATGAATTCTGGGCCCAGAGATAATCGATTTCTTCCCACCGATATCGCGTTTTCTTAATTTCTTCAATCACGGGCAAGCGCCGAAGAAACGCGCGAGCGAAATTGCCCCGACCATTGTAGGAGGCAGCAAGAAGGATGGAGGGCCGGAGACCAGTACCGTGGCTGCCACAGAGATTCCGCTTCCTCCTTTGCGGCATTCCCGCAGGACTTTCCGTCGCCCTGTGCTAGGGTTTGCGAGTTTACTGGGCTACAATGCGGATGCCCATGTCGCTTGCACCATCCACAAAATTTGGCCCGTACGAAATCTTGTCGGCACTCGGCGCCGGCGGGATGGGCGAAGTTTATCGCGCAAGAGATACTCGCTTGTCGCGCGATGTCGCCATAAAAATCCTGCCCAAGGAAATGAGCGCCGATCCTGCGCGCAAACAGCGGTTCGAACGTGAAGCGAAGACCATCTCCGGATTAAATCACCCAAACATCTGTACCTTGTACGACGTTGGCAGCCAGGACGGCGTGGACTACCTGGTGATGGAATGCGTCGAGGGCGAAACGCTAGCCAATCGGATTGAGAAGGGTCCGCTGCCGCTCGAGCTGCTTTTGAAATACGGCGCCCAGATTGCGGATGCGTTGGACAAAGCGCACCGCGCGGGAATTGTGCATCGCGACTTGAAGCCGTCCAACGTGATGCTGACTTCCAGCGGGGCGAAACTGCTGGACTTCGGCCTTGCCAAAGCCTCCGTGGCGCCGGCTTCGCTGGCAACTCTCACCATGGCCGCGCCAGCGACTCCGGTGACGCAAGAAGGAACCATCGTCGGGACATTTCAATACATGTCACCCGAGCAGGTGGAAGGCAAAGATCTGGATGGCCGCAGCGATATCTTTTCGCTGGGCGCCGTGCTCTACGAAATGTGGACCGGCCAGCGAGCCTTTGCCGGCAAAAGTCAGTTGAGCGTGGCTTCTTCGATTCTGGAGAAGGAGCCGGCGCCGATTACGTCGCTGCGGCCGCTGACGCCGTCGGCTCTGGAAAGAACCATCAAAAAATGCCTGGAGAAAGCTCCGGACGACCGCTGGCAGAGCGCCAGCGATTTGGCGAGCCAGTTGAAATGGATCTCCGAAGGTGGACCGGGCAGCGGATCGGCGCCGGCAGTTGCGGCCAAGAGTCCGGCGCAATGGATTACTGCTGGTTTGACAGTCTTGGCCGCAGGCGCTTTGGCCGTTACCGGTTTTGTTTTGTGGAAATCCACATCTGCGAGCGAAAAGGCAGTGGTCAGGCTGTCGCTCACGATGCCGCCGACGGATCCTCTTAGCAACGACAATACGCCACTGGCCCTGTCTCCGGATGGGCGCCGAATTATTCTGGTCGTTGTGCACGCCGGCGCCACCCAGCTCGCGGTTCGTGACCTATCCTCTTTTGAGATCAAGGTGATTCCCGGTACGGATGGAGCGGCCATGCCGTTCGTTTCACCCGACGGTGAATGGGTGGGATTCTTTGCCGATGGAAAACTAAAAAAGATTTCCGTCAATGGCGGTCAGTCGATCGTTCTGGCGAGTGTGCAGAATTTTATTGGCGGCACCTGGCTTAGCGACGGCACTATTGTTTTCACACCGGACTGGGCTGGAAGTATGTTTCGCGTGGCTGCGTCCGGCGGGAAGCCAGAATTGCTGATACAACCAGAGCCGGGAAAAGAACAAGACTGGCAATGGTGGCCGGAAGGCCTGCCGAGCGGCGACATTCTGTACACCACGAAGACCGGCGAGGGCTCTGAACAGGGGAGCATTGCCGTGGCGTCGATGAAAACTCGAAAGTCAACAATACTGATCGAAAGTGCCGCCAACGCGCATTATTCGTCCAGTGGTCACCTTGTTTATCTCTCGCATGGCACAATCCTGGCTGTTCCATTTGATGAAAAAAACGAGAAGATTACCGGAACTCCGTTGCCGGTGCTACAAGGAGCTCAAACCGTGTCTGGCAGAGAATTTGCGTTCCTCTCTCTTGCTCGTGATGGAACGCTCGCATACATTCCGGGAGGGACCATTGGAAAACACAATCTTCTGGTCGGCCTGGATCGATCCGGCAAGGAGACGATGCTTCCTGCCCAGCCACAAGCCTATGAAGATCTGACCCTTTCTCCGGATGGCAAACTGCTCGCCATGACCATCGTTGCAGAACAGCAGTGGAGCATCTGGATCTACGATTTGCAGGAAAGAACCTTAAACCGTTTTACCTTTGACGGTGACAATCGCGATCCGCTGTGGAGCGCTGATGGAAAACGCGTGATCTACGGATCGTCCCGGAACGGCCGCAAGAGTCTTTTCTGGAAACCGGTAAACGGGCCCGGTGGCGAGGAAGATCTGGGCGCCTTTCCGACGCAAACGTTCCCAGGTTCGGTTTCGAAGGACGGGCGATACCTCGCTTATGACATCTCTGGGACAAAAGAATCAGCAGGAGTCTATCTGCTGCCGCTCCAGGGCGAGCGAAAACCGAAATTACTCTTGAACGATCCCGCGGTGAATGATGAAGCGATCTCTCCTGACGGCAAATGGATCGCGTATGAGTCGGCGGAATCGGGACGAACGGAGATTTACGTGCGCGAATTCCCCTCTGTTGCGGGGAAATGGCAGGTTTCTCAGGATGGCGGTACCCATCCCATGTGGTCCGCAAACGGGCGCGAGTTGTTTTTTCGCACGACAGCCAGCAGGCCCAGACTCATGAGTGTCACCGTCTCGTCGGGCAGTGAATTCGCTGCCAGTGCGCCACACGCACTTTTCGGGTTTTCCTGCAGTCAAGCGGGTCATGATTACGCTCCCATGCCCGATGGCCAGCATTTTATCTGCATCAAACCGCCGGAAAGCGAAACCACCGCGACGCAGGTGAACATCGTCCTGAACTGGGCGAAAGAACTAGCCGGAAAGTAAGCTTCTCCTCCTTACCTTCGCGGAGAATACGGCTGCACAAGGTGGGCTACTTCCGGGAGTTGCTCTCGACCCGAAGAAGTGCATGAGAGTATCCTGCCTTTACTGCGTCTGAGCCGGGACACCATCGTACAAGTTCAGAAAACGGAATACGCCCTGGCCAGTTCGCAGCAGCGGGACCCCTTGCTGGCCGACCGAATCAACCGGTGACGGCCCGTAAGGACCCGAGACCGCGAATGGATGTCCGGTTCTGCGAAGGCAGGAACCTCCGAGAGGCACTCGTGCGAGTTGCGGATTCTGACGGGTGCGGTCGTGCGCGCTCCTCCGAAGCGCGCGTCAGGAGTATTGTGTTTTTTCTTGACAAAGACTTACATGGATGTCGGCAATCCGGAGGCAATGCGCACTAGGATGGGGGGATCGGTATCTCGGGCTCCCAGCGCACATGCAATTGGGCATCCGGTTCGCCGCGCACGAGCGAAAAACGCAGCGCAATTCTTGACGATCACTGGATAATGAAGGGCAGTAGGTTTTCGTTCACTTGATCCTTTGAAGTCGACATGATCGCGTGTGGTGCCCCAGGATATTCCTTGAGGGTGGCATTCGAGATGAGCTTAGCGGACCGATAGGCATTACCAATGGGCACGATCTGGTCGACATCCCCGTGCAGAATCAGAGTCGGGACGGCGATTTTTTTCAGATCCTCGCTCGTATCGCTCTTCAGAGAACGCCTTGATGGCGAAGTACGCCGCGGGAAAACCTGTGAGCATGTCTTGATTCCAACAGGCATCGAGCGTTGCTTGCGAAATATTGGACCCAGGACGATCCGCCCCAAAATAAATAATCGGCAAGTCCTTCATGAATTGCGCACGGTTCGCAATCACCCCCTTGCGGAATCCATCGAAGG
>JBBSFW010000177.1:0-7519 GCA_038254805.1 Terriglobales bacterium
ATTCGACATTAACCAGTTCACCGGCGGAAAGTCTTTCATTTGGGGTCACGAGTGCCGCATCGCAGGGGGCCATCAGTGGGACATTTACGACAACATTAACAAAAAGTGGGTGCCGACGGGAGTATCATGCAGGCCCACGAATAACGCCTGGAACCACCTCGTGATCCAGGTGCAAAGGACATCTGGCAACCGTCTGCGTTACAAGTCCATCACCTTGAACGGTAAAACGGCCAACCTGAACATTTACAAGTATCCAACTAGCACCAGTTGGAGCGCCGTAACCATCAATTACCAGCAAGACGGCAATTCCAAAATGTACGACTATGCCATCTGGCTGGACAGGCTCCATTTTAGTTTCTGGTAGACCTGTAAAATAAAAAGCAAATAAAAGAAGCGCCTTGCTGGAGTAAAGGCGCTTCTTTGTTCTTTTCAAGAGCTGTTGGGAAGCTCAAATGTACAAACAATTTAGCAAGAGGGGCGTAATGGTGGAATCGGGTTAGAACTGTAGAATGCCTAAGATGCCCATGAATCCGCCGGCGTCAGGATTTACGAAGCATCGCGATGTTTGCATTCGTAAATCTTTGGAGGAGTCAATGCCGATTTTTGAATACGTATGCCAGGAATGCGCCCATCGTTTTGAGGCGCTGGTATTTGGCGATAAGAAGCCACGTTGTCCAAAGTGCGACAGCCAGAAACTCGTTCCGCAGCTCTCGCGCTTTGGGGTTTCGGCTCGCAGTTCCCCGGGTTCCCGCCCGCCTTCCGGCCCATGCGGCAGCTGCGGCGATCCTAGGGGCCCAGGTTCGTGTTCCACAGATAGCTCGAATTGACGGTAAGCCGTAGTAAATATTCAGCCCCTTCCGTTTCGCACCCCAGTACCCACACGCTGATAACGCGCGTAAGTTTCCTCCACCGCATTCCTCATGGAGAATGGGATTCTGAGGTAGTGCAACAATGGATCGACGGCGCAATCCTCGTGTGCAAGTGCGGTTACCAATCCAAGTGTGGGGTTTGGACACTCACGGCCGACCGTTCACGGAACCAGCCATGGTTACCAATATGAGCCTCGGCGGGCTAGTGGTACAAGGCGTGCGCCACCACGTCAGAGTAGGGGAACTCCTCGATGTGCGCATGGGCGACGACACCGCTCAATTCCGCGTAGTGTGGGCGGCCGGAGCCGGCCCCCAGCGTGCCCGCGAGCTAGGAATGGAGCGAGTCACTTCGGTGCCATTCTTGCACGATTCCATATTGACCCATTGTTCACAAATGGCCGCCGCCTGCTGAGGCTGCCTTTTTGTACCCCTTCCTAACCCTGCCCCATGCCGTTATATGCCGCATGCGCTAGCCGAATGCCTATTCTTTTCGCCTGTTCTGGCGATGAGATGATGAGCTACAATCCTTGAGATTCAATGCAGGATTCTAATCGATCTTCGGATCCAGATTCCCCAACTCTGGCCGGCACCGGGGGTCATTCCGTGGCGGGTGCCGGGACGGCCACTGAGTCTGGTGGATTCAATTTCGATGCCCCTACCACCGCAGACCTCGGTACGCCGCCCATAAATTCTGCTTCTACTCCCGTCTCCTCTGCTACGGTTTTTACACCTGGAACACTGTTGGCTGCCCGATACCAAATCCTGCGCATTCTTGGGCAGGGCGGCATGGGGGCCGTATATCAAGCCCGCGACCAGGAACTTGATCGGGTTATCGCGCTGAAGGTGATCCGGCCAGAGCTCGCGGCCGATTCCAGCATCCTGCAGAGATTCAAGCAAGAGCTGATTCTTTCCCGCCATGTCACACATAAAAATGTGGTTCGAATTTTTGACATGGGCGAGGCGGATGGAATTCGGTTCATTACCATGGAGTATGTCGAAGGTGAAGATCTTCGAAGCCTTCTCCGCCGGCAGGGAAAGTTTTCCGACAAGAATTCGGTGGCCATGGTTCAGCAGATCTGCCGGGCATTGGAGGCCGCTCACGCCGAGGGGGTGATTCACCGCGATCTCAAGCCACAGAACATCATGCGCGATCCCCAGGGCCGTATTGTGGTGATGGATTTCGGTCTCGCGCGTTCCCTGGAATTCGATGGCATGACCCAAACCGGCGCGCTCGTGGGTACCCTGGAATACATGTCTCCAGAGCAAGCCCTTGGTGGCTCTCTTGACCAGCGCTCAGATCTGTTCGCCGCCGGCCTGATCTTTTACGAACTGGTTACCGGCAAAGCGCCCTACGAAGCCGATACCGCCATCGCCAGCCTGATGAAGCGCACCCAGGAACGCGCAATTCCGGCGTGCGAGGTGGACTCCAGCGTTCCCGTGTCGCTTAGCACGATCATCAGTAAGTGCCTGGAGCGTGATCCCAGGGACCGATATGCAGACGCGGCGCAGCTCCTGCGCGAACTGGAGGCCTGGAGCAGCGACCCTCTCCGCCCGCCATCGCGGGCGAGCGAGATTCCCCCGCCGCCGGTGCAGAAGCCGCCCGCAAGCTCCGGCTCCCGCAGCGTTCAAATCAACCTGAATTTACCCACCCGGCGAGGATGGATCTGGGTCGTAACGGCCTTAGCGGCGGTAACGCTCTTTTTTGTAATGCCGGCTACGCGTCACCTGGTATTTCATCCATCTGCCCATGACGCCGCGACAGCGGAAACGGTAGAAGGCATTCCCAAACTAAGCAAGGGAAAATATGTGGCAGTGCTTCCCTTAAAAGTAGTGGGAGAGGAGAAGTCGCTGCGGTATGTGGCCGACGGGCTGGTGGATGCTCTTTCCGCCAAAATGGTCCAGCTCGGGTCCGTGCACGTTGCGTCTTCGGCTGCGGTCGAGAAGGCCACGGCTAAGGAACAGCCAATCGCGAAGATCGCCAGCGCCCTGGGAGTTAACCTGGTGCTGCAAGGAACCGTCTTAGGCGCGTCCGACAAGATGCGCATCACGTTTAATCTCGAAGATGTGGCTGGAAACCGACGCCTATGGAGCAAGGAATTCTCCGGGGTAACCCAGGATCTGCTCACTCTGGAAGACCAGATTTACACCAGTCTGGTGCAGGCTTTGGAGGTCAGGCCTTCGGACCAGGAAATGGCCATGGGCGGCGTGCATCCGACAGAAAACGTGAAAGCCTATGACCTCTATCTTCAAGGCCGTGATGCATTGCGCGGAACTCAAGGCACGCGGGACTTGGAATCAGCGGTCCGTCTGTTTGAAAACGCTCTCGGCCAGGACCCCGGTTTTGCATTGGCCTATACCGGCATGGCGGACGCCGACCTACGCTTGTACAAGTCTTCTAAAGAACCAATCTACGCCGAAAAAGCGGTGGCCGCGGCGCAAAAGGCTGCGGACATGAATCCGGCGCTGCCCGAGGTGCACCTCTCGCTCGGCAGCGTGTACAACGCCACCGGCAAAAGCGCCGAGGCAATATCGGAACTCAAGAAAGCGCTAGCGCTGTCTCCCAACTCCGACGACGCCTACCGCCGGCTCGGCGACGCCCATCGCGCCGCCGGACACAAGAACGAAGCCGTGGCCGCCTACCAAAAGGCGGTAAATGCAAATCCGTATTACTGGTCGAACCACAATACCCTGGGTGGAGCGTATTTCCAGTTTGGCGAAAATGAAAAGGCACTACTCGAATATCAGAAAGTTTCCGAGCTGGCCGCGGACAATCCCATTGGGTATCAGAATACCGGCGCGGTCTATTTTCGCCTGGGAAAATGGAACGATTCGGTCCCCGCATTTCAGAAAGCCCTTAATATTCAGCCCGACGCGACCGTGTACGCTGATCTCGGGACAGCCTACTTCTTCCTGAAACGCTATGACGCTTCGATCCAGATGTTTGAAAAAGGGGTCGAGTTAAGCCCCAAGGATGAGCAACTGGCAGGGAATCTGGCCGACGCCTATCGAGCGGCCGGGCGTAAGCAGCAGGCAAACGCCACGTACGATAAGGCCATTCAACTCGCCTTCCAGCAGCTTCAAGTCAATCCCAAGCTGGCCTCGGTCACCGGCGATCTGGCTTTGTACTACGCCAAAAAGGGAGATGTGGCCCATGCCCTGGAATATACACGCCAAGCACGTGCCCTCGATCCCGAGGATTTGCAATTGCTTTACTACCAGGCCCAGGTGGAATCGCTGGCGAACCGCCAGAAGGAAGCGCTTTCGACTTTGCGCGACGCGTTTCGAAAGGGATATTCCCCAGAAGAGGCGCGGAACGATCCCGAGTTGGGATCGCTCAAATCTCTTCCGGAATTCACCAAACTCGTGGCCGAGTTCTCGGGCAAAAGGAACTAGGCCGCAGAAGCCAATTTGCGGCGCGTAAACATTGCGCCCAGGCCCGTCAGCAGGAGCGCCACAGTGCCCGGCTCAGGCACGCTGCTATTCGCCACCGCCTCGAACTCCATCCTTTCGGGCCACTTGTTACACTTTCCGTTTTTGCACCCAAGAATAATTTCAAAACTGTTTCCTGCGGGGATGCCAGTAAGGTCATTGATGGCGGTTAGCACGATTTTTGCGCCGTTTTGCCCGAAGGCGACGACGCCGCAACTGAAAACATCGCTGGAGCAGGTCACGTTAACCGCGGGAACGCCGGGCTCCGTCAGGATTAGGCTGGTCCAGGTCACCCCCGTCGAATTCAGGAAATGCAGAACTCCGAAGCCACGGCTCGGTACTGCAAAGCCGAAGCTCAACGATGTGATTGGAATGCAATTGTGGTTGGGACAGCCGACCGGATCACGAATAATGATTCCGGGATCGATACTGGTGGCCTGCGCGGCCCCGGCCGCCAATGTGATTGCGGTGGCTAAAATACATATTTTTGCTGTCAGTTTCACGACTGTCTCCTTGCGGCAAAAGGCTATAACACTCTCCCCCGCACAAAAGCGCTTTCGAGAGCGTACCAAGTATGAAGGGTGAAAAGTTGCTGTCAAGGGCCTTTTCGTGCCATATGGAAGCGAAGGGCCCGGAAAATTGGGGGTGTGCAGAAGTTTGCATTTGCAAGGCGGTAGCGCCATTCTTCCCGTGACAGACCGCGAACTCGTAGAGTCCGCCGGAAAAGTAAATGCTAGACGTTTTTCTCTGCGATCTCTGCGCCATCTTTGCGCTCTCTGCGGTTAAAATCTTCGGGGCGGGAGCTTTACCGCTACAGGACCCAGGCCTGCGCGGGCATGAGTGAGGACGCACAAGGAAGCAATCGCCAAAACGGTTCACTGCTCCCTTAAGGAGATCGACATTGATGCGCTTGACCCGGCTTCCTTGCCTCATTTTCACTGTCCTTGTCGTCTTCATCATCTTTGATCTCGCTAACGCCATGCCCTCGGTTAGTGCCACGCAAGATACCGGACAACTTCGCCTGATGCCGTGGCCCGCCAGCGTCAGAGTCCTGCCTCAAACCGCCCGACTATCGATTGGAAATTCTTTTTCGGTGGCCTTGCCCGCCAATGCCGATGCTCGTCTTCGAAAGGCGGTGGCGACCTTCCTGGACGATCTGCGCCGGCACACGGGGGCGCTGCCGCTCGATTTCGGCTACGCCACCGCCGGTCAACCTCAGCTTCAAATCAGCGTCGATCATCCCAGTAAGCAAGTTCTGGAGCTGGGCGAGGATGAATCTTACACGCTCGAGGTAAGTCCTACCGCGGCCCTCCTGTCCGCCCCGACCACCCTCGGCGCAATGCGAGGTTTGCAGACGTTTCTCCAACTGGTGGAACTCACGCCGCAGGGATTTGCGCTGCCTGCGGTCGTCATTCAAGATAAACCGCGTTTCCCGTGGCGCGGGCTGATGATTGATTCTGCCCGTCACTTCATCCCCGAAGACCTCATCAAGCGCAACCTCGATGGCATGGCGGCTCTCAAGCTGAACGTCTTCCACTGGCACCTCTCCGATAATCAGGGATTTCGAGTCGAGAGCAGGAAATTTCCCAAGTTGCACGAAAAAGGCTCAGACGGTTTGTACTACACCCAGGACCAGATGCGCGGAATCATCGCCTACGCGCGTGATCGTGGCGTCCGAGTGGTGCCGGAATTCGATATGCCGGGACACAGCACCGCATGGTTCGCCGGATATCCCGAACTGGCCAGCGGTCCTGGCCCTTACTCGGTTGAGCGCAAGTGGGGAGTATTCGATCCGGCGATGGACCCCACCCGTGAGAGCACATACAAATTCCTCGATGGTTTCATCGGCGAAATGGCGGCGCTCTTCCCCGATCAGTTCTTTCATATTGGCGGGGATGAGGTGAATGGCAAACACTGGGACGCGAATCCGGAAATCCAGCGGTTTATGCGCGCCCACGCGCTGAAAAACAATGCCGACCTGCAAGCCTATTTCAATACTCGCGTCCAAAAGATTGTTTCCAGGCACGGCAAAATCATGGAAGGTTGGGACGAGATCCTGCGCCCCGATCTGCCAAAAAGTATCGTCATTCAGTCATGGCGGGGACAAAAATCTCTGGCTGAGGCTGCGCAGCAGGGCTACCGTGGTGTGTTGTCGTCCGGTTATTACCTGGACCTGATGTCGTCCGCAGCTGCGCATTACGGGGTCGATCCGTGGGCCGAGGGAGCGGCAAATCTGTCGGCAGCGGAGAAAGAAAACATTCTGGGAGGCGAGGCCTGCATTTGGGCGGAGTACGTTTCTCCCGAAAATCTCGATTCGCGAATCTGGCCGCGCATGGCGGCCATAGCTGAGCGGCTATGGTCGCCCCGCGACGTCAGCGATGTAGACTCCATGTACCTGCGCTTGAGTCAGATCAGTGCCTGGCTCGACGTCTATGGCCTGAATCACAATATTAACTACGAAATCATGCTACGGCGAATGGCCGCATCGGAAGACATTTCGGCGCTGCGTACTCTGGCAGACGTAGTAGAACCCGTTAAGGGATATGCGCGCTCTGCCCTGGCTTCCTCCGAGCCGACGGCATTAACGCCTCTGAACCGCATTATCGATGCTGCCCGCCCCGAGAGTGATGTTGCCAGACAATTTTCGGCCCTGGTCGAAGAATTCGTCTCCGGCCGGAGCAAGCCGGGAACCGAAATTCGGATTCGCACCCAGCTGATGCGGTGGAAGGAGAATGACGAGCAACTTCGCCTGCTGGCGGAGAAGTCCTCCCTGGTGCGGGAGGTTGCGCCGGTGTCGCAGAACCTTTCTGCCCTGGGCGCCGCTGGCCTACAGGCCCTGGATTATTTGGACCGTGGTGAGAGAGCTCCAGAGGATTGGAAGAGGCAACAGCTGGCGCTGGTGCAGCTTGCCTTCCAGCCGCGGGCGCAACTGCTGTTGATGATCGCTCCTCCGGTGCAGAAACTGATCCAGGCAAGCGCGGCGGAAACTCCAACTGAATTGGCTATTCCGAACAATGCAGTCGAGTAGGACGCTACGCGGCAATGGTCTCGCGCAAAAAGCTCTTTGCCCGCGTGCGGGCGCTCGGCTTTAGCACCGGAACACTGGCTGGCCAGGGCTCTTCGACCCCCATCAACGCCATCGCGCCGCCGACGAGTGCCACGTTCTTGGTGAAGTTGATCATGTCATTCATGCGCTGCTCTGGATTCTGTTGCTTCCAGAA
>JBBSFW010000178.1:0-7489 GCA_038254805.1 Terriglobales bacterium
CACTCATGAAGCTGGTATTCCATCCCGGAACCGATATGAGCCAGGCGATGGCGCAAGTCGTCGGGTACGTGAACCGTGCGCGCGCGTTTATGCCCCCGGGCACGGTCCCGCCGTTTATTGTCCGGTATGACGCGGGAAGCGTTCCTGTCGGTCAGTTGATTTTTACCAGCCCGACTCGCAGCGTCGGTGACATGCAGAATATCGCCTTGAATCAAGTGCGGCCGGTGTTTGCGGTTTTGGAAGGCGTATCCGCGCCGCCTCCGTTTGGCGGCAACCAGCGGACGATCGTAGTCAACCTAAATCCGGACAAGCTCAATGCGTATAACGTTTCACCGGAAGAAGCAATTGCTGCAGTAAATAAGGGAAGCATCATCATGCCCTCAGGCACGGTGGGCACGGGTGATTTAACTCGCATCGCCTCGTCAAATGCGGTCTTGGGCGGAAAGCTGGATGAGTTGCTTGACACGCCCATCCGCCCAGGGAGCGGCACTGCCGTTTACTTACGGGACATTGCCACTATCGAGAGCGGTACCGACATCGTGGTCGGGTACGCTCACGTCGATGGCAAGCGAACGGTTTACATCCCAGTAACCAAACGCACAGACGCTTCTACACTAGACGTGATTAAACGAGTCCGCAACGCGCTGCCGAGCATGAAGGCCGTGGCGCCACCCGATGTCGATATCCGCCTCGAGTTCGACCAATCCAAGTTTGTCGTCAACGCGATTCGCAATCTGATCACGGAAGGTGCGTTGGGCGCGATACTGACCGGCCTCATGGTGCTTTTGTTTTTGCGGGATTGGCGCAGCTCGCTCATTGTCATCACCACCATTCCGTTCGCTCTGCTTTCCGCCGTGATCTGGTTGTGGGCAGCAGGCCAGACCATCAACATCATGACGCTGGGAGGGCTGGCGCTCGCTGTTGGCGTGCTTGTCGACGAGGCCACTGTCGAAATCGAAAACATTCATACGCTGCTTGATGAATCGCGGAAATCCGGAATGTCGCGGGCGAAAGCGGTTGTGGAAGCGTGCCGGAAAACAGCAGTTCCACGCCTGCTTGCAATGCTGTGCGTGCTCTCCGTCTTCGTACCCTCTTTTTTCATGGTGGGGGTAGGTCGGCAACTGTTTATCCCGCTCTCGCTCGCCGTCGGTTTCGCGATGATCTCTTCTTACGTTCTCTCCACTACGCTTGTGCCCGTACTAGCTACCTGGATGATGAAAGAAGCTGGCGAGCAGAAGGAGAAGCGGCGACCCTGGTTTGAGCGTTACGCCGCTGTCCTTGGGAGCGCTCTGCGTTTCCGATGGCTGGTAGTGGGAAGTTACGCGGTGGTCGCGGCGGTTCTTCTCTTCATCCTTATTCCCCGTATGCACCTGGAGCTATTCCCCACGACAGACTCCGGTCAGATTCAACTGCGGCTGCGCGCCCCCACGGGAACCCGTATTGAACGAACGGAGCTGATTGCGCTCAAAGTACTGGACATCATCAAACGCGAGGTGGGCCCTGAAAATGTCCTGATTGAGAGCGACTTTGTGGGCGTGCAGCCTCCTAGCTATCCAATCAACACGATCTTTCTGTTTACCAGCGGGCCCCAGGAGTCCGTCATGCTGGTGGCGCTCAAACCTAAAACGCCTTTACATGGGGAAGAGTTGAAGGAGCGTTTGCGCCAACGGTTTGCGAAAGACCTGCCAACCATTCAAATTTCGTTTGAGGCGGCGGATATCATTACTCAGGTCATGAGTTTCGGCTCTCCGACTCCGGTCGAAGTGGCGGTTCAGGGTCCCAGTCTTGTCGCGGATCGCGACTTCGCCGAAAAGATCCGCGCAGAGTTGGCGAAGATTCCAAACCTCCGGGATCTGCAATACGGACAACCATTTGACTATCCAACCGTGCAGGTCACGGTAGATCGAAATAGGGCCGGACAGTTTGGGCTAAATATGGCAAATGTAGCGAAATCGCTGGTCGGTGCGACTTCTTCCAGCCGTTTCGTAGAACCGAATTTCTGGCGTGATCCCGTCAGCGGCAATGGTTTCCAGATTCAGGTGCAGATTCCTCAGAACCGCGTCAAGTCGTTAGAGGATATTCAAGGTCTTCGCGTATCGTCGGACGGTCCGCGAGCGCTAATGGGCGATGTGGCTGACGTTCGTTACGGAACAACCATGGCCGAGATCGACCGCTACAACATGCAACGCATGGTGAGCCTCACAGCCAATTTGCATGGGGAGGTCGTCGGGGACGCGGCAAAGCAGCTAGAATCCGCGGTGCATCGGGTAGGCAACCCTCCGAAAGGAGTGACCGTTAGCGTACGCGGCCAAGTGCAACCCTTGCTGGAAACAATGAAAGGTCTTCAAATTGGATTGCTGCTTTCGATTGCCGTCATCTTCCTGCTTCTTGCTTTTTACTTCCAATCGGTACGGTTGGCGTTGACGATTATCACCACGGTTCCCGCAGTGCTGTGTGGCGTTCTCCTGATGCTTCTCGTTACCGGAACAACGCTGAATGTGCAGTCGTTCATGGGCGCAATTATGGCAATCGGTGTTGCGGTAGCCAATGCAATTCTGCTTGTGACTTTCGCTGAGTACAGCCGTAAGGAAGGAGCCGAGCCGCTCTCCGCTGCGCTTGAAGGAGCCCGCAGCCGTGTCAGGGCGATTGTCATGACTGCCGCTGCAATGATCTCCGGTATGATCCCGATGGCCATTGGTTTCAGCGAGAGTGGCGGGCAAACAGCACCGCTTGGTCGCGCGGTGATAGGCGGATTAATCGCCTCGACTATTTCGACGCTCTTTATACTTCCTTCTACATACGCCCTTTTTCAAAGCAGGGTCGGCAATGTGTCTCCTTCGCTCGATCCCGAAGATCCGGAGAGTAAATATTATGAAAAAGCCTAAGTCACCCGCGTTTGCTTTGTGCATGTTGCTATTCCTCGCGGAGATCGCCACGCAGGCTCAGACCGTCCAAACAGTGCGGGTAATCTCGCGCCCGATTGAAAGACAGGTTGAACTGCCAGGGGAATTTATCCCTTACGAAAGCGTGCCGGTCCAAGCGAAAGTGGCTGGTTTCATTGAGAAAGTGCTAGTTGATCGCGGGTCTTTTGTAAGGGCCGGGCAACTGCTCGCAACCGTAGTTGCTCCGGAACTGAACGCCCAAATTGCCGAGGCGCAAGCAAAATTAAAAATGGTCGAATCCCAAAAGGCCGAAGCCGAAGCGCACACAGCCGCCGCGCAAAGCACTTACGACCGAATGAAAGCGGCGTCGGCCACACCCGGCGTGATTGCTGGCAACGAATTGATCCAAGCGGAAAAGCAGGTGGAAGCTGAGCGTGCCAGAATCGGTGCTGCCGAGTCTTCAGTGGAGGCCGCACGTGCAGCGGTCAAGGCACAGCAGGACATCAAAGCTTATCTGCAAATTACAGCGCCGATCAGCGGTGTAATCACAGAGCGCAATGTCCATCCCGGGGCTCTGGTCGGTCCCGGAAGTGGCGCGTTACCGATGTTTCAGCTTGAAACTGAAAGGTTGCGCCTGGTTGTAGCTGTACCTGAAATTGATGTTGGCGGGATCACTCGCGGCGCGCATGTTCCCTTTTCGGTGCCTGCCTATCCTGGTGAGACCTTTACCGGTGCGATCTCGCGGGTCTCACATTCCATTGACGCAAAAACGCGATCCATGGCGGTGGAACTGGATGTCACTACAAAAAGCCGTCACCTCGCATCCGGAATGTATCCAACAGTGAAGTGGCCGGTTCGACGAGCTAAGTCCTCTCTCTTGGTCCCTCCCACCGCAGTCGCCACCAACAGCGAGCGTACCTTCGTGATTCGTGTTCAGAACGGGATAGCGGAGTGGGTGGATGTGAAGAAAGGTGGGCCTCTGGGAGAACTGGTCGAAGTCTTTGGTCCTCTACAGGCGAACGACGAAATTGTGCGGCGCGGGACTGAGGAAATTCACCCTGGCGCGCGATTGGTGATCAAAAATGAGCAACAAAAGCAAAAGTAGTCTCTGTTCAGAGCCGTGCGAAGAGCGTCATCATTCGCTCAATCCTTACCTGAAACGGGGGCGCCCCATCAGACACGGAGGGGTGGTGAACACCATGAATTGCGTTCTGGCCGCTGCACTGCTTGCAACCGTAGCTGTTCAGTCGGCAACAGCCGAGGTGTCGAACCAGGCTCGTTCTTCCATTGATCGGATCCTGGGCAGTAAAGGTACGTATGTTGCCGATGATGCGGTTTACAAGGTTGTCCTGCCACGAGAGGAGGCAACCATTGTGCTCGACTACCAAACTCTCTCCCCCAATCTTGGCCTGAATTCATGGGCAGCTTTTTCGTCTGCCATCCATCATGAGGCGATCCTTACGGGGCAGTTTCTTCTATTTGAAGATGAAGTAGATGATGTTTTAACAGCTGTGCTAGATGCCGGTCTGGAGGTTACGGGTCTGGCTTCGTTATCTCTTTTTCAGGGACCTCGTTTAGCAACTCTTGACATAACAGCCGTTGGGAGCTTTCAAGAACTTGCTTCTGCCTTTCGTAAAGGGCTTAACGAGAGTCGGCGCGTCCGCCGCGATGCAATTCGACCAACGAAGAGATTTGCCTTACCTGAAATTCCGCTAGAAAGTTCGATTGATCCTGGTCCGCTCAATGCAATCCTTTCAACACGCGGCGCAGTATCGGAGGGTGTTTTCAAGGCCGCTCTGGGAAGGCGGACCCTCCTTCATGGTGAAGTTGTCGGAAGAGAGATGGGTTTCTCCAGTTGGTTCACGTTTGCTGGCAAAAACCATCAGTGTTTGACTCACGGCGAACTGGTTGTCACTTCAGACGAGCTTCACAAAGTTCTGAAAGCACTCCGGGCTAAAAAGTTTTCAGTCGCATCCATCCGCAATCATACAGCGGGCGAGCATCCTCAGTTCCTGTTCGTTCGTTTCTGGGCGCAAGGTAATTCAGTTGAGCTGGCGAAAGGGTTGCGCTATACGCTCGATGTTCAATTCGGGGCGATCGCGACAGGTTCTACGGGCCAAAAGATCTGACAAGGACTCCAATGATCTCTCGCTTCTGTACTGCACTCCTCGGAATAACAATCGGCCTTTCCGGGCAGTCGTTGAAGAAAGTTTCTCTGATCGACCTGCCGGGTCCGAAAGGCCAACGTTTTGACTATCTCACCATGGATGATGAGGACCATTTCCTTCTCTCCGCCCATCTCGGTCCAGGCATTTTGTATGTCATAGACGTGCGAACCAACAAACTGGTGAAACCAATTGCCGGAGTGCCAGGTATCACGGGGCTTGAGTACGTTCCTGGGCTGCACAAAGTTTACACTTCCAACTGGGGCGAGCAAAAAATCGGTGTCGTCGATCTTCGAACAATGTCGGTCGTGAAGCGCCTACCCACTGAATCAAAGCCGAATGGAATCGCCTATGCAGAGCCATTTCGCAAAGTCTATATTGCCAATACACTTGGCAAAGCGGTTAGCGTCGTAAATGTCGACACGGACGAGATGGTGAAGATCCTGCGCTTCAAAAGCGAGACCGGTACGCCTGGGTACGATGCTATTGCAAAGAAGATCTACGTCACTTTACGTTCGACCAATGAAGTGGCAGAGATTGACCCGGCGACGGACCTCGTTTTGGGAAGGTACCCGGTTGAGGGTTGCCTTTTTAATCATGGCATGGCTGTCGATTCCGAACACCATCTGGGATTTTTGTTATGCGGGGGAAACAAGACCATGACAGTGTTTGCGCTGAACACACATCGCGCGCTCGCTCACCTGCCCCTTCCTCCAGGTGCTGATGTGGTCAAGTATGACCCCGGTCTTCACCGCATCTATGCCGCGTGCTCTAGCGGAGTCATCGCTGTTTACCAAGAAGACGATCCAGCGCATTTCCGCAAGATTGAGAACTTTCGGGTGCAGCAGTCGGTTCACAGTCTGGCAGTGGATACGGAGACTCACCGCGTCTACGCTCCCGAACAGCAAGCAAATGGGAAACCCGTTGCACAAATTGGTGTGTACGAGGCCGTGACAGAAGACCGAAAGCCCCATTGACGCAGTTTCGGTCCGGGCCAGCAGACTCGCATCGGAGATTCCCAATTATGAAACCAAACACAAGAAACTTTCAAATTCTCTTTCTGTACGTTTTGTTTACCAGCTTCACGCTGGCTCATGCCCAATCAGGTCCACCGCTGCGGCTGGAGAAGACGATTCCCCTGCCCGACGTGCAGGGTCGAATTGACCATATGTCATTTGACGCCAAGGGGCAGCGTCTTTTCGTTGCCGCACTGGGTAATAACACGGTTGAGGTGATCGACCTCAAACAAGGCAAGCGGGTCCACACTATTTCCGGTCTCCGGGAACCACAAGGCGTACTCTACCTACCCTATGCCAACCGCTTGTATATCGCGAATGGCAACGATGGCGCGCTCCGCATTTTTGATGGAAGCTCGTACCAACCACTCAAGACTGTTGAGTACGGAGACGATGCAGACAACGTGCGGTATGACGCTACGCAGGGCCGAGTCTATGTCGGCTACGGAAACGGGGCGCTGGGTGCCCTGGATAAGGATGGAAATAAGCTCGATGAGATAAAGCTCGACGCCCACCCAGAGTCCTTTCAGCTTGAGAAGAACGGACCAAGGATCTTCGTAAATCTACCCAAATCCCGCAAAATAGCCGTCATTGACCGAACAACAAAATCCATAGTCGCAAACTGGGGAACAGGAGGCACCCTTTCAAATTTCCCCATGGCACTTGATGAGGCCAATCACCGACTATTGATCGTGAGCCGCTTTCCGGCGCGGCTAGTCGTCCTGGATACAGCGACAGGTAAAGTGATTGAGAAGCTCTCCAGCGCGGGCGATTGCGATGACGTTTTCTACGATGCGTCTCGGAAAAGAATTTATGCCATCGGAGGTGAAGGAGCAATCTCCGTCTACCGGCAGCAGGATGCTGATCACTACAAGGAGATCGCCAGAATTCCTACTGTCAAGGGTGCCCGAACCGGCTTTTTCTCATCTGATCTCGGCAGACTTTTCGTGGCTGTGAGAAAAGAGGGCACTCAGTCAGCAGCCATTCGGATCTATCAGGCTGAGCAATAGTCCAAAAGTTGTTTGCCAATGATCAGAGTGAACGGCCTTGATTACGAGTTCGGACTAACCATGTAAGCATGAACGCTACTTACAATTTGGGACCGACGCGCGATATCGAATACCTTCCGGTTGCTGACGAACGCGAACTTCGATCCAGCCTTGGTGCACAGTTGTTCATAAATCCTTGATGTGGACTACAACTATGGTGTTTGGAGTTTGCAGACGCGCGGGCGCTAGGCGGTAAGCCCGGCGCTCACAGGATCGAATTAAAAGTTGGTGAGGGTACTAAACTCGGAGGACGGAGAAGGCAGGGGAATCGTGAGAACTGAGGGGGTAGTGTTGCAACAATCGCGGGGTGGGCTGTTAGGCTGAGAGGCACAATGAGCGGGCAACCGTGGTTGTTCAAGTGGCGTCAGTTCGAAGCC
>JBBSFW010000179.1:0-7486 GCA_038254805.1 Terriglobales bacterium
AGCATAAGAGTTAGACCGGGAGCTCACAAAAACACCGCAAATCAAGACCTTCGACATCGCGAACCATGAAACAGAAAGAAAAACACCGAATCCATCAATTTTTCAGCAGCCTGCTAGAGGAATGGGCAGCAACGGGGTTTCCAATGCCAGATCAGGATTTCAGCTACAAAGGAGTCGATAAGGCTGGCGGCCCTCTGAGGCCGATTCCAAACAAGGAGTTGGATCTGAATCTTTCATGGGACAGCTTTAAAATCGACCATGAACTGACAACCAAGGGCATTCAGAAATTTGTGGCTGATTATCAGAGCACGCTGAGACGCTCGGCGTAGGTGCTGTCATCGGTTGCTATCGTTATCCGCGATTCGGGAGCGGAGACTGTTGCTCTATACGGAGCCCGGGACTCCCAGTGGCACTTGCGCTGTCTCCTAACACCGAGTCTGTATAGACACACGCTGTACTATGCGGTTACAACGGTATAGGTGGAAGCGGAACACATCGGGTACCTTGGAACCAAACATTTCGTACAAACGCTTTCGTAACAGACCGCGCGCGCGATGCAATCGCACTTTCACATTCTCCTGGCTGATGCCCAAACACTCGGCGGTTTCCGCCACACTCATCTCTTCCACATCGCGCATTACATGCACCACCCGGTATTTTTGTGGGAGCGCGTCAACCGCCGATTCCAGTTGCCGAGTTTCGCCCAGCGAGAATTGCTCCTCGGGGGGCTGCGTCGTTGCGCTGGGTTGTGGCCTGCTCATCAAGTGAATCGAAGCGATCACCACGGCGTCGCCGGAGCGATGCTTCGTTTACCGCAATTGTGGTGAGCCACGTCGAGAACCTGGCGCGCCCTGCGAATTGGTCCAGGCGTTCGTAGGCTTTTGCGTGCGTATGCTGGACTACATCCCGAGCTTCCGACTTGTTCCTCAAGATCGCACGACAAATCCGATAAAGGCGCTGGTTGTAACGGTGGACTAAGACTTCATAGAGTGCTGTTTCACCTTCCAACACCTTCTTGACTATTTCTTCATCGCTGGTTGCCTCATTCATTCTGGTTGCTCCCCTTGCCTACCAGCGATTGAGTCCAGTGAGCGGAAAAGTTACAAGAGGAGTGCCTGAAACACTTGTGACAAAGTTTTTACATATTTCTTCGTTCACGTTTGTAACCTCTGCCGCCAGCTTAGCTCAGTATGGTAAGGAGGCAGTGTCTAACCGGTTCAATTTCACAAGGCACATAAACTCTTTTTTCGGGAAATTAAGCACACTCTTCTGGCCGATCAACCGTTTCTCACCTCGGAGGGTGAAACGCATGAACAATCGCAAGATTTTTGTGGCTGTGGTGTTAGCTCTCTTCTGTATCGTGCTCTTCGCCCAACAGAAGCGCTCTTCTTCGGGCTCTGATCCCCGCTCAGCTTCGGACAAGACGAATCTCGAAAATGCAGTTGAAATGGCTAATCACGGCCGCCAAGTCTTCCGATTTGACACCTTCGATGACCAAGCTTTCTGGGGAGATGCGCTTAAGTTGGATCAGGCAATTGAGGGAGCCAAGCTTGGAGGTGTCGGTCCCGGCTTGAGCCCAAAGGCTGCGCTATCCGTCGGCCTGAAAGTCGATGTGGATGCCCTTCCCGAATCGCTCATCGAACAACTCAAGCAGGGAAAGGTAAACCTCGATGATCCTGCCATTACTGTTGCGCTACTCAAGCTCAATTCTGTGGTCGGTGTCACCGGGTTTTTCGAGCCGGATGGCAGCTTGAAATCGGCGGGAATTCAGTGCGCGCTTTGCCACTCGACGGTCGATAACTCCCTATCTCAGGGCATCGGACACCGACTCGATGGCTGGGCAAATCGCGATCTCAACGTAGGCGAGATCATCTCGCTTGCACCGAACCTGCAGCCATTTGCTGACCTGCTGGGGGTTGACCAGGCCACCGTTCGCAAGGTGCTTCAGAGCTGGGGCGCCGGTCGCTTCGACGCCGAACTGGCCCTAGACGGAAAGGCGTTTCGTCCGGACGGCAAAACTTCCTCTGTGCTAATTCCTCCTGCTTTCGGGCTGTCCGGCGTAAATCTCCATACTTGGACGGGTTGGGGATCGGTGACTTATTGGAATGCATTCGTTGCGAATCTGGAAATGCATGGGAAGGGGAACTTCTTCGACCCCCGCCTGGACAATGCAGCGCAGTTTCCTGTTGCCGCAAAAGCCGGCTTCGGGCATGTGAAAAATTCTCCAGATCTCATCACGCCACAACTGGCATCGCTGCATTTTTATCAGCTTGCCATCCCCGCACCGCCGTCGCCGCGTGGGTCCTTCGACGAAGAGGCGGCTGATAGAGGGCAGGCGGTTTTCAACGGGAAGGGCAAGTGTTCTACTTGTCACGTCCCTCCGCTCTACACGGAACCGGGATGGAACATGCACACTGCGAGCGAAGTTTGTGTGGATAGCTTTGAGGCCAACCGCGCCCCGGACAAACGGTACCGCACTACTCCGCTAAATGGACTCTGGACCCACACCAAGGGCGGCTTCTACCACGATGGGCGATTCAACACCTTGGTGGACGTGGTGAACCACTATGACAGTTGCTTGAGCTTGGGCTTGTCGGACCAAGACAAGAGTGATGTGGTTGAGTTCCTGAAGTCGCTGCCCCAGCCGAAGAAGGAGAAGGATAAAGACTAGTGCGAGATTGTTGGCATCGGGCTGCTCGCCAAGATCTAGGGGAAGTGGAGATTGGTAGCGGTTTTGGGAGCTAAGCCTCCGGCTGCGGAGTTGTCTTCAAAAGTAGATTCGAGCGGCAGACAAAGGGCCACCTGAAACGGTAGTCTATAAAGAATGCGCGTCGTGTCTCTTAGTATCCGTCTCATCCTTGGCAACGGCATTGCCGGCTCGAACGGATTCACGGACTAAACTTTTCCTCGACCTTTGCTTTCAAGTTCGTGGGGATCGTTCCATCCGCCGACATCGACCGCCAAGCGGTCCGCCGCACGGGGTCCCCAAGAACCCTGTTCGTATTGATGCACAGTTGATGCGCGTCCGAGAATGGGCTCGACAATGGCCCAAGCCGCTTCCACCGCGTCTTCCCTTACGAAGAGCGTGGCATCTCCGTGCATGGCATCTCCCAGAAGACGCTCATAGGCATCAACCTCATCCGAGGAGTGTCGTTCGACTGCCGATAGCTGGGCTGGCATGGAGATGAGTTCTTCGCCAGGACGTTTCACTCGGGCGCCGAGAGTAATCGAAATCTCATCTGGGCCAAGACGGAAGCGGAAATGATTGCTCGATTCGCCAGCCAAATTGTCGAGCGGCGGTTTTCTAAGTTTGACTAGGACTTCGGTAGTGGTAATCGGAAGGCACTTTCCGGCACGAATCAGAAATGGCACACCGGACCACCGCCACGACTGAACTTCCAGACGCACGGCGGCAAACGTCTCCACCTTGGAATCCGGTGCAACTCCTTTTTCTTTGTTGTAGCCGTTGAACTGTCCTCGAACCAAATGCTTTGGGTCCAGCGGCGAAATGGTACGGAACACTTTGACCTGCTCATCGCGGATAGCGTCGCAATACAGCCCGGTAGGTGCCTCCATAGCCAGAAAGGCTACGACCTGAAGCATGTGGTTTTCAATCACATCGAGAATCGCCCCCGTATCATCGTAGAAGTGCCCCCGCCCCTCAATCCCGAACCTTTCTGCCATTGTGATCTGTACACTCTCGATGTAATTCCGGTTCCAGATTGGCTCCAGAAAACTGTTGGCGAAGCGAAAGAATAGAAGATTGAGGACAGCCTCCTTCCCGAGGTAGTGGTCGATACGAAAGATCCGCGATTCCGGAAGGACGGCATGAAGAGCCGCATTCAGCTGCTGTGCCGAGGCAAGATTGTGTCCAAAAGGCTTTTCGACAATGACTCGTGCGTTCGTCATGCAGTTGGATTTTGCGAGAGACTCTACGACACTTGTGAAAAGACTGGGTGGAATCGCCAGATAGTGAGCGGGGTGAGCGGCTAAGCCGAGCGTCTTCTTCAAACGGTCAAAGGTCGCAGACTCCTGATAATCACCGCCGACGTAACGAAGCAACTTCAGAAGCTTGGTCAGGGCTTCTTCATCAATTTCGTAGTCTTGTTGCTGTACGCTGTCGCGCACGCGCTCTTTAAGATGTTCGTTCGTCCGCCCAGCCCTGGCAATGCCAATCACGGGTACATCCAGATGACCACGTTGGACCATATGATAAAGAGCGGGGAATATCTTCTTGTGAGCAAGGTCTCCCATAGCTCCAAACAGAACCAAAGTGTCGGCTGGCGCTGTGTCTTCGCTGGGTTTTCCTGTCGTGCATCCTTGTCTGAGATCTGGCATGAACTTCTCCTAGTGCTCACTGGACAGACTCGTATGGTTCAAACCTGGCTCCCCAACATTCGGTCCAGATTGAATACAGCGCTGATTAGTGCTAGATGTGTAAAGGCTTGAGGGAAGTTACCGAGCGCCTCGCCCTCGCGACCCTGTCTGTTCTGAATAAAGCCCGAGATGATTGGCATAGCCCAACACACGTTCAAAGAGCAACCTGGCTTGATCAAGCTTTTCTGGAAAAGCCGAACCAGCGCGTGTCAGCGCCCCTACCAACCAAAAGGAGCACATGTTGAAAGTGCCCTCCTCACCTGGAAGTCCGTCAATGCGGGGTTGCGGCGGATAACGATATACAAGACTGTCGCTGACCAGACCCCCATCCCGCGGACTCTTGAGGATGGCGCCTATAGTGGCGAGCATCCGAGGATCGGAGCGTATCTTGACGTTCTCCAGCTCGTCTTTCCGCGCAGCCAATGCCCTATCAAAAACATCGGGCTCGCAGTGAGTCGCGCCGTAGTCCAGCCACATGCCGGATTTAACGAAGCTGGCAGCCTGTTCTGGGGAGATCGTCTCAGCAGGCATGGGCGAAGCCTTTTCCAGAGAGTATCGCGGTCTGAAAGAGTCTATTACGAAATAGGCCGAGGTCTGCGCAATTTCGTTTTTAACAATCAGTGTCGAGAAACGCCCGCATCACCAATTTCCGCTCTCTCGACGAATCTTCCGAAACTGATGCGCTTTAATTTGAAGACTGCGGACTGGACGCCACTTGCTAAAACGGACGCCGGGGGGGGTAAAATCTCTAGAGCTTTAAGCTGGACACCGTTCGCCGCAAAAACGCACGTATCCGCAAAATTCATGAAAAAGGCCGCATAACTCGGGAAATGGGCAGACCTCGCAAACCAACCGCAACGTTAGAGGCTTCCGGCGCCTTTATCAAGGATCCACAACGACGAAGGCCGGCTGAGCCGATACCGAGCGGCGAGTTGGGCGCACCGCCGATCAGCCTCGACCGCGAAGAAGTAGCAATGTGGCATGAAATGGCTGGGATCCTTCCGCCCGGAGTTGCGAAAAACTCCGACCGCCCAACTTTTGAATTACTGGTATGCCTCATGGTCGGATTCAGGCATAGAAGGCTAACGGGAACCGAGTTGGGGCAGTTAATCGCACTACAGGGGCGTTTCGGCATGACACCAGCCGACAGGAGCAAAGTCAGAGTTTCGGATGATAACGCACAAGACCCGTTGGAAGCCTTCCTCTGCCGAAAGCCTTCTATCGGAGCACCACAGTAAGCTCCCCACAGTCCAGAACGGCGGGCATGGAGCGGATGCCCAAGTCCCTTGCGCGCTTCGATACTGAAGCGTCATTCATACTCAGTACCGTTACGTCACAAGAAGAACAAGCAATGCTCTTTACCAGCTTTAGGGTCTCATCACAGACCCCGCAACCCGCGCTGAAGATTTCAACTTTTCGTTTCGCCATATCAGTTCTCCTTCAAAATTTGAGATTCACAATTGATGCATACACTCTTCGACCTGCGCTTGACCCCACTCCAAAGCGATCCGAGAGTGAAAATGCCCAAGCCAGCCCACCAGATCCAAGATGTTGTCCAAATGAATTTACCCAGCATGACTGCGGTCGCCCCGAAGGCGGCCATGACGAGCGGCGCCGAAATCCAGTGGCGCTCGCTCCTCGCAAGAACAAGTAGTGCGATCAGTAACGCTGTCAGGTTTAGCCATACCAGATACTTAGGTTCTGCAATGAATGTCAGCCCCACCGCTCCCAGCACTGAGGCCAAAGCTGGCAGACATGCCGGGCAGGTGAGCGTCGGCACTAACGAAAATCCGAGCGCCGGAACAATGCCAATTGCTCTCAGAGATTTCATGTCCGCCGCCTTGCCTTCCTAGCTTGTGATAGATTCGGGGCAGAACTCCTGTGGATCGTTCGTTCGATTAGCCCGCAGATCACATCGGCCGGAATACTCTCGTCGCCCGATTTTTTCCAATCATCAAGCGTCGCAGCGATCTCTCTGCGAAATCTTTGCAGGTTGCGAATCTGTTCATCGGTTTCGCGCATGTGTTTTTCGAGTGTCTGTATGACCTCGCCGCATGGACACGAACCTTGCTGGCGTAGCCGCAAGATTCGTTTGATTTCGTCCAAAGTGAAGCCCAGACGTTTAGCCTGCCTAATAAGTCCCACCCGCCGAATGTCGCCAGATGCATATCGCCGGTAGCCAGCCTCGGTTCGAGACGGCTGTGGCAGCAATCCGAAGCGCTCGTAAAAACGCAGCGCCTGCACGCTGGTTCTAGTTTGCTTCGCAACTTCTCCGATCCGCATAGAGGCAGTCCAAACCCTATACGCAGATATAGAGTCAAGCCTCATTTATCACTTAGCTTCCAATGCCCTTTTGTAACAATTATGCAATTTACGCATCTAATCAATTGAAGCGTGAACTCTTAATCTTGTGAGGCTGTTAAGCAAAATCGGTCCTGGCGCGATGCTCCTGCTCATGTTGGGAGTGCCCGCGATGGGTTGCGTCATCCCGGACGCGCAGCTTACCGAGGCAGAGAAAGCGTGCTGCTGACAGATGGCCCATCAGTGCGGCAAGATGCAAATGCCGAATGGCCATTTTTGCTGCGATACCACGGTTTAAATCGCAGCAATCGGCGATGCTGAAGCCTGTACCGAACTTCAGCCATGACCGCGTTGTCGGCGTTGCCATTAGGACGATATGGGGGCGAACAGATCGTACTGTCGCAGGCCGCCGGGGAGGCCGGGGTACCTTTTCTGAATTTTCTCACAACGGATGAGATCACTGCCGTGCTCATTGCGGCGGGGTATGTCATCTCGACCAGCATGCATGCTGCGACTGTGGGTAGTACTTTCGGACTTCCCGTCATCGTTCCGGGTATCGAAAAACCCAGAACCGCGTTTGAGGCCTGCCCCGTTCCGTCCAAGGTTCGAGGTCGCGGATGAGAAAATTGCCGACGTCTGCCACGAGGTTCTTGGTCAGGAAATCCAATGGCATCAGCTGCGAATGCGGTTGCGGTGTGTGCTGCTTTCGCAAGTGTCGTCCGGAATTTCTGTGGGTAAACCCCAGTTGGATTTCAAACTCAGGTCTCTAGGCCATACTCAATGTAATTGCTAAGGAAGTATGCCCACA
>JBBSFW010000180.1:0-7485 GCA_038254805.1 Terriglobales bacterium
ATCCTTATCCCCGCGCGGCTGAGTGAGCACTAATCAGCTGAGTGAGCACTAATCATTTGTAAGGCACTGCGGTATACGGAATCCTAAAGTACTAGCTAGTTTTCAGACAAGTAGTGCAACGTGAAACATTTTCGACCGATATGCGACGGAAGTGTGAGATAGATTTCACATTCACAAGCTCCGAATGGCAACTGCTATAGCTGTCATCGCTTCAGTTCGTCCTAATGATTTGTTCAAGAAGGCACAGAGGAGAAATACCAAGGGTACTGCTGATCTGTAGTACTAAGGAACTGCTGAGCTGTAGTACTAAGGACACTCTGATCATTCTGAGGTACTAGGTTTTATTCGTAAAAATGATTAAACCTTGACAAAATGTGGGACTGCGGTATTCTCGGGCTTACCGATGGAACCTAGAAGCTTCCATTAGTGCTCAGGAATCCGGTTGCTTGGATCTGTGCGTTGAATCAATATCGGCGATGCATGGAGGCTGTGTGCGGTTTTCTCTCGTTTCTCAGGATCGTGAGCTTTACAAATTGTGCCAGGAGATCCTTCCCGGCGTGTCTGGCGGCCATTCCTTACTGGACAAGATGGAAAGCCATGAAGTCCATTCCGAAGCGGATTTCTTCATCTGGGATTTTCAACCCGGGATGGAGATCGCTATCAGGATCATCGAGGAGAATCTTCGAAGACATATCTTCGTAGTCCATCGACGGGACATGACCGCGTTTAGAGAAAGCATCTCATTTTCTGAAGCAAGTGTACTCTTGAAGCCTGTGACCCGGCCGGCTTTGAGAGCCTTTCTTGAGCAGGCCATTTCCTCCGACATCGCCCTCGCTACGGATCGCCTCGGCTCATTGCGGGCAAACCGCGATCAGATGCTACAGCAATTGATCCAATCGAATCTGAAACTTCAGGAATACGATCAGGAAAGGACAAACTTCTTGAGCAGGGCGGTTCACGATTTCAGGGCTCCCCTGACTGCGGTCACTGGTTATTGCGGCCTTTTGCTCGACGAGCAGCTTGGCACATTAAGTGCGGATCAGAAAGAGGTTCTGGAGCGTATGCAGCATAGCGCCAAGCGTCTTTCCCGTATGGCTAATTCCATGTTTCAACTCAGCATAGGCCGTCAGGTCGAAGCCCATCCAAACATTCAAAAGAACGACATCCGTGAATGTATTGAACAGGCGCTCCATGAGACTTTACCTTTTACGAATGAGAAGAGCATCTCCGTCTCGCTGGATATTACGGCTCCGCCCGATGGCGTGTACTTTGAGATGTCTCAGTTGGAACAAGTGGTCATAAACTTGCTAGATAATGCATCTAAATTCACACCGAGAGGAGGATTTATCAAGATCAAAGGGTATCCGTTTTTTTGGGACCGGCGATCCAACGGATCGAACGTTTGGCGTAAACTCGATCGAAGACTCGGGGAGGGTCAAGAACCTAATGCGTTCCGCGTGGATCTACAAGATTCCGGGCCGGGGATTCCTTCGTCCGATCTAACCGGAATTTTTGAGGAGTATACCTCCTATGCGGGCAGCCAAGACCGGTCTGGAGGAGGACTTGGCCTGGCAATTTGCAAGCTGATTATGACGCAGCACCAAGGCGCTATCTGGGCCGATAATGTAGCCCCTCGGGGTGCGGTGTTCTCTTTCGTTCTGCCGCTACATAACACCGGAGCCAAACTATCGCGCGATCCTTCGAATTCACAATCCGTTTCTTCTCACGTGGCAGGAGGTTTGTAAGATGCAAGGGGTCAAAACTGGAAAAACCATCCTTCTTGTCGAAGATGATATGGAGGTGCGGCGATACTTGGAAATGGCATTGAAGTGCCACGGATACTCTGTGGAAGCCGCTCAGGATGGCGAAGAGGCATTGACTTGCTTTCAAGAGTCGGAGAGCCGGTTTGCAGCGGTATTGCTAGACATCATGATGCCCCGTAAGGATGGCCTCAGTACCCTCAGGGAAATTCGTCAAATTGACCAGGACGTGCCGGTAATCATGGTCTCTGGAGCAGCATCGCCTCTGAATGTAGTAGAGGCTATGAAGCTTGGAGCTACTGACTTTCTTGGCAAACCAGTGAACAACGAAGATCTTCGCAAAGCGATCAAACGTGCTTTGGAAAGGAAGGAGTTTCCGGTTCCCGAGCGAAGCTATGCCTCTGCAGGCCCCGAGAACAAGCAGGCCGCGTTTGGGATGAATTCCTATATGAGGGAAATTCAGTCTGTGCTGCCTCAGATTGGATGGTCTGACGCGCCAGTGCTGATCCAGGGAGAAACAGGGGTGGGCAAAGAGGTATTGGCCCGTGAATTACGGCTTCACTCGCCGCGTGCCAATAAACCTTTTCTAAAACTTAATTGTGCCGCTCTGCCATCCGAACTAGTGGAAAGTGAGCTATTTGGTTACGAGCGGGGAGCCTTTACCGGAGCTTTTCAAAAAAAGCCGGGAATGTTCGAGTTGGCGAACGAGGGAACCATCATGCTGGACGAGATTGGCGATATGGACTTTAAGCTCCAGGCCAAACTCCTTCAAGTACTGCAGGATCACGAATTTCAGCGCTTAGGCGGAAAGGAAACAGTCCATGTTGATGTGCGCGTGATAGCGGCAACACACTGCGATTTGGAAAAAGCGATCGAAGAAGGCCGTTTCCGCGCAGATCTTTACTACCGGCTCAATGTGATTAATCTTTGCATACCACCTCTTCGGGAGCGGCCGGAAGACATCATCGTGATAGCCGACTTTCTTATCAAAAAACACGCGCCGGCCGGCAGGGTACTCCCGGTGATTACGCGGGCTTTGAAAGACGCCATGGTGAGCTACACTTGGCCGGGTAACATCCGGGAACTCGAAAATATGATTCGCAAGTTAATCATTCTTTGCAATCCGGAAGCTGTGATTACGGAACTGCATTCCAAGACGATTCGCAGGATGTCAGCCACGCCGTTGCAGACGCAAACGGCCACTACACGGGAACCCGAACGAGAACAAGTGAAAGGGGAAGCACCAGCGTCGATTTCCATTTTGGCGCGTGTGACGAAGGCCAAAGAGCGGGCCGAGACGGAAGCGATTCTTGAGGTTCTGAATGCGACCCGGTGGAACCGTAAGGAAGCGGCTACGCTGTTGAATATTGACTATAAAGCGTTTTTGTATAAGATGAAGAAGCTTTCAATCGAAGACCGGGTTGCATCGGTGCCGGTGTCTCCCTTGGGTTCCGGCGCTGGTTTTCCGGGGTCAACTTCGCTGGCTAAATGAAAAGCCTGTGCGTCATTTTGGCGATCGTGTGTGTTTCTACTGTTTTGGGGGGCGGTGAGACCCTCAACACTGTAAATTCTTTTACAGTGCGCGAAATCGACCGTGCGCCCACGCAAATTCAAGTGAGCGACAGCCGTGTGACGGTGGTCGTTTTCGTTTCGGCGGTCTGTCCGATGTCAGCCGATTATTCCGGGCGCCTGACCAAGTTGGACAAAGAATATTCACACCGTAGAGTGCGGATGATTTTGGTCAACAGCAATGACAATGAGCCTGATATGCAAGTAAACGAACAACGGAAACTCGGCGGGCTGACGTTACCTGTTTACCGCGACTCTTCGGGACGGCTCGCCGCGCTGTTACAGGCATACTCAACGCCAACCGCCGTGGTGCTCGATCAAGGCGGAGCCCTTCGATATTGGGGCAGCATTGACGATACGCGAAGTCCAGAGAGGGTAACTAAGCCTTACCTGCAGCTTGCGATTGACGCAGTATTGACGGGTAGGACGGTAGACCGGCCCCGTACAAGAGTGATGGGGTGCAGCATCAAACGGGCATCCGCGCCGTGATGTCAGTGTGAATCTTCTACATACTCCAGAAAAGCGGTAAGGATGTCTTCTTTCGGCGACGTCCCCGAATTTCCCGAGCGTATTTTTCGATTCGACGCTGAATTATCAAAATAGCCGGAAACATGAACAGTGCTTCCGGCAGGCAGGTTTATGGGATGGCGGAACAGGTAGGCCATTTGTCTGTTGCGGTCGTATTCTCGCACCCAGACCAAATTTTTGGTATTCCCGCCGGGGAGTTCAGCGGCCACACACATCTCGGTGCCAAGATTTCCCATGTGGGGTGAGACGGAAAGGAGAGTGACGTTCTTTGCCGTCCTCCAGGTGGCCTGTTCGTGAAAGCTCCACTCTCCAGACGGCACACGAAGCGCTCCACTGGTAATCGTCTGGGTCTGAACATATTGCTTTATGGGATTCTTGTGAAAGTACAGTCCAATTCGACTTCTATCGGACAACGCATAACCTATTTTTCGATAGCGGATTTCCACTATCACGTTCGAGCGGGAGGGTAGTAATCGCCCAATTCCCTGCGGCAGTTCGTCAGGCGCCAGGGCCGCTGACCACTCTCCCAAGCTGGCACGCGCTGATGAGGTGGGGATTTCACGGGAGCAATCGTCTCCCTCGGAGCCGACGGACACGCGAACGTATTCTACGAGACGACGGTCTCCGGGAAGTACGTCAATCGCGCGAACGGCTTTGGAATCTCTCAAGCGAGTCTTGATCGTAAAACATTGGCACTCAACCTCACCGACGGCCGGGACGCGAACGGCCGCCTTTGGCTGCAGAATCAGGTCTGGCGGCCCGAAAGCCCAGTCCAGTGGCTTGGCTTGCGATGGCGGCTGCTTCGGAAGCGTCCCCGGTGGAGCGTTGGCGTCGGCCCATTGGATGAGTGTCTCCATTTCGGCAACGCTGAGAGATGGGTCGTTTCGAAAATCGCCGAAACCGGCAACAGCCAACCACGGAGGCATTTTCCGTGTTCCTATCGCCAGCCGAATCTCTGGAGCGAACAGACGCGCCTGCGGGTAGCTATCCAGCGGAATCCGCCCGAGCAGGCCGTCGCGATGACATGCGGTGCAATGCTTCTCAAGAATTTGAGAAACGCCGCCCGTGTACGTGGGCACTGGCGTTTGCGCGTTGATTGCGGAAAGCAACGTCCAAGAGAAGATCAGAAGGCGTGGCATGCGGTGTCCGGCCCGAAGACGGTCCTTTATGGAATCATCTTTAGAATCTTTGAAACCGAAGGTACGCCGTTGCTGTTGACCAGGAATAGCATGTAATAGCCCGGCGGAGCCAGGTTCGCGTTAGCCGGAGCCTGCACGGTAAGACTGCCGCCCACCGGGACGAACGAAAGCTTCATGAACCGTTGATCCTGGTCGAACCCGTGTGTTGTGGCGCCGAGCCGGATCAAGGAGACAGAAGAAATGCTTGCGTCATCGGGAGTCGATACGGAGAAACTATTCCCGTATGTCAGTGTATCCGGCGCCACAATGATGGTTGGCCGCGCGCCTTTGAACAGGTAAGGCGGGGAGTAGATCTCCGCATTGAGCTGATCGATTCCGGGGCCGTCGCGGCCTCCACCGGCGACGAGAACACGCGCATCGGGCAGAAGTAATCCGACGGAATGATAAAGCCGGGGCGTGGATACTGAGGCCATCATGGTCCAGGTCTTCGTGACAGGTGACCACATTTCCGTGGGGTAGATCGCGTTCCGCACGTCGTAGCCTTCCCGCATCGAACTGCCGCCAACGGCCCAAACATTCCCATCGGGGAGAATCGTCAAATTGTGAAATGTACGGGGATAAGCCATAGGCGCGACCGATTGCCATGCAGGGGTGGCGGAGGTGAAATCGATGATATTCGTCAATTTCACGGATGCCCCAGCGGTGCCTGAATCCGAAGCGCTACCCGTTTTCATAATCTTGCCTGGTTCATACATCACCGAGTAGCCATCCGTGATTGTCGGATCCACGGTGGTCCAGGTTTGCGTTGATATATCCAGAAGGCTGGCGTTGCTGGCAAACTCGCTGTTTCCAGTGTTAGCGATCTTGCCATTGGGCAGTAGAAAAGATTGTCCGTAGGTAGGCGCGGTGCGGCTCGCACTGGTCAGCTTGGTCCATGAGTTAGTGGCCGGATTGTAAATTTCGGGAATTGGAATGTAGTCCGTGTCGGTCCTGGCAGCTCCTGTAATTGCAAGGATACGTCCGTCCGGCAAGGTGGTGGCGGTGGGATACCAGCGTTCGTACGCCATTCTCGGCGCCATTGTCCAGGTCTGCAAGGCGGGATCGAAGATGTTCACATCCGCTGTTCCGCTATCGACGGATCCATGTCCCCCAATTACGAGAATTCTGCCGTCCGCCATGGCGGAATGACCGGAACAGAATAAGTCTGTGAAATTATTCGGCACGGAGGTGAAGGTATTGGCGCCGGGGTCCCAGACTCGGGCTGTGGGTCCGGCGGAAGGGCGATCATAGATCAGTACCTTGCCGGTGTACATTAGAACGGCGTTTAGGGTAACGATGGGCCAATTCATGACGGAAGAGAATTGACCTGTAACGGAAGAGCCTGAACTGGTGGAGGAAAAATTGATTGCGTTAAGACTGGCTCCGCTTATGGTTACCGATTGGCTGGCGGGGCTGAATGTCTCACCATTCTTGGCCGGGGTGACTGTATAAGCGCCCCTCGGCAATCCCGTGAAGGAGTAATTTCCGGAAGCATCCGCAATCACGGTTGCCGCTGCCGCACCGCCAAGCGTCACCGTTGTGCCATTACCGCTAGACGCGGGGCTGATAGTCCCTGAGATACTCCACGTTGCCGTTGTCGCGCCTGCCGGCCTGAAGGTAGCCATCAAAGCAAACCAATTCCCACTGGTTTGCGTGAACGTGGCGGAGACGCTGCCCGCAGTATTTTGGATCTGATACTCGTCCATATCCCCGTTTACGAGAGACATCGCCGTAAATCCTACACCGTTGGAAGCAGTGTTGAGCAAGAAAGTGTATCCAAAAATCAATTCTCCATTCACGGCGGTGATTTTTGATCCGGAAGATGCATTGATCCCGGTACCCGCGGCCGAACTTGTCTGATCCAGTGGTAAATTCGCGGCAATACCGGACCATTCCGAGATATGAATCTCCATCGCCCGTGGGGTTGATGGAGTCAGCGTTACTGTATTCGCGCCTCCTTTGCAATTCGGCACGTACCAGATATAAGCGGTGACATCCTGAGAGCTATCCGTAACGGGGCCGATTGCTGGAACGTACGTGTTCCCGGCCGTGTCCGAAATGGTAATTGTTCCGCTCGGTCTCGCCGCCGTTCCGGTTACTATCAGAAAATTACCCAGTATGTTGCCAGACGGAAACGTGGCTGATATGTTCGAAACCGAACCTTCTTGCCCGTTCACATTTTTTTGCAGGAGCTGAATGTTTGAAACCGGCGCTGTCTGGTCGATGAAGTTTATTCCGGAACGGCTAGCGTCACTGACGATTACCGACTGATTTGCGGGACTGAAAATATCGCCGTTTTTGGCCGGTGTAACCGTATAGACCCCATTGGACTGTCAGTGCCGGGATAAAACACCCGCAGTTTTGCCGGTTTTGCCGACCGCGGCAGCGGTGAGCCTGGGCGGGGACGCGGTAGGTACTCTACAGTAGTTTCTACATCTTTCCTTTTCCCA
>JBBSFW010000181.1:0-7482 GCA_038254805.1 Terriglobales bacterium
CGGCTTACGAATGGCTTTTCAAAAAAGGTAGAGAACCATGCGCATTCGGTCGCGCTGTTCGCGATGTATTACAACTTCGTCCGCATCCATCAGACGCTCAAGATGACGCCAGCTATGGCCGCTGGCGTGACGAAGCGGCTTTAGGAAATCGGTGATATCGTGGGCGTGTTGGAGGCGTGGGAAGCGCGGCCACAATCAAAGTAGCCCACTACCCCTAATCGGGTAGTGGTGAGGTGGTGCACTCCGTCATGAGGACCAGGGGCCGGTGATTCTTAAGTTGGAAATCGGATCCGTTCCTTTTCCTTCTTACTGGCTGCCCGGATCGGTGTTGAAAATCTCCGGCTTGCCGTATGTTCGCCAGCGCTTTCCTGAGCCGCGGCACGCGCTTGCGGTTGATGCCGTGCCCCTCAGGGCGCAGTTGCAGCGTCATCCGCCGCGATCCATAAAAGGAGACGCCGTGAACAATGACGAAAGGCTATCATCCGATCAAGCGATTGACCTCGCCGCATGATCGGTAGCTCGCTGACGAAGCGCCACCAACTTGACGGTGCCTTGCCGAGTTCTGCGATTGATGTTACGCACTCTCATCCTTTTGCAAAGCCCTGGCGGGGCCCATGTTTAGTGTTATCATACCTGTGTATAATCACAAACATTATGTAAGAGAAGCAGTCGAATCAGCGCTAGGCAGTAGACTCGTTCAAGAAGTCCTAGTCGTTGACGATGGGTCAACCGATGGATCGGCGGAACTCGTCCAGACAATTTCGCGGCAATATGGCCCCTTGGTGAAGCTGCTGCCCGGGGGGCCAGCTGGAAATATGGGTGCCCACGAGCGCCTCAATCAATTGTGTCACGCGGCCGCCGGTGCATGGATAGCTGTATTGAATTCCGACGACCAATTTTGCGCGAATAGGTTTGAACTTGTCCATGAAATAGCCAGAAGTCAGAAGTGCAATTTTGTCGCTGGAACCATGTTGATCATCGATGAATCCTCTTTGATAATTGGAACAAAGAGGGGTCATTTCGAACCAGAATACCCCCTTCCATTCGAGCTACAAAACATAAATATAAACAAAGAGCTCAATTTATTTCGAATCCTTTGCTCACAGAACATTATAGCCACCACGAGCAATATGCTGTTTACGAAGGACTTGTACAGTAAGCTCGGTGGATTTCGTGATCTTCGGTGGTGTCACGACTGGGATTTCGCCCTGCGCGCTTGCCTCGAAGGCAAAGCTATTTTTTCGGCTCATCCGTTGACCAAATATAGAGCACACGCCACAAATACGATCAAAGAGCAATCGCCGCATGTCGATGGCGAAGTGGTCAGGTTGTTCGCTTGGCTTCTTGAAGATTACCTCTGGATCGACAAAGACCCATCAACGATTATTGCCTTGCAAAGCAATCGTCATTTAGGGCATTATGTACGAGATCGCGACATTGGACGCTCCGACACGGAGGCGCATGATCTGGCCGACAGATGTTTCTCGAACGGAAGCGGAGCGGTCATAAGTCAAACAGAGGATGACGGTATAGTATCTCTGCCCTCCAAGGAGGCCGTTTATGCACCTAGAGCCTTGGCCAATGCCGCCCTGTGTCTTGCCCAGGAAGACTACGATTTCGTCTTCTTGTCGGAAACTCTCGAGGAGCTTCCATTCGTTTATGTCGAAAGCGTCAAGGCAAATGTCATCGGCCGAACGATCAAAGATCCGCTTGCATCGGGACAGTCAATTCATGCTCGACGCGGAAGACTCGTACGGCATGTTCCTGCTTTTCATAGTGAGACTTTGCAGAAAATCGACCTGAGAATCGTTCCAGGCTTCGAAGATGTGCGCTGGGAGGGGGCTGATATCATCGTGGGGGCGGGGCAGCCTCGAGCTTTCACAAGAATAACTGCGCGGCCATTGAACTTACCCACGCTGCCTGCGTCTTCTGGACGGCCACGGTGTCTCGTCTTTCCAATTTTTATGGCGCTTGGTGGCGTCGAGCGTAATACCGTTGAAATTCTTCGCGCTCTGAAACACAAGTATGATTTCCTCGTCGTGACGTCAGAGCGTTTGGCCGCACACCAAAACAGCCTGCACCATCAGCTTGACGAATTAGAAGTGCCTTGCTTGGATCTCGCAGAGGTAGCAAATGTCGATCGGCATATCGTCATGTTGGAAGCAATCAAACAGTCGTTTAGGCCTGATGTCGTTTATATTTGCAACGGTTCACCGTGGTTGGCACGCGGCGCCATTTATTTCCGGCGCGTATTTGGCAAGACCGCCATTGTCGATCAACAAGTATACGACTCCGATGTCGGTTGGATAGAATATTATGGGTCAAATGGAATTCAATCGTTTGACAGATTTATCGCGACGAATGAGCGCATCATGCGCAAATTCGTTTCGAACTTTCGAATGCCGAAGAACCGAGTCGATTTAAATTATCCTTGTATCAACTCTGATCGTTTGCGGGCAGGCTTTGTCGACGGGGATCATCTCATGGAAAAGAGGCGCGCGGCCCTGCGCGCCATGGGCATCGACTACGATCATCGTGTGTTCGCATTTATAGGGCGATTGACTCCCCAGAAACGACCGCTCGATTTTCTGGACCTAGCTCGTCGCTCTCGGGATATCGAAAATACTGACCACTTCATGCTGATCGGAGACGGAGAGCTTGCGGACGAATGCGACGACTATATCGCGTGTCATCGTCTGCGCAACGTCACTAGGCTGCAAAGATATGACGACGTCTGCCAGGTCATGAACTTGATCGACGGCCTTGTCATCCTCTCGGCTTTCGAAGGTTTGCCGATAGCGATGTTGGAGACGCTCGCTTTTGGCAAGCCCGCGCTGGCGACCGACGTTGGCGACATCGCTCTGGTTTTGAACGAGTACAAGTCGGGGATTATCATCGGCGAATGGGGAAATGCCGGACTGAACTGGCAATCTTTCATTGAGTTCCGGGAAAGATTGACGGAATTTTCCGAAAATGCGATGCGGAGGCGCGGGGATATTCTAGATCGTTTTTCGGCCGAAACGATTGCCCAAGCCTATGATCGCAGCTGGTCGATGGCAATGCGGCAGATTCCGAAATAAACTTGGCGCCCCTTAAACGGATTTCGATCTGGAATGAAGCAAGGCAAGGACCCGTTGGGGGTCGTTTTTTCTACGTGCCTGAGTTTGGTGTTTTGAACTCAGCCTCGACATTTAGTGTAGTGTCTCTGGCAAAACTATGCGCGATACGTAGCGATAAGATTTGCAGATCAATGGAGTAAGACACATTTTGGCAGAGCCGTAATTGTAATTTTTGCGTTAGACGCGACACTAGGTATTTAAGTGGGGAGAGAAAGCGTGGCATCTAAGAAATCTCCTTCAAAGAGATCGCATGGGAAAGCTCAACCTAAAAAGGCCGGGGTTTCTGGCGGAGGCGGCGAGACGGCCACATTAGAGCGCCATCCTCGCCGGACGCTCTTGCTCGTCCTCGGCATGCATCGCAGCGGCACATCCGCCTATACCAACACCTTTGCAATGCTTGGCGCCGCACTGCCTCGTAATTTACTGAGCGGTCGTTGCGGCAACGAAATGGGGCATTTCGAGTCGCCGCGCCTACTTGTCGAACACGACAAAATGCTGAATGAGATCGGTAGCCAATGGTACGACTGGAACGCGTTGAGCGAAGATTTTTTCAAATCCACTTTGGCTCGCACATTTGCCGCGCGCTTGGCGGAAATTGTTCGCGAAGAATATGAGGACGCCGAGCTTATTGTCGTCAAAGATCCACGCATCTGCCGTTTCGTGCCGATTTGGCGTGAGGTTGCCACGCTTCTCGATGCCAACATCAAGATTGTTACACCATTCCGCAATCCTATGGAAGTCGCATCGTCTCTGAGAAAGCGCGATAACCTACCCATCCAGGAAAGCCTGCTTGTGTGGACCCGGCATGTCCTGGAAGCAGAATTTTGGACACGTGATCTCCCTCGTGCATTCATAGCTTACGAGGCTCTACTCGGCGATTGGCGTTCAGTTGTTGATCAGTGTTCCAAGGAAATTGGGCTTGCTTTTCCGCGGCGGTCTCCTAAAGCCGAACGGCAGGTCGACATTTATCTCGATCGCAGGCTGCGCAGGAATATGTTTGGCGATAACGAGTTTCGAAGCCATTCGAACATCCCTGACTGGACCAAAGATGCCTACGTCAGCCTGAAAAAACTCCGAACGGATTCTCTTAAACAGGAGGTGCTGCAGAAACTGGATCAGGTGAGGGCTGATTTCGACCGGGTGTCGTCTAATTTGGCTTCCGTCTTCGCGGAGCGTGATCAACGTCTGACAGAAGCAACCGATGCGAACGCCCAAAAAGCAAACGATGCGGAACAGCTTCGTGCTGCGAACGAGGCGCAGGCCGCGGAGATCGGAGAGGAGCGTTCGCGCCGCGAACGCGCGGCGGCAGCGCTCGCTTCTCGGGACGCGGAAGTCTCCGGATTGCACCAGCAAGCCGCGACCCTCGATGGCGAGTTACGAGCATCGCAAACGCGGCTCTGGGAACTTGAACAGCGGCTCAGCGAAGTACTTCAGCAGAGGAGTTATTTGGAAGACGAGTTGAGCCGTGCAAAGGATAACGCTGCACAGCTTGAGCAAAAGGTGAGACTCAAGATTGATTCCGAGCGACAATTAAAATCCATTCTCGAACAATCCAACGCTATTGCATTGACGTCACAAGAACATCTGGCCGTCGAACAACGATCGTCCCAACATATTTTTGCGGCATACGCGGCTACGATTTCAACCATTGACCAGTTGAAGCAAGAAAAGGCCGCGCTAGCGGCGGAACACGATGCTCGATTGGAAGGGTTGAATTACGAACTAGCCAACGCGGGCCAGCGCCTCGAAGAGCAGATCAGTCGAAATTTGGCACTCGAAGGGCATCTCACATTTGAAAAGAATGCAAATGGGCGGTTATTAGCAAGTTTGGCAAGGAGCAGCTCATACAGCGACAGTTTACAATTACACAAGTTACATTTACGACGGTCTCTCGCCGCCAGCTTTTGGAGGCATCAGTCGAATTGCGCCCCAACCGCTGCCAGCATGAATGTGCAGGCTTTGGAAGCGATCGCTGAAAGTCAGAACCGTCTCATGAGCGGTATTATCGATTTCTGCCATGCCTCATATATTTTCTCGGACAGATCGCATCGTGACAGCGTTGCCGGCACGCAAAGCGCCCATCAATTATCGCAGAAGAGGTTTATCCCCCGAATTCTGCCGCGTCTGGAACGAGGATTACTTGCAACAGGTAAAGGCCAGCAAATGTTTGCCATTGCTATGTCAGGACTATTCGATACGCAGTGGTATTTAGAACAGAATGCCGATGTGGCCCAATCCGGCACTTCGGCATTGCTCCATTTCTTGCTCCACGGTGGGCAAGAGGGACGGGATCCTAGCCAACTATTCTCTTCGAAAACCTATTTAGCTACTTACCCAGACGTGGCGCGCACCAGGGTCAACCCGCTTGTTCACTTCCTTTTCCATGGTTTGAATGAAGGACGCGACGTAAGGCCGCTGGGGATTCCAGATACCGGCTGAAGCCTCGTCAAGGATCGGCGTGGCGACAACGAGGCGCAGGTGGTGCTTTGGGCGGGGCCGGTCAAGGAGAAAATTATGGATGGCAATTTCCGGGTCGATTCGGTCTACGCACCGATTTCGGTCGTTATTCCCACCTGCAATCGAGCTAGCTTGTTAGCCGAGTGTCTGCGCGCCTGCGCCAGGAACAGCGGCAGCGTTGAACTCGAGTTCGTAGTGGTGGATGATGGATCTTCGGACGATACCCCCGCCGTTCTGGAACGCTTGGGCAAGGAAACACCCTCCCTCGTCTGGACCCGTGTTCCCAATGCAGGTCCGGGGCAAGCAAGAAACGTCGGCGTGACTATGGCAAAACATAATACTATTCTTTTTATTGGCGATGATATTCAGCCCCTGAATGATGATTTTTTCCGAGTTCACAGCCGGTTACATGGATCATATGAATCCGACAGGTTCGCGGTTCTAGGAAAGTGCGTCTGGCCCTTTCGCCCTGGTTTTAATGTCAACTTCGTTATGTCTCATGTTCAAGGGCATGGCGGGGAACAGTTCGGCTTTGCGGATCTTGCGCCTTACACCTGGCTCGACTGGAGATTTTTCTACACCAGTAACTTGTCCATCAAGAAAGCCATAGTCGCCGATTGGTTGATCGATGGCTTCAGCCCCGCCTTCAGTTTGGCGGCGTTTGAAGACGGGGAATTTGCGTACCGCCGGACAAAAGAGCCGCAAGGCTTTCGCATTTTCTACGATCCAGGATCGATTGGTGAGCACTACCACTCCTATTCAGTAGAGTCGTTCATCAAGAGGCAAGTCGCCGCCGGCCGGATGGCTGAAATCGCCATCGCGGCCCATCCTGAATTAATGGAACCTTTGGGCCTCTCAGGTCTTGCTAACGCAATTGATACTCCGCTGATAGGGAACAATGAAGCGCGCTTTGGCGATTATCTTGCGATAGTTGAAGGATTAAAGGCGTGGGGACGATTGCTGGACGACGAGAAAATTTTGGGCAAAGAAGCGTGGCACGACGACTTGCTCTTTGCGATATTTGAGTTATCTTTCTTTCAGGGGTTTCTTCAAAACTATGTTGAGCCAACTTCCAACTTTTCTGCAGGCTATTCCTTCATCCTTTCTAAGGCCTTCCAACGGCTGCACCGTGTGATTCACCATGAGATCACAGCGCACGAGTATTTTAAGAAGGATCTGCTCGCCGTTATACCAAATCTCGGAGTGTCTGCCTGATATCGGTGACTTGCGGTTCAGTCGGTGTTGTGAAGCATCGACAGAGGGCGACGTGACGGTGGATTCCGACGCGAAGTGCAACGCCCGCAAGTGCTCGGGCTCACCGGGGAAAGGCAAGATTTTCCTTCCCATCTCGCCGCCTTCTGCCAGATTTCGGAGATGCGAAGGCGGCTCCGGGAAAAGGAAAATCGTTAAGGTTCAATGCACTCAGGCGTTGCGCTTCGCGTCGGAATTCAGCACCCAGCTCAGCAACCGAAACTCCAGCGGCCTCTCCTTAAAAATCCCGATGATCTGCTCTTCCGAAAACCAGCTGCGCTTCATAGTCCGGTCCTTCTTTCGGTCCGATCTTACGAAGCTTTGGAGGAAATTCGTGGGGTCACGTCAGTCGATGGGGGTTTAAGCGATAGGGCTAGGCGGCAGATGCCGCGTTTACGCGCTGCCGCTACGGCGTCATGCCGCGGGCTTCCGCGAGATGATCGAAGCGCCGGCGATAGTGGCCAAGCCCCATGGTGTCGGACCGGAGTTCGATGATAAAATCATGCAACTCCGCGGCCGGCACAAGCGCCGCGACGTCGTCCCAGCCAGGCCAGCCGGGCCGCTCCGCATAGCCAAGGATTTGGCCCCGGCGTCCGGTCAGCAAGCGCTGCGCCGCGGCGGTGAAAATGTTCGGCACGCTCGCCGTGACGTGTTC
>JBBSFW010000182.1:0-7482 GCA_038254805.1 Terriglobales bacterium
CCACTTTTCCACTGCAGTGTTTCATTGATGGGAAGAACTTTCAGAAAGGAGGCCCGGCGGCGGAGCTTCGCTCCTCCTCCAGGCTCACTGTTCGATTAGAAAATGCTGTGGGTCAGTTTGGATGCGGCTCCAGAGCCAGTCTCCGGGAACGCCGTGCTATGGGAGGAATCGCTTTCCCCGGAACGGCGGGCATATCCGAGCATAGCCGACTTCCCGTCCAAGTGGATAATTGCGGAGTAAGGTACCCTTCGGGCGCCCGTCAACCCAATTCAAATGAGACTGTTACTAGCGTTTTCTGTCAGTTTTCGGCAAAAGCTCACGTCAAACTCTGTCCGCTGCGTAGTAGCGAGGACGCTCCCGACGTCCATGCGGATGCCAGGTAATAGCGCCGAAGCATCCCATTCGGAAGCGCTACAGATGCGAAGTCCAGGGAACCACGCTACCGCCTTACTCTCTTCCTACCACGGTGTCGTAGAGTCCGTAGTGTGCGAGTCCCTCGTGGCTCTCGATGCCCGTGTACCGCAGCGAGGCATTCTCGTAGCGACGGAACGCGAACACCGCCTGGTTCATCTGCTCGGTGTTGAATACCTTGAGGCGCACGAGCAGATGAAAATCCTTTACCGTCAGACCGGTGACAGTCACAAACAAGTCCGGCTCTAACTTAGTGATCACGTCCTGCAGCGTATTCTCGCGGAAATCGGTCAGGTACATGAACGCAGGGATGCGCGTCGCGAACTTGATCAGCTTTTCTTGCACGAGCTTGCGTTTGGACTTGTATTCCTTCTCCTCCTCGGTGAGCTGCTTCTTCTGTTTCTCGGTCAGCTCCTTGCCTTTGGCCTTGTTCTTGAGTTCCTTAACCTTCTCGCTCTTGTTGATGATGGTCTCGATGATGTTGTCGCCCAGCGCGCGCCAGCCCTCGATACGTTCTACAGCGGCCATTGCCTCGGGGTTATCAAAGACTCGGCGCAGCGTGTCGTTGTCCACGTTCACTAGAAGTGCGCTCTCCCATTTGCGCGCCAGCAGCGTAGCCGAGGTGCCTGCCATCGCGATGTCCAGAATGCCGCCAGCATCGATCTGTGTCATGTTCGCGCCATCGTAGGCCAGTACCGGCAGGAACGACACGAGGTCTCTGACGGCGTTCTCCGGATTCGATTCGTTGGGCGAGAGGCCGATGCCGTATTCGGAGAGCTGACGAAGCGCGCGAGTGGGGGCAAAGTCGAACACGAAGCACACAGGTTTGAGGATTTCTTCCTCGTTCGGGTTGTCACCATTCGGGTTCTTGATAGACCACGGAGACTGCACGCGGAACGCGGACTGAAAGTAAGTTTCAGGTCTCTTCAGATTGCGCAGCATCAGGATCGAAGACCATTGCGGCACAGTCACACCGGTGGTGAGTTTGCCGCATGACAGTGTGATGGTCTTGGTCGTGAACCCACTCCCAATGGCCTTGCGCACCGGCGGCAGTGCTTCTAGGCCAATACCCGCCGACGCGCCGGCCGCCACGACTACCTCGTACTCGTGCCAGAAGATGTTGTACTTCTCGGCCAGCAGGTTCGCCATCGCTTGACACGCCGCGACGTTTGGCAGAAACCAGAACGAGTGCTGCAGGTACGGCAGCAGCCGCAAATCCGAATAAGGGAACGGGGGCCGCCCCGCCTTGAGGCCCTCGACAACCTTCGGCGCGTACTGGCCTCGGATAATGTCTAGCCACTTTTGTACGTCGCTCTTGTGCTTGAACTGAGCCCATTCTCCCGTGCCCGTAGCCGCAAAGAACTCGTTGAGGTCGAACTCGTCGAACTCTCCGGCGCTCGCGACCGTCAGTAATTCGTCCGGCATTTGGTAGGTAAGCAGACGCATCTGCGGCAGTGCACCATAAGGGTTCCACTTGTCGGGGTTCTTTGCGGCGAAAGCTTCCTTGGCGCGCTGTTCGTCGGTGTAGGTCCAATTGAAGATTTGTTCTTCGATGAACTCGCCCGTCGCCAGCGCTTTGAACGGCGTTCCGGAGAGGTAGAGGTAGGCTCTGGTCGTGATCGGTAGGAACTCGGTTTCCTTCTCCGAAAGAACCCCGAGGTCTTCGTTCACATCTTCCAGCTCGGCACCGTATTCGAGCTTAGTCTCTTTCTTCGCAACGACTTTTTCCTCGCCCTCAAACAGTTCCTTCGCCGTCTCCCGCCAGGCGCCAAAGTGGTATTCGTCAAACACCACGAGGTCCCAATTCAGCGTGTGCAGCCATTCGTTCTTCGACTTGATGTTTCCCGCCTTGTCCCGCCCAAGCACGTCCTGGAAGGAGCCGAAATAGACAACCGGCTTGTCATCATGGATTTCGGTGGGATCGCTGTTGGAATTGCGGGAAAGATAGTGCCAGCCTCCAAAATCAACATGGGATTCGAGATCGGTCTGCCATGCGTCTTCCACCGCAGGTTTGAAGGTCAACACAAGCACCCGCTTGGCACCAAGCTCGCGCGCGAGTTGATAAGTTGCGAAGGTCTTTCCGAAGCGCATCTTCGCATTCCAAAGGAAGCGCGGCACGGCATGCTGATCCGCTGCCCAGATCGACCCGAAGTAATCAGCAGTTTTACGCACCGCCTCAGCCTGTTCACCACGCATCAGAAACCGCTGGTGATGCGTGCCGGTGAACCGCTGCCCCGTGCGCAGTTCGGTGAGCACGGTCTTCACATCCTGGAGGGGAGCAGCGCATCCATTCCAGGTCGGTGTTCGCGAACTTCTTCCTGACGAGTGCCGCGCGCACCTCGTGGTCGCTAAAGATGGTGCCGTCGTCGCGCTCGGCGAATTCGTCCAGTTCGATAGTGTAGTTCTTAATGGCGGCGGTCTTGAGTTGCTCAGCGACGCGCTGCTTCACATCGCGCGTCGTCTGGCCTAGCTTGAGAAGTCCCTTGTGCGCCTCATCGGAAATCGAGTAGGCATAAATGCGTGGCCTGACTTCCGGCTTGGAAGCAACGAGTTCCTCAATGGTCTTACTCAACTTCGATATCCTTCGTAGTGACCTCATCGAACAATTCGCTGTCGTGCTCGGCAACCTCCGACTCTATGAAGGCAATCTCGTCCTTAGTCAGCCCGTACCGCTTGTAGAGCTCGGCGTCTGTCCACTCTTTGTTTAGCGGAAGGTCGGGAACGAACGCGTACACAAGCCTAAGCGCATCCTGCGAGGGTTTGCGAAGAGAGACGAGGAAGCGAACAAACCTGGTGCGGAGGTACCTGGCATAGTTGATCGCCTCCATCTCACTTTTAAAATGTCCAGCGACGAGATAGGTCTCGGTGCACGCTGTGCCCGGCTCGGCGATGATGGGCTTACTGAGGAACTTGGTCTCGACTGCTGCGCTCGTTCCTTGGATGCGCGTCATCAGCACCTTCCACTCGTCAATCCATCCAGAGTTAATCGGAATGTCAGCTCGTTCGGCCCAGGCAATCCGCTGGTTGGCGAATAGCTTAACTGGCGCGCGCATCCCTGCGTTCGTCGGCTTCGCTTTGAAGTTGGTAGCGAGCCCAAACGGTTTCTGGCTGGACACGCGAGCGTCAAGCGTGGGCTCACCCTTAGCCCTAACCTTCTCCAGAATTGGCACTGCTTCATTACGGCGCACGAGAATGTCGTAGGCATCGAGGTAACGAGCGACCGCGGGCCCTGTCGGCTTCCCATCCCAGATTGTCTGCACCTCGCAGGGGCCGTTGTAGTCACGATCCCACATAGAGTACGAGATTCCACCGCGAATCTTGACGCCCGGAAAACACTCGTAGAGCTTCGGGTAGTCCACGATGCGCCGCATCCGCTTGTCGGACAGCATAGACTTACGGAATTCGGTGAGCCCCATACCCCCGGAAAACCAGCGCGAAGGAGTGACCATTACCAAGTAACGGGGCTCGAGTTGCTTGGCCTGCACAACGAACTGGTGGTAGATCGGGCGTGCTTGGTTGCCATAACCATTCGTTTCCAGTTGGTATGGTGGATTCCCGATGATCACGTCGAACTGCATAGCGCCTCCAAACAACTCGGCTACCCGAGTCTTGATGTCGTCGGTGTGGATGAATGCATAGGCGTGCGTTTCAAGCCCTTCGCCACGGTCGAGCGTCTTCTGGCTTGCCCCGCAATACTTGCACTTGCCATTCGCCCACTGGTGCTCGATGCGCTTGAACCAGATGTTGCCCGTCTCGCTGGCGAGAGCTTTGGCGATAGAGTGGGGGCCGTTAGCGTGCTTAGAACAATACAGGCTTCGCCGCGCCAAGAGGCTGGTGAGAGAAGTAATCCCGATGCCAAACACCTGCTTGGTGAGGATATGGTCGACGCGGTCTTGGAGGTCGGGTATCTCGGCCGCCAAACCCTTGGTGAGCCGGCTAGTGATCTCACGCAGGAACACGCCCGACTTCGCGCACGGGTCGAGGAACCTAACCGCGCTGTCCGCCCAGATGTCCGCTCCACCATTATCCGCCGCCCAGGCCTCGGCAAGCGTGTCAAGCATCCGATTCGCGAACTCGGGCGGCGTGAATACCTCGTCGTTGGAAAGATTGGCTATGCAGGTCAAAACGTCCGGGTTGCGCCCGGGAAGCGAAAAACTCACCTGATCGTTCACACGGGCACCCCAATGCCATCGTTCGAAGGCAAGCAGGCAAGCTCACGCATATTTATCGGAGGATATGCCTTGAGCGGCGTGAAGATTTCATGCTTACCAAGATGGGCGAACAGTGAGCCTTCCTGACTGAAAGACGACATTTGCGTAAGAACTACAAGGAGGAAGTCGCGCCGCTGGAACTTCCCCTTGCCGAGGTAGCCCCACTCGGCAAATGTAATGGGCTGTCCATCATGCATGCGCATCGTCAGCGCGTCACCATGCACGAAATTCTGCGACAGGACATAAGTAGCAGCCAGATAGGGCTCATCCGTTTCATTCAGATTCAGATAGTCGGCGAAGATCTCAAGCATATTCGCGCGGCACTCGGCGATATTATCTTCCAAGAGTTCAATCCCGTAGGTGCACATCACCGCCAACAAGGCGTAATGTCGCCGCTCGAAGTCGGACTTGCCGAACTTGGCCTCCACGGCGGCCAGTTTACGCTGCAAGACGGGAACAACAAAATTCCCACTTCCGCACGCAGTCTCCAGGAAACGAGAATCAATGCGCTCGGTCTCGCCCTTCACCAGGTCAAGCATGTTTTCGACCAGCCACTGAGGCGTAAACACCTCTCCGTGATCGGCAACGCGCCTTTTGGACTTAATCAAATTCATAGGTGACGGCTTGCGATCTCGACCAGCAACTACAGCCCGCATGGCTGTTTTATCGGATATGTTGCTATTCTATATCCGCTGAGACGTCCAGCGAGAGAGTATTCGATGCGTGGCATATACGAACACCGATCGACAGCGGAATCTGGTGGATTCACTTTATGCGGCGGGAAAGCGGCACCGTGAAAAGGTAGGGCGTAAGTCAGACGCCATCAAGCTTTATCAGTCACGCAAGGCCGACGCAGCGGCTAGCCGCAAACTGCCCGAACTGCGGAGCTCTAAAGTTGTGACGCGTACTCGGAAGGCATCGGGGCAGAATCGCTGCCCGGAAGTGGCTTCTGTCCGGTGATGGCATCCAACTCGCCTCTTGTCTGTGTAACGGCATCTAGCCGACGTTAAGCGCGCCGAATGTTCGGCGTCAAGTTGACGATAAACGCCCATCGCTGAGATGTGCCAGCGGTCACGCCGATTGAAGTCCGGTTACCGGAAACTTCGTCGGATCCAAACTAACCCACTACCGGAAATTGGGGTCCGCGGTTGCGTTATCGTCATGCAATCCACTCGAGCCTGAGCGCTTCCTGCCCGGCGACAGCACGTAACTCCGGATCGCCGGTGACTAGGGCCGTTTCGCGGCCCATGGTTTCAAGCCTGATGGACCGCCTCCTGTAGGCTGACGCCCCGGCTGGCGGCGAGGCTCTTGAAACTCCGGACCTCGGGTTCAGGCAAGCGAACCGACAATACCTTAAATGCTTGCTTGCTGACATGCCTATGCTACACATTCCGGAGCAGAGTGACTGCCGCAAAAAAGCAAAACCCCTTCAGTATCCTGACGGATGCTGAAGGGGTTCGGCGCAACAATGTAACTTTGCCAACGCGCGGTGCGGCCGGTCCACAGGAACCTAGGCTCGCCACTGAACGATGCCAGCTACGTTAAGAACGGTCGACTCAACAGTCGGCCACCTCGCGCATTGATCTAGGTCTACTATCTATTTCCATTAGACTGGATCACCTCCTTTTTCAGTGATGTCCATATCGTAAGATGGCTTGCGCAATTTGTCAAGAGATAAGTATAGAACCCCCTATATATGGGCTAGAACCCAGACCGGCTACAACATCCTGCGTAGGAAGCGGCACATCGCGATTCCGTCGATCCAGTTGAATGGGAACTGGCCGGTTGTGTAATGAGCACAGGGAAGCTCCTTCACCACATGCGTCAACTTCAGTTCCCGGAACTGTTCCAAAACCTGCTTGGAGAACCGGGGCAGGAACGTGGTGTCGTACCGGGCCCAAACCAACAGGCACTTGAAATCCCGGTCTGTCAGACGACCCATGTAGGTTGCAGGACTGATGAGCGCCCAGTAGCGCCGCAACTCGTCCTGGGTAACCAATCCTTCAAATCCTTGCCGGACGTGCTGGGTGGAGATGCCAGTCCAAACCACGTCGGACACATAAGTCGAGATGTGGTTGAAGACACCGGCTTTCAGGCGCGTATCGTGTGCAGCGGCAATGAATGCGATGCAGGAACCGAGGCTCGAACCGAGGATTGCAATGCGCTCATATCCCTGCCGCTCCAGCCAATCGATACAGGAACGGACGTCAATGATGGACTGACGGGTCGCCGCGATGGTTCGTCCGATATTGCTCGAAACGTGGTAATCGGCCCGCTTGAGCTCGGCTGGCATCCGGACGTCGTGATAGGCCATGCTCATTCTGAGCGCGGTGAGGCCGAATTTGTTCAGCAGCTTACAGAGTCCGATGTGACCGCCCGCATCTGAATTCCATTGAGGGAGCACAATGACGGCGCGGCGCGGGGAGCCAGGGGCCGGGAAGAACCGCGCCATCATGCGGTTATTCTCCGGATACGGGCTTTCTACGGCGCTGGTAAAGGTTAGCCGGCCATCGGCGATGGTGAAATCGGTGGGAGTCCGGTAGCTGTAGAACTCATCGGACTGCTTCGTCTTTTCAGCTACATAGGAGGATAGGCCGGAAGGTTCCAGCGGCCCATCGGGCAGCCACTCCAGCCCCCACTCGAAGGGCCGGACGACCCGATTGCTGTCGCGAGTTGCAAGTTTGGTTTCCCAGCGATCGATCCACCGGGCATAGAGACCTGTCATTAGCCGGAAACGTCAGAATAGCAGACAAAAAATTGGCGCTTTACCGGAAGGCAAAGCGCCCTAAAGAAAGGAGACAACAACCACCAAAGAGATGAAACTCTACTCTAACAACCCCAAGCCACTACAATGCAATCG
>JBBSFW010000183.1:0-7477 GCA_038254805.1 Terriglobales bacterium
GAACCCAAATCCATCGCCGCCCACCACCACTCCGTTTTGCAATAGTACCCGATCGCCGATCCGGCAAAACTCGCGGACTACCGAATGCGAATGCGCGCAGAAATCATCGCCGACTTGTGCGCCTTCGTAGATCGTCACGTGCGGATGCAGAATGGCATGCCGGCCAATCGTGACATTTTCGCCAACCGCAACGAAGGGGCCAACGGCCGCTCCAGCACCGATCCTGGCACTTGGCGCGATGGCCGCTAGTGGATGAATACCTGCCGGAGGATGTGGCGGCTGGTAGAACAGCGCCAGCACGCGGGCAAAGTCATGGTAGGGGTTGCTCGAAACCAAACTCGCCAAGGGTTGCTCGCGCAAGGGCTCCCTGACCAGGATTGCGGCGGCCTTGGTAGCTTTTACTTTGGAAGCATACCGGGGCTCCGCGAGAAAAGTCAGTTCGCTGGCCCCAGCCTGCTCCAGTCCGGCGACACCGGTAATCTCCACCAGACCGTCGCCAATCAACTCGCACTCCAGCGCCGCAGCCAGATCCCGCAGCTTGTAGCTCTTGGCCAGTTTACTTACTCGTTGACCGGGAACTCGGCCCCCGAGGCCACTTCCGCTTTGAGCCGCAGCATGTGTTGATGGGCTTCCTGCAGCTTCTGCCACTGCTTCTCAACCAGAGACCGGCTGTGGCCGGAGATGTCCGTATTCACTACCCGCTCGAATGCTGCTACGGCGGCATCATCGGCAGTCTCGCAAGCCGCGATGATCGCTCCAGCATCGCCGCCCGACAGAACCGATTTGAGGTCCATCCACCCCCGATGCAGAACCGCCGACACGCTGCCGTGATCCGGTGGGTTACCGCCCAGGCGTTCCACTTCCGTTTGTAAATCCCGGGCGAAGTGAGCTCGCTGCTTCCCGTACTCGTTGAAAATGCTACTCATCTGGGAGTTACGAACGATCTCCGCTGCCTCATGGTAGCCCCGCTCTCCGTCCTTGCTGATGGAGATCAGGCCACTAAGATGGTCGATTGTCTCTTCGTTATTCATTCGGGTTGTCGGAGTCTCACCCAGTATAAACCCATAACTGCCTCGAACTGAACCGGGTGCATGTTAGCCTCGTATTATCTGCAGAGGGTTCATAATGCTTAAGTTCAGAAACACCGTCCTAGCGCTCTTGTCTTGGCAGGCAGCCGTTTTCGCCGCTGACCCGGGGCTGCTCCGAATGCTCATGCCGGACGCTAAAGTGGTCTCGGGCATCCAGGTGGATGCCAGCAAGACTTCGAAATTTGGGCAGTACGTGCTCTCCCACATGCAGCTTGACGACGAGAGCTTCAAGAAGTTCATCGCCGATACGGGTTTCGATCCCCGCCGGGATGTAACTGAAATTTTGATGGCATCGAATTGGAGCGGCGAGGCGAATGCACGATGGCTGGTGCTGGCCCGCGGAATCTTCAACTCGGCTCGCATCACGAGTGCAGTTCAGGCCAATGGCGGCGCGGTTACGTCCTTCCAGGGGGTGAATCTGCTCTCTACCCTAACAGGACCGAATAATCAATCCACCTCCTCCATTGCCTTTCTGACATCGTCTGAGGCGGCCATGGGAGATCCGGATTCGGTCAAAGCCGCTATCCAGCGCTATCAAAGCAGCAGCGCCGCGCCGGCCAGTCTCGGGACCAAGAAGGTCCAGGACGTAATGGCCAACAACGATTTTTGGTTCATCACACTGGTGCCCATCTCGGAATTCGCCGGCGCCATGCCCGATGCAAACCTGGGCCAAGCCATGAAAGGCAACTTGCTGCAAGGCATCACTCAGGCGAGCGGCGGGATCAAGTTTGGTCCAAACGTACGTTTTTCCGCCGAAGCCGTTACCCGTTCCGACAAAGACGCTGGGGCTCTGGTCGACGTCGTCCGCTTTATCGCGGGCATGCTTCAATTGAACAAGGACAAAAGTGCTACGGCCTCGGAGTTCTCATCGCTGGTGGATACGATGGAGTTGAAGACGGCCGGAAATGTGATGTCTATGTCGATGCTGATCCCTGAGGCGCAGTTAGAAAAGATCCTGGACAGCGCAAAATCCGAGACCAGGCACACCGCCCGCAAGCAGTGATACTGCCTTAGGCCGGCGCCAGGCCCGCATGAATATCCTCAGCCGCGCCATTTTCCGTGAAGTCGCGTCCAGCGCTCTGCTCGGCGCCGTGCTGTGGACTTTCGTTCTGTTCCTGCAGAGGGTCGGCCGCCTTTTCGAAATCCTGGTCCGCAGTTCCGCGTCGTTTGCGACCGTCGGGGAATTATTCGCACTGGCAGTTCCGTTCACCTTAACTTTTACGATTCCCTTGGGCGTTCTCATCGGTGTATTGATCGCGCTCAGCCGGATGTCGAGCGACGGTGAGATTACGGGCATGCGAGCCGCCGGGGTATCCAGTCGCAAAGTAGTGGCTCCCGTGATCACGCTCGCTTTTCTGGGAATGCTGATTACCGCGGCTTCGTCCCTGTGGCTGACCCCTTATTCGATCTCGACGACCTACCGAATTCTCAACAAACTGGTGGCGGAGGAACTTACTGCGGAGGTGCATCCCCGCGTTTTTGAAGAGCAGTTCCCCAACACCGTCCTGTATGTCGGAGACGTGCTTCAGGGACCAGTCACGCGCTGGCGCAATGTATTCATGGCTGATATCCGGCCACCCGCTGAGCGGAAATCCAGAGGCTCCGAGGAGCGCGGGGATTCGCCTCGCGTCACAGTAGCTTCGAACGCGATTGCAATTCCTGATATCGTACACAACCGCATCCAACTTTCTCTTCTCAATGGCGGTACCCATGAAGTGGGCAAAGACATCGCACGTTACTTCAGCACCTCTTTCCCGAAGGGTGACCAACTGCTGGAGGCCACTAAACCCAACGCCGTTCGCCCCTCCAAAGAATATACCGAGTTGGACACCGTGCCGCTGTACCGAGTCGCTTACCAGGATCCGAATCTGGACCTCGCCAAACGCATCGCCGCCCGGATCGAGCTGCACCAGCGCTTCGCCCTCCCGCCCGCTTGTCTTTTGCTGGCACTGATCGGCATCCCCCTGGGCGTTTCATCGCGCAAAGGCGGCAAGTCGACTGCGGTCATCCTGACTGCTCTGCTCGCATTCATGTATTGGATGGGGCTGATTGCCGCGAACGGCTTGGCCCGGGAGCAAAAATTGCCCGTGGGCATTGCGGTCTGGATACCCAACATAATTTTCGCCGTGATCGGAATTGTGCTGCTGATCCGGATGGAAAGACCAGAGCATTACGATTGGGTCGGGATGATACGAGAGTTGATTGTCACGGGATGGCGGCGCCTTCAAGGCACGCTCCCCATTGCGACTGGAGTCCGTGCGCGCCGGTCGTGGCGGTTCCCGCTGGTGCCGCAGGTGGTGGATCGTTACGTGCTTACCAGCTTTATGTTTTACTTCGTGCTGCTGCTGGCGAGCTTTGTGGCGATGACTTACGTCTACACATTCTTTGAGCTTCTCAGCGATATCGTCAAGAACAAAACGCCGATGTCGCGCGTGCTGACGTATCTCGTCTTTCTCACTCCCAAGCTGATATACGACTCCACTCCGATCAGCGTGCTCGTTTCGGTTCTGGTTACTTTCGGACTGCTTACCAAACATAATGAGATCACCGCGTTCAAAGCGACCGGGATCAGTTTATACCGGTTGTCCGCACCGGTTCTCTTGGCGAGCGTTTGCCTGAGCGCCAGCTTGTTTGCTTTCGATCACTACTATGTACCGCAAGCGAACCGGGTACAGGACGCGATCCGCAACGAAATCAAGGGCCGGCCTGTGCAGACCTACTTGCGGCCGGACCGGAAGTGGATCTTCGGCCTGGGCTCTTCCATTTATTACTACAAGTACTTTGATCCGGGCGAGAAGGTGATGTTGGGCGTGAATGTGTATGAGCTGGACCCGGCTAGTTTCCGGCTGGTCCGCCAAATCTCTGCGGAGCGGGCCCGTTGGGAACGGACCTTGCAAAAGTGGGTTTTCGAGAATGGCTGGAGCCGCGACTTCACGGCCAAAGGCGAACTGTTTAAGGACTTCAGCGGCCAAGCGACTACTTTCCCGGAACTGAACGAGACCCCCGACTACTTCCTGAAAGAGGTGCTGCAGGACAAGCAGATGAACTTCCAGCAGCTCGCCACCTACATCCGCGAACTGCGGCAGAGCGGGTTCGACACGGTCTCGTTACAGGTCCAGTTCTATAAGAAATTCGCCGTGCCGCTGTTTGCAGTGATCATGGCGCTGATTGCGATCCCGTTTGCTTTTTTGGTGGGTCACCGCGGAGCAATGGGCGGCGTTGGAATCAGCTTCGTGATCGCTATAGCGTATGTCGCGATCAATCTGCTGTCGGAGCAGATCGGTAACATCAATCTACTTCCCGCAGCAGTGGCAGCCTGGTCCCCCGACACGGTATTCACGCTGGCGGGCCTGTACTTCTTTGCCAGAATGCGAACTTAAAGTTAGCGCGCGGTTTGAATGCGCACCAGTTCGCCGGCTTCTACCGGTACCGGTCCTTCGATGGTTTGAGGGTCGCGCCAAAAGTCCATGTAGGAAACCTGGTGTACGCAGGAGATCGTGCATAGCGGAGCGCAGCCCTTCTTAGTCAGATACTCTCGGCGAATGTCGACCACCGAGTATTTGGCCAGGGGCTTGGCCGGATAACCTCGCTGCTGCGAGCAGTAGTGCACCAGCCCATCCTCACAGATATACAGGTATCGCGCTCCCGCCCGGCAGCGCCAGTTGTTGGGACGGCCGTGCGCGATGTTGTCCTGAAAGTAATTCATCTGCGAGAAGCTTTTCTTCTCGATAGTTTTCATCTCCAGGAACACGCCGCGTTCCCGTTCGCCAATGGGCTGAAGTTGCCCATCCCCATCGTGCAGGATGCCGAAGGTGGAGGTGAACCCCAATTCCACGGCGCGCCGGGCCACGGTCAACGCATCCTGGGGATTGCGTATTCCTCCGCCCAACACAGAATTGATATTCACGTGAAATAGCGCGTGCTCGGCCAACACCTGTAGTTTCTTGTCCAGCACTTTCAGACTTTTTTTGGACACATCGTCGGGCATCACGTTATCGATGCTGATCTGCATGTGATCCAGACCGGCTTCGTTCAAAAGCCGTACACGTTGGGGGGTGAGCAGGTAACCATTCGTGATCAAAGCCGCGATAATGCCCCGGCTTCGCACGTGTGCAATCAACTCATCCAGGTCCGGATGCAGCAAAGGTTCACCACCGCTGAAGGTGATAATGGTCGTGCCCAGATCCGCCAATTGGTCCAGCCGCTCCATCATCACGGGAACCGGCACGGGCTTCGAGAAGTCGTCGTATTCGTTGCAGTAGGTACAGGCCAGATTACAACGCCGGTTCGGGATGATGTGCGCCATCACCGGGTGGTCCTTGGACGCTAAACCCTTGAGAATCATTCTCCACTCGCGGGCGCGCCGGTTGGTCCACTGTAACCTTCGCTGGTTCTTGAAACTGAGAAATGGCATCTCGAGCCGGAAGATTCTATTGAACCACATCCGGCCGGGCTCCCGCATCCGGGGAGCCAGGGTCAACCGTGATAAAGGGCCGCAATTTACGGCTTTTTCGGTTGCTCTTTGACCGGCGGCGACGGTGGAGCAGGCTCGGCCGCATCCCCATATTTGATCTGCGATTCAGCCTTGAACTGCTTATAATCCTCGTATTTGACGGTTTCGCGGATGCGCTGCGGGCCGGCCTTGAAGTTCAGAGTGTCATTCGCGATGGTGTAGGTTGGAAACCAGTATTTCCCGTCCACCTGCTCGCGATAGGTCTCGAATTTCGGAAATTGATTATCGGAATTCTTCTTCAGAAGACCTACGCCCCGGCCGTAGCTTTTAACAATTTGGAGGTCCTTATCGTCCACCCAAACCTGGCCTTCGAAATACCGCTTGCCCGGCTCGAGCTTCTTCGGCTTTACTGCGAAGGTGTAACACGGAATCTCGTCCAGTTTCTGCTTTCCGAGGTAACGGATGAAGTATTGCGGAACCTCATTGGTCGTGAGCACGAACGGCTGGACATCACGCAAATCCTGCTCGTCCTCAGGAGTCAAGATAATATTCTGCAAGGTCGTTACCGGTGCCCGGATAACCTTTTCTGTGCGCTTTCCCGAGGGAGTGAAAACGATGTCGGACACGATTTCGTACTTCCCATGCGGGTTGCCGTTCTCGTCCAGCTCCTGAATTTTGGCGGTCTGCCGGTAGGTGTAATTGCCGCGGGCCCGCGCAAATTCGGCCTCTTTGGCCGCGAACTTGTTAATGATCTCATCGATCTCGGCTTGGCTCGGTTCCGTGGAACTGGCCGGCCACGCTGGAATAGCGGTTAGTGACAACCCAGTAAGTAAGACGACTGCAGGCAGAGCGAATAGACGCATGGTATCTCCTGATTTGACGAACTTCGCGCCCCTCCGGTTTCGGATGGCTGTGGGGGCGGCTTAGAACCCGAGCAACTGCTTGGCTATGGTGATTTTCTGCAGATTGCTGGTGCCTTCATAAATGCGGCCAATTTTAGCGTCGCGATACAACTTCTCCACCGGGTAATCTTTGGTAAACCCGACCCCTCCAAAGATCTCAATAGCCCGCGACGCCGTGGTTTCCGCTACTTGCGAAGCGAAGTACTTGGCCATCGCGGCCTCGCTCACAAAGGGCAGACCGGCGTCGCGCAATCGGGCAGCGTTGTAGACCAAAAGGCGCGCTGCCTCCACCTCGGTGGCCATCTGCGCCAGCTCAAACTGGACGCCCTGGAAATCTCCAATTCGCTTGCCAAACTGCCGGCGTACTTTTGCATATCCGATAGCATGATCCAGGGCGCCCTGGGCCAAACCGGCCATCTGGCCTCCGATTGCGATACGACCTTCATTCAACGTCTCGATAGCGATCTTGTACCCTTTCCCTAATTCGCCCACAATGTTCGCGGCCGGCACGCGGCAGTTATCCAGGATCAGTTCGCAGGTGGATGAGGCCCGTATCCCAAGCTTGTCCTCCTTCTTCCCGACCTGAAAACCCGACGTCTCGCGCTCCATCAGAAAGCACGTGATCCCGCGATAGCCCGACTCCGGTTCCGCATTCGCAAAAAGGAAAAAAAGCCCGGCTTCGGCCGCATTGGTAATCCAGAGTTTGCGTCCGGTGATGCGGTAAGCATCCCCATCCAGAACCGCCCGGGTGGTCAGGGCAAACGCATCGGATCCCGATCCCGCTTCCGATAGCGCGAATGAGGCCAGAGTATCGCGTGCGAGCAGGGGCAGATATTGCTGCTTGAGTTCGACATTGCCCCAGCGCAACAGGATGTTGTTGGCAATCGTGTTCTGCACGTCGGCGATCACGGCTGCGGATGGATCTACCGCGGCCAGTGCTTCCACTGCCAGCACCGACTGGAAAAAGCTGCCGGCCTGTCCGCCGAACTCCTCCGGAATCTCAATCCCCATCAGACCGAGATCGAACATCTCAC
>JBBSFW010000184.1:0-7446 GCA_038254805.1 Terriglobales bacterium
TAACACAGCTACTTTCAACGTCACAGCGACAGGAACAACCCCGCTGAACTACCAGTCCGCAGCGGCTGACCGGCAAAACTATGGGCCTGCTGGAAAGGCGACCAGACCAAACAGCAACGCATAAGTGTAGAGTCTGCGTCGATAATGCTGTAATTTCACGAACGTTTTGTTGTACTGAACACCAGGCACGTGGTCACGTTGCAAGCTACGGTTGATAGCCAAAGCGTTGTAGGTCGGCTTGCATACCTGCGACCAGATCTGGCACATTCGTACCGGCTTGCCGCCAACGGCCGATGTTACCGCGATCGCGAATACCTTCAGTGAGTGGTGTGACATCAGCATTGGGCAGGCCGAGAAAATTCATAAGCGCGGCGACAGTCTCGGCCGGTTTTTGGCAGAGGTCCTCGTAGCGCACCATGTAATAGCGGTCCTTGAGGTACTTGTGGGCAAACTCCAGCACGCGATTGTTGCTCTGGCGCCAAAGTTCGAGCTGGGCCGCTTCCGGATTCCGCCACCAATCGGGGCCGAGCAGCCAATGACCGTGCTGGCGCAGGAAATAAATGTTCTCCGACAGCATCATGTCGCGCGCGTCGCGGATCATGTGAATGAAGCGCAGTTTGGGAAACTGACTGACGAGAAACGGAAGCAGCCACAAGCTGCGCGGATTTTTCCAGCCCCAACCCGCACTGGGCGAAGGGATGCCGCGGCGATGGATGTAAATCATGCGTTGAAAGTCGCGGATTGCCTTTCGCAGTACCGCCGGCTCGATGTTTGGGAAGTCTTTCAACTCCTTCAGCCATTTGGTAAGAAACCAGGCGATTGGCAGCGAATCTTCGTTGCGCGGATTGACTCGATTACCCATGAACCAGCCGGCATTTCTGAGCACGCCGACCATCACTCTTGTTCCTGAACCGCCGGTCGCACCAATGACCAGCGGCGGCGGCGCTTCGGCCGGCAGCGGCGGCACCTCGCGCGGAGAAGGCAACCCGAGTGCAGCGCGATAGAGATGCAAGCGCAGCTGCTCCAGGCGTGGGCGGGGCCGGCTGCCGATTTTGAGCAGGAGTCGTATTCGTTCCAGAGAGCTGCGCAGCTGTGAGCTATTCAATGCTTTTCCTCTTTCCGACCCTTTCGCCGCGCGCGAGCTTCGTCGACAGGCCCGATCAAAGCAAGGCATCAAACTCTAGCTTATCACGTGCCGTCAAGGTGACGGACCTGCAGGGAGGTTTGTCGCTGGTGCCTCCTGGCCGGGCTAGTTTCCCGCTGCTGCCTGGAGTGCGACGTTGTCGCTAGACAGAACGCTCTGTTCTGCCGGATCAGTTATGTCGGACTCATATACCTCGATGAACTTGCCACCGAGTTGGATGCCGTTATTCAAAACTTGCGCCAAAGTCCCACCAATCCGCTTCCCGTTGTCCCGGATGTAAGGCCAGAGCATCTGGAACCCGGTCGGTTGCGTCAGGTGATAGGTGTAGACCACGTAATTGGGATAGTAGCCGGTGTTTGAGTGTGCGTTAAGAGCGGCATTCATGATACCGAATCTGCCTGGATAGGTCGCGACGGCCCATTCGGTCACCTCCTGTAAGGCGGCTGCACCGGCCGGGTTGTCAAACGGATGCGCAAGCGTAAGGAAAAACGGTGTCGTCGGGAAAGCCTCGGCATAGACAGCGATGATTTGTTTAGCCGCAGTGGCCCACGCAGTCGGGCCGCCCAGCAAGGTCAGATTCGTGATGTCGGGTTCCACTTTGGCAATGTAAGTCTCGTTATGTTGGCCCAAGCCCCCGATCACCACGTAACGAACGGCAGGGTTGCCATCGTACCGGGCACCTAGGGCACGAATAAATGGCACCCATTTGTTTTGAAAAGCACTCTCCCAGGGGAGCGGCATCGAGAAACCATCGCTAAGGGTGTATTTGGTCGCGCCCGAATCATAAACCCACTGTGGTGTGCCAGTCCCCGCTATGACCGACAGCCCAATAAACTTGTTATTGACGCTGCCAAGTCGCACCGCCTCATCCAGACCGGTCCAATCGTACGCGCCTTGGGTTGGCTGGACGTAATTCCATTGCGTTTTGACTCGCATGCCTGTGACGTAGGGGTTTGTCCACGCATGCTTGGCCAGATTACCGATGGTGTTTTTGGGCGTGATTTGGCCGTTGCAAAGATCGACGATCCCGCTGGGCTGCGGCTTGGCAAATGCGACGGAAGCAATCGCCAGGCTGGCGAATGGCGCGAAGGTGTTGAGCAGTATCTTTTTCATAGGAAGTCAGTTTATGGAAAATATAGCAATTACAGTGCCTATGGAGGCCGATAGTCATAAAAAAGTGAACCGGAAGCTTGGACTAGATTGCCGTCGCTGGCGGTTGAATGTTACAGTTGGTGCAGAGTAAGCTTCTTCTGGCGTGGCCATTTTCCCGGAATTGGCGCTGGCATAAAAGCTGGAGATGAACGATTCCACCCTCGCCCAAACTGCCGCTCCAGCTTTCGATTGCGCTTTCGTGTGCGCAACCAGACGTCGCTTGGAAAGCATCGCCACAAACAGAATTGAACCGCTCGAGCCGCCAAGCCGAGCTGAACTGGAGTCAGCGTTGGGCCAGAGAATTCAAGGATTTGAGCTTTGGAAGACGAATTTGCGCAACCGCATTTACCGTCTCCGCCTGGCAGATGGTCGTGCCGCGGTTGCCAAACAGCTCGTCATCGGCACGGCCGCGAGACTTCAGCACGGGTTCGATCAACTAAACGCTTTGGGGCAGTTGCAGATACCTGGTCTCCACGTGCCGGAGCCACTCGCCTTGCTCGGCAAGAAGCGAGTATGCGTAATGGAGTTCGCACCGGGCAAAACGATCAAAGCTCTTCTTTGGAGTAGAGCCACTGGAGATGAGATCATCGAGACGTATGAACTGGCTGGCAAAATCCTCGGGCAGCTCCACACCGCATGGATTGAGGGAACTCGTTCCTTTCCAGTAGAGATGCTGGCGCGCGACCTGGCGGAAGCCCCCTGGCACCTTTCCGCTCGGCAGAAAAAGTTTCTGCATCTAGCTCTCGAAAGTGTTGCTGCCGCCACGGTCAGAACGGGCCAGCTCTACTACGACTACAAGCCAGTAAACCTTTTGTTGCACAGTGGCGAGCTGTATCTGGTGGACCCGCCCGAAGTGCCCCGGAATGGCGTACAACTTTGGGACTTTGTGCTCTTTCTCAGCTCGGTCCGCCGAGAGTCGTGGAGATTTAGGTTGCGGCGACCTTACGACCGGCAGCGCGGTACTGTTACACGAGCATTGAGCGCTTTCACCCGTGGCTATCTCCGCAGCTTCCCTGAGGCCTATCCGGAGTCGATCTTGTTTGCGCCAACGGCGCGTCTCATCGAACTGCAATCCACTGCGGTTTTGATGACAATGGAGCGGGGGATGATGGATTCGACCTCGCGTGAGTTGCTTGGCGACAACTACGCCCGGCAGCTACGCACTAAGCTGACGGCGAGAATGAATTTTTCGTTCCTGGAAATGGAGAAAGCGTGGCTTTTCCGGCAACTCGAGCGCGATTTGGAAAAATCTGAGAAGGACTGATGGAGCGTTGCCCGGCTAGCTGATCGGGAACTTCTCTCTTCGCGTTTCGGGTCGTATAGTTCGGATAATTGCCTCGCATACCCTGGCAGGTAGAATTTCGGTTACGCAGTTTCGGCCCGTGCGGCATACCGCATTGTAGTAGCAATCGCAGGGCGTAGGCGGTCCGATGATTTCACCGCGGTCATACAGTTCGAATTCATGTGGATTAAAGATATTGTTTAACAACACGAGAGGCGTGCGTGCGCCGATGGCAAGATGCATCGCCTGTGTCACAGCGGTGACGACACACTGGCACCGCTCGATCATGGCGTAGAATACCTCCAGCGACTGCACACCGGAAGCAGCACACCCGGTCTCACGAACCAGCTCAGCGGAAGCTTCCACTTCTTCCGGCCCACCCAGCACCACAGACCTAAGACCATGCGCCTTGAGTAGCTCGATTAGCTCCGCCCAGTAGTCCAGCGGCCAGATGCGCGACGGCCACCGTTTACCTGCACCGATATTAAGTCCTATCGCGCCAGACCTGGGTAGAAACTCTGCGGCGCTGTTCTGTGCATCAGCTGTTGGACGACGGAGCCAGTAGTCCTCCTTCCGGTACGGCAGTCCTACGATGTCGAAGATTTCCTCGACATAGTTCTTCCGATTGGCCCGGCTATAAGGGTCATCTATGCCGGTAGCAAATTTGTGCCAGGCAGCTTGATTAACCGGGTACGGAACGCCCTCGCGCAGAATGTAACCTCGATACTCTGTCGCTTTCGTCGCTGCGGCGATGGCACAAGCTTCCGCGTCCTTATCCAGGTTCCAGCAAAAGTGCCATGTGCCCGCCGCGATGCGGGCCAGAGTCGCCGCCGTCGGTTTCACTGCTTCACATGCTTCACTCGGCAGAAGCTCAGGAGAATGCGTCACCCAAAGTATCTTCGTGCCAGTCGCCAGCGGATCGAGAGCGCGCAGCAGCGGAGTGGATCGCAGGACATCGCCGGCGGCGCCGAGTTTGATGATAAGGGCACGCTGCGTCACGGGGCGAAAGTGAATACAAGTGCAACGGTAGCCGCTCTCCACATGCGGCCGGCAAGGACGATCGCCCACATAATGCATGCAATCGAAACGCAGATTCTCGATGAGCTCGCGTGCTCCGGGTTGGCTATTGTCGCTTTGGAGTTCCATCGTTCAAATCGAGGCGTCGCAGCATGAGCATAAACGAAGCTTAGCTCGCCTCGCCGGGTAGAATAGCAAACAATGCGCCATGGTGCAGTCGCTCAAATGTGGGTGCAGTACCGGCCCTGTAGCGGCGGTCGATGACCGCCGATCTCACTTAATCACCTGCCACACCTCATCGGATCTGCCTCACCTCGGCGGTCATAGACCGCCGCTAAAGGGATGATGCGTTGTGGCTGGCGTCTGTCCTCAGCGGCAGCCGGACCTAGAGCGCGCCATGCGCGTAGGCAATAACTGCGGACACATTGATGACATCTACTTCATAGAGCTCGAGGTAGCTCAAGCCGTACGTCACGCCCGTATTGACAAGCTGCTGCAGCGATGTCGCGGCAGCGCATGGCATCCCGTCGTTGTTGCGGTACGTTCGGTCGCCAAACGAAAACCAGAGCGCCTGCCCCGCAGCTGCCGGCTGGCTATTGGCCAACAGCGACCACGAACCAGCTGCGGCCGTGACCGCCGGTGTCTTCGCCGAAAGACTGTTCTTCGCTACGATCAATCGCCCCGTGCCCCAGGCGTTGCGCGCGTTAGTGACGATACTCTGCGACACATAGTTATCGTCCTGCGGGTAGTCGAGTGCGTTGCCGTTTGAGTTAATCGGCAAGGCGATAAGCTGACGCGGAAACGCCCGCATCGTCGTATCAATAATGGCGCGACCAGCGTCGATGAGTTTCTGACTGCTGTAACCGACATTCTGCCATCGCAGCACTTCACTGATGGCATAGCCGGCATCGACTGTATTATTATGGGGCATGGCCCAATCATCGCTGCTGGCATTAGCAACGCTCGTCGAGAATACCTTCAGCGCTGGGTTGCCACTGTAGCGCGCGCCGACGGCCTGTATCATCGCCTGCTTTTTCGCGAGAAAAGTCGCATCCCAGAAAACAGGGATCGTATGTTTTCCATCCGCATCAGTAAATGTGAAGGTATTTCCGCCGGCAGAATGCACCGCGTTCATCATCCATGCTGGGATGTTATTGCCGCCGGTGCCGATGCGAAGCGAGATCCGTTTTCCGGCGGCCTGGACGCGGGATAGCTGCGCGTCGAGGTAAGTCCAATTATAAACTCCTTCGCTTGGCTCCAGCTCAGACCAGCCCTGGCGAAGACTGATGCCATCAACATTTGGGTTGATAAGGGTGGAGGCATCTGGGTTTCGACCCGCTTGCACCAGGCTGAATACTCCACGTGGCAATGCGGCGACGGTGGCAGGCGGTGCAGGACTCGGATCGGTCACCGGCGCAGAAGAAGCACTTTCTGTTACGGGGAGCTGGTATACTTCGAATAATGCGACTCCCGTCGTGTTAGCACTGCCGCGCACCACTGCCGTGTAGTTGCCCGGCGAAAGAGTCACCGCCAGCGCCGGCTCGAGCGCGCTCGCCGGCGCGTAACCCGCGCGCGAGATGCGTGCAGCCTGATCGGCGTCAGTCCTCCAGTCATCACAATAGCCGATGAGTGTGCCGTCCTTATTGCGCAGTTCGAGAATCGGATTGCTCAGTGTGCCAGCTACGCCAAAACGTGTAAGCGATGGCCCCAGCGCACGCAGCACCACCGGCACGCTGCTCTCGCCGCCGATGACGACGCCGCCAATGAGAACGTTGTCACCGGTGCCGACCATGGCCCGCGTGCTCATGTTCGATACGCTCACGCCCGCGCTCTGCGACGCCACGTAGACTTCGGCCAGGGCCACACCGGTTGCGCCATTCTTTCCCCGCACCACCGCGCTGTAGCTGCCGGGCTGCAACGTCATCGCAATCGCCGAGTCCTGCGCGCTTCCTGGCTGGAACGCGCGATACAGTCCGTTCCGGCTGAACGCTGCCGCTTGCGTCTCCTGCCAGTTATCATTCGAAGCGATCACCGCGCCGCTGGCATTGTGCAGTTCTAAAATGGAATCGGGCAGCGTCCCCGCCACCCCGTATCGGGCGAGCGTTGGTCCGAGGGCCCGGAGCACCACCGCCTGTGCTCCACCGCTGATGATGAACCCGGAGATCGTGGCGTTATCGCCTGTACCGACTGCCACCCGGCTGGAGACATTTTGGATGTAACCGGGGGTGGCGGCAGAAATGCTGGCGAGGGTGAGGCCGAATGCACTGGTGACGGCGAGTAAAGATGGCAGAGCTGAGGGGATGGTCTTGTAGATAATATAATTTCCATAGCACCAACCATGCCCCTTTTACCTTTCCGCCGCACATCCGCTCCGTCGCGCGTCCCCGGCGGGAATCGAACCCACATTTAAGGTTTAGGAAACCCTTGTTCTATCCGTTAAACTACGGGGACAAAGGGGTGGGTGGCGTAGTGGATTCGTTTGGCGCGGTTTTGAGCTCGATTGTGAGAGTAGCGCCCGTTCCGATTCCTTTACTTGACGCATGAATTCTGCCGCCATGCGCCTCAATAATCGCTTTGGAGATCGCCAATCCTAGGCCAAGGCCGTTCGCCGGTGCCTCTCCTTGCTCGAATGCTTCAAATATTTTCGGCAGGAGCTCAGGTTTAATTCCTTCGCCCCTATCTGTGATCTCAAACAAAAGCTTCTCTTGGCCATTATTAAAAGAACGAGTCGAAATTGTTCCCCCTTCGGCCGTGAACTTATGAGCATTTTTTAACACGTTCCAAAACACCTGCTGAATCCGCGCGCGATCCACTATTACACGGTGGTTGGCGGCGTTCAGCTCAACGTGCA
>JBBSFW010000185.1:0-7339 GCA_038254805.1 Terriglobales bacterium
GACGAAGTCCCGGTGCTGGTGGGCACGGTGGCGTTGGGGAGGGGAATAAATCTGGCTTCGGTGCGGGCGGTCATCCATCTGTCCTTGCCCAAATCCCTCTCGCATTATTACCCGGAGGGGGGACGCGCGGGCCGCGACGGGGAGCCGGCCGATTGCGTGATGCTATGGCAGAAGCGCGACGTCGGATTGCTGACCCACTTCATCGAGCAGGTCACCGACCCCACGGAACGGCAGCGCGGATGGCAGCGCTATCACGGCATTCGCGATTTTGTGGAATCAACCCGCTGCCGCCACTTGCAGATCTGCAAACACTTCGGAGAGACGCCGAAATGGGAGACGTGCACCGCGTGCGACGTGTGTGGGTGCGAAATGGATTGGCTGGAAATTCCCGAGAAAAATAAGAGGGCCGCTGGAATAGTTTCCCCGGCGCGGGATGTCGAGGTCGTCCCGGTACGCAACGGCAAGCCGAAAAAAGCGCGCGCGGGCAGCCCGGCGCCTCTATCGGCGCGAGAATCAGCCCTGCGCGAGCACCTGCGGCGCTGGCGGAACACGACCGCTAAAGAAATCAGCCTGCCGGCATTTGTCATCATGCATGACACTACGCTCGACGATCTATCGCGCAAGCAGCCGCGCAACCGCGCCGAGTTGCTGCAGGTCTCAGGGATCGGCGAATTGAAATGTGAACGGTACGGGACCCAGATCCTGCGGGCCCTCGCCGACTTCCGGGGATAATGCCAGTCAACCGGCCAGCATGATCGTCATCAATACTTTTTCTTGGTTCCTCCCGAGAGTAGTGCTGCATAAGCAACTCGTTCCCATAATCAAAGTTGCGCGGATGCGGGAACGGTGGCCTGGCCGCGCACCCTGAGGTATCCGGCGGCGGAGATGATCAGCAAAGCCAGGGTGCTGAGCTTGAACAAATTGATCATGCCCAGGTATTGGGCGAGAAAGCCCGAGATGGCGAGTCCGGCCACCTGGGCGAAGGCGATGACCGACATGAAGCTGCTGCTGACGCGCCCGATCATGGCGTGCGGGGTTTCCTGCTGCATGAGGGTCTGCGCCGGCACCAGCACGAAGGCAATGCCAAATCCCATGCCGAAGGTGCTGGCCGCGGCCATGGGCACGCTGCGGAAGAATCCCAGGAAAGCGACGCCCACCGCCAGGCCCAGCAATCCCATCAGCACCACGTATTTCTTGGGCCGGTTATGCGCCAGGCGGGTGACCAGTTGCGTTCCCGTGATCAGGCCCACCCCCACCATGGCGCTCACCATGCCGAACATGAATGAGCCCGCCTTCAGGAAGTCGCGGACGTAGATGGAAATCAGCGGGCTGAAGCAGCTCATCACAAACATCGCCGACATCATCGCCAGCATGACAAAAGCGAGTGAGGAATGGGTAAAGATGAACCGGTTTCCCGCGGTGAAATCAGCCAGCAGCGACTTCACGTTCTTCTCGCCGGCGGGTTCGGCGCGCGGCCGCACAATCACCAGGGTTGAAATCATCAGGGCGGAAAACACAAACGTGGCGGTATCCAGGTAGAAGCAGGATTTTTCCGTGAGCCAGGCCACCAGCGCTCCAGCGGCTGCCGGGGAAAACAACCGCACGGTATAAAAAGCCTGTGACATCAGGGCGTTGGCGGCGAGCAAATCCTCTGACTTGACGAGGGTGCGCAACGTCACCGACTGCGCAGGTCCAAAAAAACTGGAAACCGTGCTAAGGACAAGAAAAATGATGCATATCTCGCGGACATCGGTGACAAACACCAGCAACAGCGCCAATCCGGCACGCAACAGGTCACTGGTGATCATGACTCGGCGCACGTTCCAGCGGTCCACAAAAACCCCCGCGATCGGCCCGATAAAAGCCAGGGGCAGCATGTAGGCGATGGTGATGTAGGTGACCTGCACCACGGTGCCGTGCCAGCGGAAGGTGATCAGGCTGATCACGCCGAACAGCGCCAGGAAATCGCCGAAAATGCTGACAAACTGCGCCAGCCAGAGCTTACGGAAGGGCGCCTGCTTCAGAACGGCGCGAAGATTGGGCTTGGGTGCGGTAGCCATGCGGAAATTGAAGATAGCATTTTACCCGAGCCACGGCGCCGGGCATCCACCGTGAACAGGGGCCGGACAATACTAAAAAACCGGTTCCTATTTTGGCGGGACTGAATGGGTGTGATCGAGCGCCGCCCGCAATCCCCTGGCCAGCTTTACGGCGTCGTCGTTGGCCCAAAAGTGCATGAAGAAGAGCCGCGGCTGTTCATTCAGCATGTGGCTGTGCAGCGCGGTGATGGCGATACCGCCGTCTTTAAGAGCCTTGATCACGGGATTCACTTCCGTGCCCAGCAGGACAAAGTCTCCGGTGATGGCCGCCTTGCCGTCGCCTGTGGACTGAAAGTTAATCGCGGTGGCCATGCCCATTGAGTTCGGAACCTGCATCGATCCCTCGCGCACAGCTTCTGCTCGCGGCACAGAAAACTGGTAGATGCCTGCATTGTTCTTTCCCGAACGCCCGAGTATTTGATCGATCTGTTTGCTGTCGATTCCCAGCTCCGGCGCTGAGCCCGAGGCAGGCGCGGGCGGCGGGGTACCGGTTTTTTGCAAGGCGTCATGCAGGGTTTTTCCCAGCGCTACGCCATCCCCTTTGCCAGATATGTGCATGTACATAATGCGGGGGGTCTCGTGCAGCAGGTGGTTATGCAATGCGGTGATCTCTAAGCCGCCCGCCATCAGCGCTTCCATGACCGGCGCAACTTCGTCTTCGGTGAGCACCAGATCTCCCATGACCACCGTTGCCGGTCCCATTTTCTTGAACGCCGCCCACGAGCCCAGGGCCAGTCCGGGTTTGACGTCAACGCCGCCCGCGGTCACGTGAAGGTCCTTGCGGGGCATGGAGAATTTGTGGGTCCCGTCAGGATTATCCGCGGCGGTGCGTTCCATGACCGCATCGAGACTTTTCCATTCCCCGGTCGCGGGAGCCTTCGGTGCAGCCTGGGAGAACGTGAAAACAGCCGATGACAAACCAAGGCAGAGAGTCAAAACGAATTTGAGTTTCATCAGGATTCCTTTCGATCGTCGCAACTTTACCAGAGCCAGTAAGAGCAGGCGTCTATCGATGCGGCGGCCCCGAGCCCCGAGCTTTCGGGCAATTGTTGTAGAGTAGTTTAAGCGTTATTCACTTCAGTCGGGGCGTAGCGCAGCCTGGTAGCGCACCTGCCTTGGGCGCAGGGGGTCACAGGTTCGAATCCTGTAGCCCCGACCAATAAACAAACTTACAGGGAAACTCCGAATCCTCGCACACCTGTCGCGATAGACACTAAACCCGATGACGTTGTACTCTGCGCTCTATCATTGCCTTCAATTGACTGCCCGCAGGCATGCTTGCGAGTCCCTTGATGTAATATAGCAATTATGCGATAATCGAGCGTTCATTGGACTCCAGGACGACGTGACTGTCGAATTCACGATTGAGTATGTAGAGCTCCCGAACCGGCGGGTACCCGCCCGAGAGTTCGTGGATGCACTGGATGACAAGGCTGCCGCCCGCGTTGACGCTTTTATCGACCGTCTGCGCACCTATGGCAACCGGATGGAGGGAAAGTTCGTCACGAAGCTCACGGACGACATTTTCGAGCTAAGAGTTAAGCAATTCGACAGGATTTTCCGGGTTCTGTTCTTTTACCAGCCGGGAAAGTTGATCGCGATTACGTCGGGTTTTCAAAAGAAAACGGAACAGACTCCGCCGGGGGAGATTGCAAGGGCGGAGCAGTTGAGGAAGCTCTGGATGAAGTATCGCAACCATTACCCAGGGTCGCAGAAGGAAAGAGAAGCCATCTTGAAGGAGCTGGGCCAATGAAACAAACCGTGAAACGCGATAGACACAGCGAAGTTGTCGAGCAGCGCGCCCGCAAGAGCGCAACCTACCGTAAGACCTTCGCGCGCAGCCTGCACCAGATTGACCTGGCTCTCCTCGTACGCGAGATGCGAGAAGAGACGGGGCTGACTCAAACTGAGCTAGCTAAGAAGGTGGGCACAACGCAATCCGTGATAGCCCGTCTGGAAGACGCAGAATACACGGGGCACTCGCTCTCGATGTTGGAGCGCATCGCAACGGCCTGCGGCGTAGCTCTCAAACTCCACGCCGAAAAGAAGCCTAATTTCGACCGCGAAGTCGCCCTCGTCTAAGCGAGCGAAGCTACTCCAAAGGCGAAGAGATGGAACAGAGTTATCATTTGGTTTCTCGGCAACCCTTCCGGAGCCAGGATATTTGAAATCATTGACCTGCTATCGTCACACGGCAAATGCGGACGATCTGAAGCTCACGAGGGAAGAGGAGCGCTATGGCTCGGCGCTCTTGGCTAAGCGAACAAGAATGCGGTCTTGTGGAGTAGGCGCGATCTACCGAATTACTTCTGCGCCGGCGCCGCGGGCACGCGAAAATCAATGCCATCCTGCTCATTGACGCGCTCCGTCTCCTTTAGATCGAGGTCAGTGAGCGCAAACTTACGGCGGTGGGTGGGGCTGAGGTCGAGCAGGGTGCCGCCCACGATGGCGTAACTCCCCACGGTCTCGCGGGGCCGGCGGTCTTTAAAAATGAGCGTCGTACGGGGTTCGTTCTCTATAGGCTTGGCGGTGTCGGGGACCGCCGCCCGATTGACGCTTTGACTTCCAGTTCGGTCGATGGAGGGTGCGCGATTCGCTTCTGCCCTGCGGTCACGCATGATGGCTTCACCTTCGGTCCATGATGGATCGGGCTGGCGCGCTGATGGAGTGACCGGTTCGGAATCATCATTGGGCGAAACATTCGAAACAGAGACGCTTTCGGTCGAGTAACCCGCTACAGGATAGACCGGGTAGTACAAAGGAACGTACACCAGGTTGGAATGGCGGTAGTGCGAGCGAAAATCTCCGTGGAACTCGACACCCACCCTGCGGTTGCGAAAGCTTCCACTCAGGCCTGCGCCGAACCCTCCTCCATTAAAACCAGACTCGTTCGAACCTGAGCCGTCAAAATATCGTCCCGCCGGCAACTGCGAACTGCAACAGCCGCGCATGCTTCCATTGAACTGGCCACCCTGACTGCCCTGCATTGGTGAGGCAGTCGTACGGCTGGCGGCGCTGACTGCCGGCGCTGCCGAACCAAAGGCGGTTCTTTGCGCCTGGGCGCAGGCCAGTAACCCGGCCGCGGTCATAAATACAGCTGCGAATCTCAAGTAGCGGCCAGAACGGGTGCAAGGTCGAGACATGATTAAAGTCTAACGGAAATCGGGCGACGAATCATCTAAAAACCTGTATCAGGCGATCGCCAATTTTGCGCGCGCCATAATCAGTGGTACAAAAGGGGGGATCAAGCTTGCCTTCTTATCCGATCCGTCGTCCCTCGAGACCGAAATCTCCGGAGGTAAATATGAAACGTTTTCTGCTCACCTTGATTTGTTCCGCCCTGCTGGCCGGCGCCGCCTTCGCGCAGAGTTCCAGTCCCACTGGCCACCGGGCCTCCGGCGCCGCGCACGCGGCCCGCGCGGCCCACAATTCCCATGCCACTGGCGACAACAACGAGTGGTGGAAGCATGCGGTGATCTACGAGATTTATCCGCGAAGTTTTGGCGACACCCGGGGACGCGGTTTTGGCGATCTCAACGGCATTACCAAGCACCTTGATTACCTTCAGGACCTGGGCGTCGATGCCATCTGGATCTCGCCCGCGTATCCGTCGCCGCAGGTGGATTTTGGTTACGACATCTCCGACTACGTGAATATTGCCCCTGAATACGGCACCCTGGCCGATTTCGATCGCCTGGTGGCGGAGGCCAAACAACGCCATATCCGCATCATTATGGATCTGGTCCTCAATCACACGTCGGACAAGCACAAGTGGTTCCTCGAATCAAAGTCATCGCGCACCAATCCCAAGCGCGACTGGTATATGTGGCACGACGGCAAAGGCCCTGACGGCACGCAGCCGCCCAGTAACTGGCAGTCGGTCTTTGCCCACTCCGCGTGGGAGTGGGCCCCCAGAACCAAACAGTTTTATTACCACATGTTTTACAAGGAGCAGCCCGACCTCAACTGGTCGAATCCCAAGGTGCGTAAAGCCATGTACGACGTGGCCCGGTTCTGGATGGACCGCGGCGTAGCCGGCTTTCGGCTCGACGCCATCACCACCCTCTTTGAAGACCCCAACCTGCACGATGACCCGGTGAAACCGGGCACCAACGAGTTCGGCGACCCTAACATCGAGCACAAATACACTGACCAGTTGCCCGGGGTGCACGACGTGCTACGCGAGCTGCGCGCGGTGATCAACGAATATCCGGGGCGGGTGCTGATCGGCGAGACTTACTTGCCCAACGTGCAAGAACTGGCCAAGATGTATGGCGCCAACAACGACGAGCTGCAGCTTCCCATGGATACCCAAGTGGGCTTCATCAACAAGCTTTCGGTGCCCGAATTCCGCCAGAAGATCAACGACGCTGAGACCCAGTTGAACGGCAACATGCCGTTGTTCGTCTTCGACAACCACGACAACCGCCGCAGTTGGGACCGCTACGGCGACGGCAGCCACAACGATCAGATCGCCCGCATCATCGCCACGATGCTGCTGGCCCCGCACGATACCGCCCTCATGTTCCAGGGCCAGGAACTGGGGATGCAAAACACCGACCCCAAGCGCCGCGAGGACGTGAAAGACCCGATCGGCCGCACCGGCTGGCCCAAAGAAAAGGGACGCGACGGAGAGCGCACTCCCATGCAGTGGAATGCGGGCAAGAACGCGGGCTTCAGCATGGGCGCCAGCACCTGGCTGCCGATCGCGCCGAACTACAAGCAAGTCAACGCCGCGGTGGAAGCGAAAGACCCCAATTCCATCCTGAATTTTTATAAGGCGCTGATCAGGTTGCGGCGGGAGAATGCGGCGCTGCGCGACGGCGATTTCGCCCTGCTGAACGAGAGCGACAACAACGTGCTGTCATTCCTGCGTCATAGCAGCGACGGCAAAGCAGTGGTGGTGGCCATGAATTTCACGGCGACGGAGCAGAAAGTCAGCTTTGATCTGAAGCCGAAGGGAATTTCCGCAACCGGGGCCACGGTGTTGTTGAGTTCGTTTGCCAAGGCGGGGGAGAGCGGAGACCTCGGCAATGTGAACCTGCCGGCCTACGGGGTGTATATCGCGGAGGTGCGATGAGGCCTTGCGGTGGTGAACACGATTGAAGGGAGTTCAAGGACCCCAGTGGGTGTTTCGCGAAGATCTCAAGAAGTTGCATGAGAAGACATCGATTGCGAACTCGCTCTAATCCCTTGTCATCCTGACGACCCACGGCTTTATCGGGGTGAGGAAGAACCCC
>JBBSFW010000186.1:0-7304 GCA_038254805.1 Terriglobales bacterium
CATGAGCTCAGCGGGAGCAGTACGCTGGACCACAATTTCCTGAACACGTGGTTCGGCCCCAAAGAGCTGGGTCATGTATTCGTCTTTGCATTGCACAGAGCAGAAATGGACGGCTAAAGGGTGCAGAGTGTTGGTCCGGTCTTATACCGACTGAATAGTGACTTCTCTCCGCGCAGAGACCACGCCTACGGCTTCTGCCGCGTGACCAACAATCCACGCTTCCTCCGGCTTCTTTACCGCTGAACAGGTGTCGCACACAAAGTCGATCATAACGAACCTCCTCGGATACGGACTATCTATGCTCGCTTCCTTCTTACAACCCTTGCGCTCGGGACCCGCGGCTTTGCCGCTCGGAAAGCCTTGCCAGAAGCTGGATTCATAAAAAAGGCAGTTATTGATGGTCATCGATGTAGGCACGGCCGCCTGGTTCGCAGCTCAGCTCATCGTAACCCGAGGCCCGATCATTCTTCAAGCGCGCAATCCCTTGAATCTCCGATGAGGCATGCATCGGGCACGCGGCAGCATCCGCCGCGCCAGCGGCTTGGTTCTCACGGGCTATCCGGAAGTTATTCGGGCCGGAAGTCGGCTTCCGGGAAGATGAACGGACCGCCTTTTATGAAATTTTAACCTCGCCTGCCTTTTCAAGTCGCCCTCGCGATTTAGAACTTCCATTGTCGTGGGATCAAAAATGTCGATCCCCAGCAGCTCGACTTCGTATTTCGTCGCCTCTTCCTTACTTTGCTGCTTCACTCGCCGCAACTCCGCATCCGGCATCCCGCAGACACTGAATACCTGGCTAGAGCGCATGTTTTTTAGCAGGTCGCCCATCATCAGGTCGGGTGTCGCTTGCACGTAGGTCGCAGGGATGCCGACAACCTGATCGCACTTCTCAATCAATTCGCGGGCGTTCGGCTGAACGGCGAAGCCTGTCACGTTACAGATGCGTGTAATTCTTGGCGTTTGCTTCCTTGGCGGCCTGCCAGACAAGACCCTCGCTGACTGCGCCATTTTCTGGACCAAAGACAAACGCAACAGACTTGTCCGCGCCATTTGCGATCAGTGCTTCGGCGGAAAGTGAGAGGCTCTTGGCAGGTGAACGGATGTTCTTCAGTGCAGCAGCGAATTCATCACCACGAGCGAGTCGCCCCGACCGCTGGAACGCTCCGGGTGATAATCGCCTCGACAACGCTGGAGCAGGCGAGATGGGCGTACAATTACTGACCGTTTTCGAAGTCAAAAATGCGATCCCGGACTACATATTCAGTTGTTGCACAGGTCATTACCTGATGTCCCTGCAAACGGGGGGCAGATGAAAGTCATTTTGCGACATTGCGAAAGGTAAACAATAGAGCAGTATGGCGGGTCTGAAGTCAACGAGACTGCGGATGAATTTATCGTGTGGTAGACGAAAGCCGCGAATTATCAATTGCTTGCATCTTTGCCTATCGATTTGTTTGCTCGTTTCGCTTCCTGAAGCTGGCCAAGCACAACAGGTTCCGGATCGCAAGCGGGAGTTCTTAAAAATGTATGCCCGCGCCTACTATCCGGGCCGCAGTGGACAAATCATGCTGGTGCCCCGTGACGGAGACTTTGTGACTCGCAATGAGCCAGGTTACCGCTTCATGCACGGGAGTCCTTGGCGCTATGATGCCAACATCCCTTCCCTGTTTTTTGGTCCTCCTTTTATCCGTAGAGGTACCTACGCCGATATAGCGGTGCAGCAAGACATTGTTCCAACATTGGCCAAGTTGCTAAGATTGCCCCTACCCCCGACGGTCGCAGGCCGATCCCTGGGAAAAGCTTTGGATTCATCGGCTGGTCGCCCGCGGGCCATTTTGCTGGTAGTTCTGGACGGTATGCGCCAGGACTATTTCGATCAGAATCGGGAAATCTTGCCGACTCTCACCCGCTTGCGCCGAGAGGGAGCCTGGTTTAGCAACGCCCGAGTGAACTCCTTGCCTACGGTAACTACTATCGGCCATGCCAGCATCGGCACCGGTGCCGATCCATGCGTGCACGGGATAGTAGTCAGGACTGGTTTTGACAGCATTAGTAGAAAACCGCAGAGCGTCTACCCGGACCTGTCCCCGCGGATGCTCATGGCGCTAAGTCTAGCCGATCTTTGGAACCTCGAAACCGATGGCCAAGCGGTGATCATTAGCCAGGGCAGTATTTTCGAAGCGGTGGCTGGCCTGGCAGGACATGGAGCGTGTTTGCTCAACGCAAGGCCAACCATCTTGGCCAGCTATTCCGCACAAGGACGAGGGGAAACCAACCCGGAGTGCTACAAGCTGCCCGAGTATTTGAAAGACCAAAAATCTGCGTCGCTGTGGGAGGCCGCTCATGGCCAGTGGATGGGCCATGATATCGCAAACCCAGGCGCTGTGAGTCACTCAGGTTTGTTCTCGAAGTTTGAAGCGGACGCTCTGGTGGCAATGATCGAGAATGAACCGGTGGGGGCAGACGAAGTGACTGATCTTCTGCTCGTCAACTTGAAAACGCCTGATTTTGTGGGTCACCAGTTCGGCCCTGATTCTCCAGAGATGCGAGATACTTTGGCCCAACAGGACCGCCAACTGGCGCGCATCTTGGAGGCGCTGGAAAAAAAGTCGGGGCCCACCGGTTTGTGGTCGTCATCACCGCCGATCACGGGATGCCCTCTGAGCCGTCGGCACCTCGAAAAAGGTACTTCAACAACGACATTGTGGAGATTGTCCACAAGAAGTTCGACCCAGACCGCGCCGCACTCGTGAGTCACTTCGAAGCCTGGAACAATCAGTTGTTTATTGACAAGAGCCGGCTGCGGGAGCTGGGACTGACGCTCTCCCAAATCAAAGAGTACTTGGAAGCTCAATCGTTCATTTACGCCGCGTATACCGAGGATGAAATAAAGAACACTTCCTTGCCATGACCTTGTTCTCGATGGCGAGGCCAGCGGCATTTAAGGTGCCGCGTGCAAGCGACGCTTCCGATTCCTGTCGAGACACTCCGCCAAGGTCATGAGGCCAAGGCCGGAGAAAGACTCAGTTCAGACGGCAAATTTCGCCCTGTTTCTTGTAATCAGGGTGATTGCGCTCACGGCCTCTGCAACCAGGTCTGGCCGAATTCTGGTCGTATCTGTCACGGCAGACGCCGCAGGTTCGAGTCGCGTCGCCCTGGCTCCCCTATACTGGATCACGGAAGGGTTGCCCGTGATTCATCAAGGGCAAAGTAAGCAGTATGATCGAGTGCTCGACCTAATTGTGATCCGGACAGCAACTCTTGAGTTTCGATTGCAACCGACTACTTCAGACCGCCCAAAAAGGAACGCATTTCGCGCAGCACGTCCGATTCGTTTGACAAGAATATATAATGCATGCCCCTCAGCCTGATCACACGTGCGCTAGGAACGCCCCGTTCAAAGGTGTGTGCTTGCTTTTCTGCGATGATATCGACCCTTGCGAAGTAGGCACTGGCGGCGTTACGGACACTGGGATCTGCACTCTTAATCATCCAGGCTTCTTGAACGTGCGGAATCGCAAAGATGACCAATGCGGGTACCGAAATCTTAGCGTACTTTTTCGTGCTCGTCATTATCGTCATAAAGCTCTGTGAACCCTCGAATTCACGAGGTTTCTCCACTCGCCCATCGGAACTTGAATCCCATGTCTGGTGGAACTCCGACTCCGGAATCTGGAACCCATACACTTGCGCGTCCCACTTCCGTAATGCGCTGAAGCTTGTTAGGTCCGACTCACCAGGGCTTGGAGGTTGGGGTCCTTGAAGCTCTAGAAACTCCTTCATTGTTGGCCCCTCCTGATTGTCGAAAGCGTATGGATAGCCAGCCTCCAGGTAGATGACGCCCGCAAGGCTGTCTGGGTGCAGCGTCGCAACGGAACTCAATTCTGCCCCGGCGATGGAGTGCCCCACCAAGACAGGTTCCTTAAGGTGGAGAGCGCGAATAACGGCAAGCACGTCTTCTCCGAGGCGATCGGCACCGTTCTCTAAAGGCGAGTACGTTGATGCACCGAACCCGCGCCGCGTAATGCCGTACACCCGGTATTTGGCTGTGAGCTTTGGTGCGAACTCGTCGAATACGTGCGCCGTATTTCCACCGCCTGCGAGGAGGATCACGGGCCTGCCTGATCCGCCCCAACCGAGCACTTCCAGACGCACATCTTTATCCACGGTCACAAATTGTGTGACGTGCGGAGAAGGGTCCCGCCAACCGGCAGGCTGCTGCGAATAAAGCGGCATAAGCAGCGCAATCAACAGGATGGGACCGCAGACGTTTTTCGAGCGCAGCATGGTCCTAATCCTTCTTAAAACAACTACGCTGCACTCGTCCTCAATGTTTCATCTTTCTTAAGAGCCGCTCTGCTCGGTGCTATTGATCCGACGACCGGCGGCTGATTGGTCGGCAATTGGGAAGTTGGATCGCTCTTTTCTCAATTTCAGGGTTGCCCGTGATCCGCCCACAACCAACGGCCAGCGCCACTAGAACTTCTGGTTTCCCCATGCAGAGTTCATGGGAGTAGGAACTTCTACGGACGCTGCAACCCCTTCATTTGGCAGCGACAACATTGAACGGTTGCATGATGAGCCCCTCGAAACTGCGAATCTGCATCTCGACATACCCCTCACGATCGGATTGATACTCCACATCGTAGGTTGAACCCACCGTGACGGCCAGATCGGCCGGAGAAAACGACTGCTGTGCCGTTGGGCGGTCGGCGCCGTCCTGCGCCACGACCTTCCACTGCATAGGCACCTCCTGGCTCACAAGTCTTACCCGCAAGTCCGACTCGTTGGTGGTGATGTTGATAAAGCGCAGCCGATATCGGGTCCCAGTCTTCAATTCCACCGGGTCCGGTTCAGGAGCGCCGTTCACCAGCATCATCGCGCCAAAGGGAGCATAGCGCCCAGTGCTAAAAACGAAGATTTTGTCATGTTCCAGGTCGTACTTCTGCCCCGGCTCCAAGACGATCAAGGGCCCATACGTACCATTCACCAACTGGGTTTCGTCATGCCAGTGCGTGTGATAGATAAACCGGCTCGCGGCGGAGCCATGCGCGCAACGAAGGAAGCTCCGGGCTCAATCGCTGGTGTTGTCTGCCGTCCAGCCGGGGACACCGTCGTAGAAACTCTCTAGCTCAATCCCGTGCCAGTGGATCGCCGTCGGATTGGTGGTCAGGTCTTAACATCGATCCCAGTTTCTTCGCCGCGCGTGAGCAGGATTGGGGGCCCAAACAAGCTCGGCACCTTTTTCTTGTTGGGCTCCGCCGATACCTGAGGGTCGTTCACCTCAAGCCGGTACAGAGGTATCTTGTCCGGATTCTCGGAAATCACAAGTTGCAACTTGTGCGTCGCCTTCGCAGCTACCGCAGCCGGGGCAGAGACCGCACGCGGAAGGACCGTGACGCCGATCACCAGCCCGCCCATGCCGACAGTGTGATCGTGCTCGATCGGGTAGGCCGTCGGCTGCGCTTTGGGATGGAGCGCTTCGGGGCACCGACATGTGCACCAGCATATGGCAGTGGAACAACACCTTGCTTCCCTTGTCCCGGCCCAAGGAAAACAGCAGCGGAGCTGTCAGCAATTTCGGCGTTTGACAAGGTGCCCCGGCCCAGAACGGCCCCGCCTACGACGCTGGAAAATAGCAGTCGCATAACTTCTCTTCGATCGTATGAATATTTCATATGCATACTCTGGACCGCTACGAAACAGGCTGTCAACTACTCGTAGCAGTTCACAGCGAACGGCAGTGAAGCAGAGAGACCTTCAACCGGACGTTGCTCAGAAACGGTGTTTGCGGAAAGTCCGGCCAGGATGGCAGCGTAGCTCCTGATAAACGCGCTTTCCGTAGAAGTTTTGCGTGCCGATTCGAGGAGATAGTTCTTGGATGGTCGGCTAACGTTCCCTTACTCCGATTGGGTCCGGATTGCCCGTCAACCGCCAACAAACCGGCGGCAGTGCGTTGTAAGTGCTTATCGTCAATCAATCGGACTGAAGTAGAGATCTACTTGGCCTCATGATGGTCGATGCTGATCACTCGCGTGATCTTCCACATTCCGTCTTTGTGCCGCCAGACATGGATGAACTTCGCTTCGCCCACAACGCCATGATCCTGCTCCCAAGGGTGAAGGAAGCGATGAACCCCGATCTCAACTGCTCCATAGCCCTCCAAACCATAAACTTCGAGCGTTCCGGAGACCAACTCCCGTTTCACCTTTCCACAAAGATTATTCTTGATGGCACCGACGATCTGCGGACCGCCCACCATGAGGCCATCCTTGTCATGATAGAACTCCGCGTCGTCGGCCCAGAAGGACGCCTCAGTATTCATGTCACAGCGATCGATTGCATCGAAGAGCTGCTTGTCGAGCCGCGAAATCGTTTGAAAGAGCTCGTCTGAAGGGGCCGGCTTGTTACCGGGCGTAGCGGTCTGAGTAGATTGTGCAGCCAGGGAAATGGGCAGGGTAAGCACACACACGATCAGCAGATATCTTTCGAGTCGGGTTTTCAAAGACGCCTCCGGGCAATTGTAGTTATTCCTTCTGCCGAATGTACGTCGCACTGCTCAGGGAAGTTCCGGGAACGTTATCGGCACAAGATACAAGGCAAGTGGTTGTCCCCCCGTGCGCCCTGTCTCAGCCAGTTGGTAACAAGTCCCGGTAGCGTTCAAAACCCAGAACAGCTTCTGACTGGACTGTTAGTCGGCCAACGAGAAACTGAAAAAGCGTCCCGATAACTTCAGGGTTGCCCGTCATCCGCCAGGAATAACCAAAGATCTGCACTGGCCGACTTCTCATTACTAATCTGGGCCTGCCACGATGCCGGGGTCAGGTTGCTTCCGGATTCCCGACAATACGGGAATTGAGCAGTTGGATCAACACTGCGCCGTAAGGAAGGGTCTATCCTTCGACCAGCGGGGTGGTCCCGCCACAATGGTCAATATGAAATCGCCGAACAGGTTAGAAGTTGGGGCTAATACCGGTGTGGTGCGGAGGTCAGCCGTGGAGCCTTACACCTGGAGCCCGTCCCACGACCGGTGTGGGATGCTGAGGCCGTTAGGCACATCATCGGCGGACTGGTGGTAGCGGGACATCGTTGTCGTGGTCGCCCAAGCGAAGTAGTCGTGCAGCACTTGTCGCAGCGCACCGTCGGCGGCTAGTCCGACATCTGCTAGAGCCTGGTCGAAGCACCCAATCGCACGGCGATCCATTTCGTCGTGCTCCCCGTTGCCGCTGTGCATCTTGACGACGGTGGTCTCGTCACCATAGGAGTCGGAATACGTGCGGGGGCCGCCGAGTGCCTCGGCCCAG
>JBBSFW010000187.1:0-7295 GCA_038254805.1 Terriglobales bacterium
TCTATTCGAGACCAACCGGAATGATCGTTACTCAGTCCGAACCGTGCAATCTGTCGTAAAGTCCGAGGCTCGGGCGACTGGTATCGATAAGAAGCTAGGATTCTATCGGGAGCGGTCCGGCGCGTGGATGTTCAGGCACGGACGAGGATTGTACGCCGGAGCGCTGCCGATAGAATTTCTTGAACTGAGCTTGCCGGTGTCTTCAGTTATGGGTGTTGAATGCGAGTTTCGGGTGGATAGGACAGGGCAGAACTCGTAGAAAGCGCCGCTGACAGAGGGCGACGAAATAGATGTTTCAACAGAATTGTGTCTGCGGCATGGATTTTGGGGCATGCCGATAAAGAGTGGTTCACTTTGAGACAAACCTCTTCGTTGCGGGGAGAAACCTCGGTCGTCTTCGCCAAGTTGGTGTATTCGCAATACTCATGGGAGTCAAGAGGTATCTAGAAATTCCTGCTGTCCAACGGGCCAGAAGATGACCTCTTGCGCTGATCACGCTGACCGTGTTCCAGTTGAGTTTCCTTTCCTGGACCAGATGGAGTTGATACGTGCGTATCTCCTCCGGACCGAGTTGATCCGGAGATTTGTTGAAGTGAGATGCGAAATCGCGAACCACCTGCACATAGGACTGTGCGGTAGAATCGGCGTAATTACGTCGCTGGAGTTCTTCCAGCATTCTTTTTCTAAGCTGGGTCACAAGGACCTCCTTGTGACCCAGCTTAGACCCAAATCACCGGACAAGGCTGCTGCTTCAGCGGCTTAGTTCAAGAACTCTTTTGAGCTGTAACATTCAATTCCACGAGCTACAACAGCGTCCATTGCGGCCGCCAGCTGACGGCGGTCCCTGAACAGGATGCCGGAGACTGGATGATCCGGTGGCTAGCCTCTGGGGCCCGGAACATCATCATCCCTGTCCTTAAGCTCGTCGGCTGGAGGTAGGAGCACGGGTTTGGTTTGTGCCTCATCAAGGTATTTCGTCAGCCGCGTGGTATCGACCGTGAGGACCGAACCTCGATCATAATGCACCAAACCTCGACTCCGTAATCGGCTCATAATGACGCTTACGTGCGGTCTGGTCATGGCCGCCATGTGCGCAAGTTTCTCGTGTCCCACGTGTAGCTTCGTGCCGCCTTGCGGTTTCGGAATATTTTGGTCACGGCTCCTCGCTAGTTGCAAAAGCAATCTGGCCAGCCGCGCTTCGGCTCCGCGGTAGGAAAGCACTGCGATGCGCTTTTCCGCATCCGCCAACCTCTCACAGAGGGTGAACGTGAAAGCCTCTAGGCTTCCGGCGTTGCGGCGAAGATACTCGAGAAAGTCGGAAAGGCTGATTTGCACTACTTCGGAATCAACCACGGCTTGAGCACAGTCTTCGCGAGGTTGATCCTGCCGCGAGCAGAAACAAAGTTCGCCAAACGGCTCCCCCGGCTGAATGACTCGCACGATCACTTCGCATCCGGCCGCGTTGTCGAGCATGATGACGACCTGACCGCGGCGAAGAAAGTAGATCAGGTGGTCGCCCGTGACGGCAGTCCACAAGAGGTCGCCTTTGAACATTTGCCGCACCAGTCCAGGAACGGAGTCGACACCGCATGAATCTTCGACAAGCCCAGTGAGCATGATGCAGGCATGGTGATCGCTAAATCGCACCTTAACAGACCGGTCATCATAATCTTGGGTCAGGATAGAACCTATTTTAGCTTCGTGATCCGCCGCTATCGGCGCTGGACGCACGGAGCGCCTCGCCAGCCGTCCACAAGGCAGCACCGAGAAGGACGAGATCTTTGGCCAAAAACTGACCCACGTCTGCCGAGAGTACCGGAAAAGAGTAGCCTTTGGCGATAACTCCAGGAGTGGAGAGAAGGAAACTGAGCGTGATCAGGAACATCAGCGCGGACGCCATGCTCCCGTAGGAGGAGAGCTGTGCGCTTACCGGGCGGAGAGAAATCAGCAGGCCAAAGACAATCTCTGAAACTCCAATGAGCTGCGAGAGCGTTGTCAGACCAAATGCATGGTAAGCCCAGGCGAGAAGCGGGCTATTGCTGACCAACGGTTCGATTCCCTTCGCCTCATAGTCAGTGAATTTCAAGGCGCCCACCCAGAGCAGAACCGCAGCCAAGCCGTAACGAAGAACGATTGCGCCCATGCTTTCCAGGCGCGCGCCCGCGTCTGCCGCGGGCGAAGCTGTCGTTAGCATCTTGCATCCTCCATGGGGGTTATCTGTAAACAAATCTAGTAAGACGCCAATCCCGAAGCGCCGTCCGCGACCGGAAGGCCACCGCCAGTCCCAAAGACCCCAAGCGCGGTCAGGCTTCCATCCGCCTCAACCCGAAACCCAGATATACCGCCCGTCCCTCTGAGCAGGTTGTATAGGTAGCGGCTGTCGGAGCTAAATCCCAGATCCGTCGGTTGGCTCATCAAACCCTGGAATGCAGCCCTCCCGTTAATCAGAACGGCGCTGCCGTCGGCGTTCAATTTGTAGCTGGAGATCGTCCCGCTGACAAAGTTAGCGGTGTAAGCGTACTGCTGATCGTTTGTGATAACGATCCAACATCCATCGGTCTGTCCGTTCTTAGCTGAGCCGGTAATCGGCGAGAGCGTGGCACTCGCTTCATCCACGTTATAAGAAGACACGGCCGCGTTGTTCATGACGGGCAGCCCGGATTCTATGGTCAAGAGCCTGCCATTGTTGAGAAACGCCTCGGCGAAAGGACGTATGCCAAAAGAATGATTCGGAAAGGGATCGCTCGGAAGACCGTCGGCTCCAATTTTGAACAAGTCGATGGTGGGCCCGATCGTGCTTGCAACCTTTTGCGTAACTGCCAGCAACTTGCCGTCGGGGCTGAAACGGACCTCGCCTGGAACCGCGATCGGCGAACTCAACATTTTCGTCGAATTGGGCAAGGGCGCGAGGGTACCATTCGCGCCGATTGTGAATCCCGTGATCTGGGTGCTCGCGACGGAACCGTCCATCACGTAGAGAAGATTTCCGAACATGGTCAGGCTCAATGGCTGATCGCCGGCGTATATTTTCTGCAGGAACGTGAGAGCACTCCCGTTCACTGCGAACACCGTGACGTCATCGCTTCCGGGATTGCAGGCGTAGAGAAAGCGATGGTCGGGGCTCAGTCGCAAGCCGCCTTGCGCGTCAAAGTCGACGCCGATGCCATTTCCACGCGTCGAGTAGCGGCCTGTTTGCGTCAAGGAGCCATCGGCCGCGCGGCTGAAGGCGATCACCTCGTTATTGCCGGTTCGATTTGTGAGAGCGAACACGGCGCCGGGTGTCGAAGTTTGGCTCATGGCGGGGAGCACGCACGCCAGAAGCCCGAGCGAGAATACTGCGGTAGGGCACAAATGTCTCATATAATCCTCGTGAATTTTTAGAACAGCGATGGTTAACGGTTGACCGCTTTTCGATGAAAGCGGGCGAAGAGTACGAATAATCCACCCGCGGTCAAAGACAGCAGCCAAGTGGAAGGCTCGGGGACAGCTGTTAATGGACCCGCTTGAATGAGTAGGGCGGAATCCAGTGTAGCGTCGCCCGCATCGGCGATCGCAAACTTAATTGTGTTTACGGACGAGGTGGATACGGAGCTGCTCGCGGTAAGAACGGTGGTCGCGCCGCCGTAGTTGAAGGGTGTGCTGGGAGTGGAATACTGGGTGAAATATTTTGCGTTCGTATCCGCGTTGATGGAATTGATCGAGATTGGAGTTGATGTACCCGGCACCAAGGCGACGTTTTTGCCGTTCACGAAAATGGCGATCGGGTCGGTAGGAGAAGTTCCCACGAACGAAGGGTATTCGCTCGACGCGAATACAAAATTTAACAACAGCATGGGGTTGGACGTGGTGAAGCTCGCCGTTAGGACGTCGGCATCGAAGGTGGGGCTTCCGCCGATGGCGGACAGCATCGCATCGCCGTTGCCCTGGGCGTCGTAGCTGGGGCCGCCAATATAATTGCCTTCAGCGCCAGAGGCAATTCCCGTGGTCAGAATCACGCCGGAGGTAAGCGCGTAAATCCCGGGCGCTCCGCCGGTTTGGGTATAGGGTCCGGAATTAAAATTTGCAAATATTCCCGTTTGGCCAGGCATCGCACTTAGGGTGGGGGTTCCCACGATTGTGACACCCGGTCCAAGAATGGTCGAAGCCAACTCAAACGCGCTGTCGTTGAGGGATACGGACAGGGTGGCGGACTGCAGGGGGGCTAAAAGACAAGCGCCAGCGACGGTCATAAACAGGACCGCTCGGGTCGAACGAATCGGCATTCGATTTTTCTCCTGGCCCGATAATACGATAGAGACCACGTATTCTTACGTTCGTATGCGAACGTCATTCGTTCTGATCGCGATCCCGCTGAAGCTTGCACTGCTGAGCCAACCGAGGAATCACCGCGCCCATAAGGTCTACCACTCTGACCTAACCCCCCCAATATTCTGTTTCCAAGCGAGGGCTCTTGGAAAAGGCTGCTCTCCGAAGACTAGGCGAGCTACCGGGCTTAGCGTGCTTTATATTCCGTTTCGTGAGGCGACCCCCATTACAGTGAAAAACTCGCCTAGCGTCCCACACCAAATCTCCAGCAAAAGCCGCAGTTGCACCCTGGAATTCTGCTCAGAACAGTCATTCTGAGCAGTAAGCCGACGTATGTTTCAAAAGGAGTAGGTTTTGAGACGATCCGCGAGACGCGGTCCGGCGGTGTTTTCTTTGTCACGTTTCGTTGTCCCACATCGCCGGATTCCAGGTGGCTCTCTACTTTGCCGATTAAGACCTTCAGCTATGTTGCGCAAACCTTCCTTTGTGCAACGGGACAGAACCCTTTATTTTGTTTCGGATGTTTACGTTCGCTCCCCGTAGTGAGAGCATTTCGTCATCATGGAAAAGCAGAAATGGCTCGCGTGGTGGCTCAATGCAACACCCCGAGTGCAATGTGCTTCCTGCGAATCGGGCCATAGGGAGGATCAGTTCTGTAAGGCATCTCATTAAGGTCGTTCATTTCATTGGCGTGTCCCATATTCATTAGCGTGTCCCATATTGTGATGGCGGCGATAACAGTTCCTGGTTCCAGTAAGCGCGTCCTGACCAGTTTGACAAACGGGCTTCCAAGAGCACCAACTAATACGGCCTCATATTCGCAGGAGGATCTACTCTTATCCTCTCGAACCTGTCAAGCGGCCCCTATTTTCATGCGTCCTGGTGCGCGCCGCGCCGCGCGCCGTGAGGGATGACAAAATTATCACAACTGAATCTTCCTCTGATTGTTCAACTTACGGATAACTCCTCTTCTCCGCAGACGGGCTCCCAGCTATACTCAAACCGAACTACCAGTTCAACGCTGCTCATCGTTGTTCGTTAAGCACCCCGCCCCGAAATTGCTGCGCATCACGCAGCAAAATGCGCGGCAAGGCGGTCCAAACCGGGCGTATGTATCTGATTTATTAGGAAGGCCGCCATAAAAATCGCGGCGACGATGCAGTTTTTGCGCAGATGCGCCTTTGCCCTTTTCTTCGCCTGGTCCGAAAGCCACCGATCGAAGGGACCGGGAACCATCGCAAGGAATCGTACTCGACTGTGACAAAATGGAGGGTCACGCGGTTTTCATGGACAATCCCAAGAATTCAGTTGTACCAGAGGCTGGTCCAGCCACGCCTGCTAACGAGCATTCCTTCGCGGACATGCTCTCGGAGTTTGAGCAACAGCATGCGGAGGGACGCAGCGAAACCATCCAGGGGACTATCGGCTCCATCACTGCCGATACTGTCTTTGTCGATATCGGTCGCAAAATGGACGGCGTTGTTCCCGTGGAGCATTTCCGGGACAAAGACGGCAACCTGACGGTGCAGGTGGGGGACCGCATGCTCGTCAGCGTTACGGGCCGTGATTCCGAGGGTTTCTATCTGCTTTCCACGCTCAAAGTCGAGCGTCCCAAGGATTGGTCGGGCTTTGAGCGCGCTTTCGAGGAGAAGCGCATCATCGGGGGCACGGTCACGGAACTGGTCAAGGGTGGCTTCCGGGTGGATGTCGGGGTTCCCGCGTTCATGCCGGGCTCGCGTAGCGGCGTGCGGGAGCAGGCCGACATGGAAAAGCTGATCGGCCAGCAGATCGAGTGCCGGATCATCAAACTGGACGTTACGGAAGAGGACGTCGTGGTGGATCGCCGCTCCGTGCTCGAGGAGCAGGAGGCCCAGCAGCGCGAAAAGGCTTTCTCGGATCTTCAGGTGGGGGCCGTAGTGCGTGGCACCGTGCGGAGCCTCACTGATTTCGGGGCTTTCGTCGACATCGGCGGGGTGGATGGCTTGCTCCACGTCTCCGACATGGGCTGGACCCGGATCGCTAAGCCTTCTGACGCCGTGTCTGTGGGCGATTCAGTTGAAGTGAAAATTCTCAAGGTCAATCCCGAGACGCACAAAATATCGCTCGGTATGAAGCAACTCGCGCCCGATCCTTGGACCGTCGCGGGCGACCGCTTTCAGGTAGGCGAGCGCGTGCAGGGTAAGGTCTCGCGCCTCACCGATTTTGGCGCTTTTATCGAACTGATGCCGGGCGTTGACGGACTGATCCACGTCTCGGAGTTGTCCTGGTCCAAGAAGGTCAGAACTCCCGCGGACGTGCTTAAACCCGGCGAACTGGTGGAGGCGGTCGTACTCGCGATCAAGATCCCGGAGCGCCGGATTTCTTTGGGTCTTAAGCAGGCCCTCGGTGATCCCTGGGAGGATGCCAAAACAAAATACCCGGTGGGCACAGTAATGGAAGGCCCCGTCACCAGCTTGATGAATTTCGGAGCTTTCATCGACCTGGGTAACGGCATTGAAGGGATGGTGCATATCGGTGATATCAGTAATGAAAAGCGCCTGAATCACCCACGCGAAGTATTAACCCCAGGGAAGGTTGTGAAGGCCGTGGTTCTCGAACTGGATGCCGAACGCCGGCGAGTGCGCTTGGGGATGAAGCAGTTGGAACCCACCTCGGTCGATCAGTACATCGAAGAGCACAAGTCGGGGGACACCGTAACCGGGCGTTTGGTGGATGTCGCCAACGGCTCCGCGAAAGTGGAGCTGGGCGAGGGCGTATTTGCCAGGTGCAGGATCGAAGAAGAGCCCAGGGCTACTCCGGCTCCTCAGGCCAGTCGCGCGGAAACTCAGAAGCCTGACTTATCCTCCCTGACATCCATGTTGTCGGCGAAGTGGAAGCAGGGTCCGGCACTCGCGAGTGAGCCTCCCGCCCGCGAGCAGGCCAAGCCCGGGCAGGTGCGCAGTTTCCGCATTACCGCTCTCGATCCGGCGCAGAAACGGATCGAAGTCGAA
>JBBSFW010000188.1:0-7245 GCA_038254805.1 Terriglobales bacterium
CAGCATCATGAGCCGGGGCTGGCTATTGCAGTCCTCCGGAAATCCGGTCAGCTTGGGTTGACCGGCGTTATCCTGCCCGAGAAATTCGGCGGCATGGAAATGGACCTCACCTCCGCCATGATTGTGGCCGAGGGCGTTTCAAAAGACGGCTCCTACTCCGGGTGGCATGGCGCGCACACGGGTATCGGCACCCTGCCGCTGCTGTTGTTTGGCACTGAAGAGCAGAAGCAGCGCTACCTTCCAAAGCTGGCGACGGCGGAATTAGTGGCCGCCTATTGCCTAAGCGAACCGCAGGCCGGCTCAGATGCTTTGGCCGTTCGGACGCGGGCGGATCTCAGCGCGGACGGATCGCACTACGTGCTGAATGGTCAGAAGATGTGGATCACCAACGGCGGAGGTGCGGACCTCTACACCATCTTTGCCAAGGTCGGCGGAGATAAGTTCACCGCGTTCCTGGTCGAGCGAAGTTACCCCGGCGTCAACCCCGGCGCCGAAGAGAAGAAGATGGGCATCAAGGGCAGCTCCACCACGGCCATCTATCTCGATAACGTAAAGGTTCCCGTTGGCAACGTCCTTGGCGAGGTCGGACGTGGCCATATCATCGCGTTCAACATTCTCAACCTAGGGCGCCTGAAACTGGGTCCCTTCGCGATTGGCGGATCAAAAGAGGTCCTGCGTGTATCGCTCAAGTACGCCAAAGAGCGCAAGGCTTTCGGCAAATCGATCTCGGAATTTGGCATGATCCAGCACAAGCTGGCTGAAATGGCGATTCGGATCTACGCGGCCGAGTCCATGAGCTACCGTGTCGTGGGCCTCATTGAAGGGGAAATGAAGGGCTTCTCCTGGGATCAGCCCAACGCCGGCCAGACCATGATGAAAGCGGTCGAGGAGTACGCGGCCGAATGCTCCTACATCAAGGTGTTCGCCTCCGAGATGCTCGACTATGTGACCGATGAAGGGGTACAGATCCATGGCGGCTATGGCTTCCATCAGGACTACGCCGTGGAGCGTGCCTACCGCGATTCGCGCATCAATCGCATATTCGAAGGCACCAATGAAATCAATCGTCTCCTCGCGACAGGCATGCTCCTGAAGCGCGCCCAGCGCGGGCAGTTGCCGCTGGTGGAAGCGGTTAAAAAACTGCAAAGTGAGATTCTAAGCGGGCCAGGCGCCAATGGAACGGGGAGCCAGGATGCGAGTCTGATTGCGAACGCCAAGAAGGTCGGTCTATTGTGCCTCGGCGTCGCCTATCAGCGCTACATGGCGGCTCTCGAAGAGCAGCAGGAAGTACTGGCGAACATGACCGATATCCTGATGAACACGTTCGCTATGGAATCGGTGCTGCTGCGTTCTCAGAAGAATGGCGCGAAGAAGGGACCCGGCATCGCCGACGACTACTGCGCCGTGTTTCTGCGAGAAGCCATGGAGACCATCGAGAGTGCGGCGCGGACTGTGCTGGCCGCTTGCGTCGAAGGCGACGCCCTGCGCACCAACCTGGCTGTGCTGAAGCGGTTCACCAAGTTCGAGCCTGTCAACGCGATTGCGCTGCGCCGCAAAATCGCCTCGCGGCTGCTTGAGGCCGACCGGTATATTGCGTAGGATCGTGGTGCTGGTTGGCTTGCCTGGTTCGGGCAAATCAACCTACCTGGCGCAGCTCGGGGCGAACGCGATCTCGTCCGACGAGATCCGCCGTTTGCTCGCAGACGACGCCACGGAGCAGGGCATTCACCGTCGCGTATTCGCGGTTGTCCGAGCCTTAATCCGGCAGCGCATACAGATCGGTCGCCCCGTTACTTACATTGACGCGACCAACTTGACGCGGCGGGAGCGCCGCCAGTATATCCGCCTGGGACAATTGCACAACTGTGATGTAGAAGCCGTGTTTTTTGACGTACCGCTCGAAACCTGCCTGGACCGGAACCGGCTCCGGGACAGGGTTGTACCGGAGGAAGCGGTTCGTGACATGGCCCGCCGGCTGGTCGAGCCTTCCACCGCGGAAGGGTTCACGCTCGTCACCAGGCGATAGTTTCGGCAGCTTGTGGCAAACTGGTGTGGTGGCATGGTTCACACGTGATAAACCGGGGATGGATAATGCGGATGAGGACAGCCCTCGCAAGGTCCGCACCGAAGGCCTGTGGCTGAAATGCGAGCATTGCAGCCAGGTGGTCTGGCGCAAGGCGCTGGAGGATAACCTTCAAGTCTGCCCGCGCTGCAGTCATCATTTTCGCATCGATGCCCGCACCCGGTTGAACTTGCTCTTCGACAGCGCGGTTTACGAAGAGTTTGAATCCTCGATGGTATCCACTGACCCGCTCACTTTTGTCGACTCCAAGAGCTACAAAGATCGGTTGGCCTCCATGCAGCAAAGCACTTCCTTGCCCGATGCGGTGATCTCGGCGGCCGGTGATCTAAATGGGCGGCGCGTACACATTTGCGCTCTCGAATTGAAATTCATAGGCGGCAGCATGGGTGCAGTGGTCGGCGAGAAGATCACGCGCGCGATCGAACGATCTCTCGAAACCAAAACGCCGCTCGTGATTGTCTCGGCTTCCGGCGGCGCGCGCATGCAGGAGGGCGCAGTCAGCTTGATGCAGCTCGCTAAAATCTCCGCGGCCCTGATGCGATTGGACGAAGCCAAGGTTCCCTTCATCAGCGTGATGACCGATCCGACGACGGGAGGCGTCACCGCCAGCTTCGCGATGCTGGGCGACTTGAACATAGGCGAGCCGGGCGCCCAGATCGGGTTTGCCGGGCCACGGGTAATTGAGCAGACCATTCGGCAGAAGTTGCCGGAAGGGTTTCAGACCAGCGAGTTTCTCATGCAGCATGGGTTCCTGGACGACGTCGTCAGCCGGGCGGACCTCAAGAATTACATTTCAAGAGCACTCGACTTTTTCTTAATATGAATTTCGCGGAACAGTACAAAACAGCTTTGGAAGATACGATCTCGAAGATTGACACCGGCGGAGTGGACCGCGCCATCGAATGGTTCGACCAGGCTCGCTCACAATCCAAGCACATATTCGTGTGCGGGAATGGTGGAAGCGCATCCACGGCTTCGCACTTCGCTTGCGATATCGTGAAAGGCGCCAGTTATAACCGGGAATCGCGCTTCCGCATTATGGCGCTCACGGATTCGCTTCCTACGCTCACCGCTTACTCAAATGACGTGAGCTATGAATCGGTCTTCGTCGAACAACTCAAAAATTTTGCCGAACCCGGCGATCTGGTCATGGCGATTAGCGGATCGGGGAATTCTCCGAACGTGCTGCGCGCGCTGGAATACGCGAATTCTGCGGGGTGTAAAACTATCGCCCTCACCGGACGGGATGGCGGTCAGCTCGGCCCACTGGCGCAACTCAATATCCAGGTGCCGGTAACGCATATGGGCCGCATAGAAGACGCGCACTTGATCATCTGCCACATGATCGCGTACCGCTTCATGGAGAGCGCGTAAGCGAACCTGCTTATTCGATAACCAGTTCGTATTCTTGCAGAGGATTCTCGGTATCCATCCGGTTGTAGAGACGTACCCAGTAGATTCCGGCCTTAAGCCTCGGCACTTTAGCCGCGATCTGATTACCTTTCGTGGTCGGCTCCGCCTTCCAGACTTCCCCACCGCTCGCGTTTACCACTTGCAACACGTAAACCGGAGCGGGCGCTATGCTGGTGGCGTCGATTGTTAACAGCAGCCTTTCATGGCTACTGGCGTGTGGAGTGAGCCCGGCCTGGCCTCGGGCTGCGGTCAGTCTCAACTCAGTCTGATGGTCATTCTGAACCTGCCAAGAACTTAGGACCACCAGCGACACTGCTAAACATGCAGTTGCCATCCCTGCTCCCCACATCGGTTTGGGAATCAGCCAGAGGCGTCGCAGTAGCTCGGCGAAGTCGCGTTTCGGGGTGGCCTTCTCACTTTCCAGTTCTGCGGCCGCAACTTTCGCTGCTCGCACGAATTCATCGATCGAGGTGAACCGCAGCTGACATTCGGAGCACAGCAGCAAATGCTCTTCCACAGCCAGGACCCGTTCATCAGGCAAGCGCCCGATAGAATATAACTCCAACAGCTCCTCGTCAAAATGCCGCTCACATTCAGTTTGCATTAGGCCAAAATCCTCCCATATGATCGTTGTCCGCAGTTATATATCCTGGAGATCTACAGGTTTAGTCGGTAATACCTACGGAAGTTCTCATGAAAACCGAGACTAACGCTTTCTGCTGCAACTTCTTTTTGCCGAGTTCTCCGAAGCGCGCCTTGGCTCTTGATTTCAATAAGCGAAACTGCGTGTCACTAAGCTCCATATCTTCACAAATCTGCTCTTGGGTTTGCTCGTGAAGATAGAAGCGTGTAAGAATCTCGCGGTCTTTTTCCGACAACTCGCGCAGAACGGACCGCATCAGTTCGATTTTTTGCCGGGAGGCCATACTCTGCTCCGGATTGTTGCGCCGGTCCGGCACACGCCCCCCGAGTTCCACATCCAACTCTTCCCGGCGGCTATGGACCACCTGGTCGATGTAGGCAGCCACCTGCCGGCGGACGACGGTGCGCACAAATCCCATCAGGCGATCGGGCTCACGTAAGTCGCCTCGCTGGATCGCCTGCACCACAATCAGGAAGGTATCGTGAACCTTGTCGTCCAACTCCTGCGGACCAAGCTGCCTGCACAGAAAAAAACGGATTCCTTTGGCAAAAATGCGATAGAGTTCTTCCATCCCGGATTCGTCGCCATTCCTGATTCGATCCACCAACAGCGACCAATTCACCTGATTGGCTGGGGGTGTAACAGGCTGATCCGCCGGTATGGCGACTGCCGGCGGATCCACGGCAGCGGATTGGCACGACGGAGCTTCGTCGTGAACCGGCTCGTTGTTCCCTGGCTGAAGCTGTTGCATAGCGACCATTGCTTTAGTCCTTTCCAAAAACGTAGAAGGCGCCCCAGTATTTGGGATTGGATCGCCAGGTATTTCCATGTAGAGCCTCTAATTGGGCCTGCTGTAACGCTTGAGCTACTACGCGCTCCGGAAGCGCACCGCCCCGGGACTTGCTCAATCGAGAGTAAAAGGACTGGAAAAGATCGCCACTGTCGTCGGGAATCGGCCATCGGCTACCCACCACATTTTGCGCCCCCGCCAGCAGCCAGGCCCGCGTGAGCCCCATAGCGCCAGCGCCGAACTTCGCACGACTGATCACGTCGCCCGAAGCGCATCCGTTGACGACCACCGTGGTTCCCTGCACCTGCAGGTTGCCGATGTCGTCATTCGTTAGTAGTTCCGGTTCGCCCTGCGGCGACAGGCCGAAGCTGATGACCGCATCTTGAGGACTGTTCTTGGGCGAAAGCACGTGAGCAGCCAGGTGCAGGACGGCGGGCCGATTCCGTAGAGCCACTTGGAGCGCTTCTCGCGAGGCTCGCGCTCCGGTTAGCAGCACCGCCGGCCGGGAGCCCTGCCAGATCCGGGCGCAAGCTTGAATCTCCTGCGAGCTTCCGGCCAGACGTGGCATCTGGAGCGTCGGCCCCGCTTGTCGTCGGGCTAATAGCATGCCAAATCGGTGCACGGCTGACGAGGCTGCTTTCCACCTTGGATCCGCAACATTATAGATACCGTCTGCTACGCCGAGAAAGGACCCATCACTCGGGAACACTGACTGCTTGCGCAGCATGAGGGCACTTGGGATGCGCTCCGTCGCGTGTTGTTGCACCAGGTACACAGGCTTGCCCTCCCTTCTAGCTGCCACTAAAGCTGCCATTGGTATATCAAAAAGCTCGTCTGCCGCTGCAATCAGCCAAATCGGCTTGTGTTGCACAGCGGGACTCAGATCCTGGAAAAGCCAGTTATGTAATACCTCGCCGGTTGCATCCCGGTCTGGGTGATCATATTCCACTGCCTGCCGGAACCTGCCGGCTGCCTGCGACAGCAACTCTCTCGATGGCAGCCTCTGGTACTCGATTGCTCTATCTGTGACGGCCCATACCGCCGAGTCGGGATCTCCGAGATAGAAGCTGAGAAGCGCCTCCTCCGGCCCGAGGCTTCCCTCAATATCTCTAAGTGTTTCAGTGGGGTTGGTATTCTCATTACTTTTATTACGTATGGTACGAGAGGGGGGTAGCCCGGCCCTAACCTCGTACTCTGTCAGGGTTTGTTGCAGCTGAGTCATCCTCAGATCCGGACCAGGCTGAATGAGATTCTTGACTTGCGCTTTTCGGAGCTCGCTTAGGACAACCCAGTACTGCGGGTCGAGCCGCTTGCGCCAGGTGGGGGACTGCGTGCGCGATTGCTGCATGGCGATAGCCCGGTACCTTTCCGCGGCAAGGAAAGCTTCGACATGGGGTACAGGTTTTCTAGCAATGCTGGTTTGGATCAGCGATGTGAAGAGCGCATCGATTTTCCGGTAAGAGGCCAGGCTGGTTCTGTGAGCGTCGGCTGGCGCGAGTTTGTCTCCGGAGCCTTGCCAGGCCTCCGCTGCCTTCTCAAACTGGACCAGCGCCTCGTCAGGGCGGTGTTGTGCTTCGAGGATCTTACCGCGTACCCAGTGAATACTCCAAACGGGTACGGTGGCCGCCGCAATGCCCTGAGAAATCGCGCGATCAAGCAAGTGGGCAGCCGAGTCGGGATCGCCGAGCGCCAACCGAAGGCGACTAAGGCTGAAGTACGAAGAGTTAAGAGAGGGGTCTTGGAAAAGCAGTCGCAGACGGAAGCCTTCGGCCAAGGGACCCTCGGCAGCAGCGAACTCACCTGAATCCAGCCGCGTATTTCCCAGTGAATCCCACGCATCGGCGACCTGGTTCTGGTTACCTTTGGCGCGGGCTGCTTCAATCGCCTCGCGGAAATACGTAAGCGCTTCCGATTTTTGTTTTTCCTCCCAACGCAGGACCGCAGTGGCAAGCAGGATCGGAGAGCGGAATCCCCAGGGATCGCTGGTCCCTGCAACCTTCAGGCCCTGCGCAGCTACGGGGTTTGCTGCCACGAGATTATTCTGCTGCAGATAGACAGACACCAGATTCAAATCGCTCGCGGCGATGGCCTGTCCATCCCGTTGCTTTTCGGCAATCGCTTTTGCCTTCAGGAAAGCGTCTATGGCCGCCTGATAGTTAAACATTTTTAGCTCGGCGCCGCCCACATTGTTGAGAAACTTAACCGCGAATACCTGGTCATTTGCGGCGTTCGCCGCCTCGGCGCCCCGTTCACAAACTTCAGCTAACTGCTGCCACGAATTGGACTGGATATACCGAAGACTTTGCTCCCGGAGAC
>JBBSFW010000189.1:0-7228 GCA_038254805.1 Terriglobales bacterium
CCGGTCAGGATAGCGATATCCTGCAGCATGGCTTTGCGACGATCGCCGAAACCAGGCGCCTTAACGGCGATGGCTTGCAGCGTGCCTCGTAGTTTGTTTACCACCAGGGTGGCCAAGGCTTCGCCCTCGACGTCCTCAGCGATGATCAACAGCGGCTTGCCGCTCTTAGCGATCTGCTCGAGCAGCGGAAGCAGGTCCTTCATCGAGGAGATTTTCTTCTCGTGAATCAGGATGTAGGGATCTTCGAGCACCGCTTCCATGCGTTCCGGATCGGTGACGAAGTAAGGAGAGAGATAGCCGCGGTCGAACTGCATGCCCTCAACCACGTCGAGCTGAGTTTCCATGGTGCGGGACTCTTCGACCGTGATCACGCCATCTTTACCAACCTTCTTCATAGCCTCGGCGATGATGCGGCCGATGGTCTCGTCATTGTTGGCGGAGATGGTGCCGACTTGCGCGATCATCTCGCCGGTGACGGGCTTGGAAAGTTTGTCCAACTCGCCCTTGCTGCGATTGCCTTCTTTATCTACCGTTCCGCAAATGGCGACTACAGCCTTGTCGATGCCGCGTTTGAGCGCCATCGGATTTGCACCGGCAGCAACCGTCTTCACGCCTTCGCGGAAGATGGCCTGCGCCAGAACAGTGGCGGTAGTGGTGCCGTCGCCGGCGACGTCGGAAGTTTTCGACGCTACCTCGCGGACCATCTGCGCGCCCATATTTTCCAATGCGTCCTTAAGTTCGATTTCTTTGGCAACAGTGACGCCGTCCTTGGTGATGGTCGGCGAACCGAATTTCTTTTCAATTACCACGTTGCGGCCTTTAGGGCCCAGCGTAACCTTCACGGCATCCGCCAAGAGGTTCACGCCGCGAAGAATCGCCTGACGAGACTCTTCTCCATGTACGATCTGCTTTGCCATATCTTTTATTCTCCTATCGAAATCAGTTGAATTTCAGTTGCGGTCTAGGACCGCGATGTTTACTCGTTCCGCACGCCGCAAGTAATTCCGGCGTGCTCGCTTCGGGTGATAATCTTTGGGGACTTACCGCCGTCCCGCGCCAGCGTGCTCTCTTTCCCGCTCTTTGCTTGCGCCGGAAAGAATTCCCAACACTTCCTCTTCACGCATGATGACGAACTCTTTGCCATCAATTTTGATCTCAGTACCTGCGTACTTGCCGAACAGAATGCGATCGCCCTCTTTTACGGCCAGAGGAAATACCTTGCCGTCTTCGTTAACTTTGCCTTTTCCGATAGCGACTACTTCGCCCTCTTGCGGCTTATCTTTAGCCGTATCGGGGATGATGATGCCACCGCGGGTCGATTCCGCCTCTTCTATGCGGCTGATCAGTACGCGGTCGTGCAGCGGGGTAAACTTTGTTGCCATAATGATTGGCTCCTTTCATGTCTTGGTTCTGGTTTAATGTTGGTTTCGGCCGCCGGTCTGGTCTTGCGACCCTTAACCCGTCGCCGAAAAGTAGCCTGAGGTTGAATTGAATTGCAGATGAAATTGCACCGGCAAACGCTGGCAGGATTTAGCACTCACTCCAGCTGAGTGCTAATATAGAGCTTTTAGTGCCCGGTTGTCAAGTCGGTTGGGTTGTCGCAAGTTATTGTACTCCAGCCAGTTAACCATTTCTTGGCATCGCGGATTTCCCCGGAGTGTTAACGATTAAAGCGTGGCATTCGTCCCAGAGTCGGGTGGTGGCGGGTGGTTTCTCGAGTAGCTCGCCCTCGGGCATGGATAGATGGGGAGCGCCCCATGAACCCCACAAAAGGGGAAGCGGTCATCGAGAAATCGGTAGGTTCCCAGGTCGCTTGCCGACGCCGGACGCAAGCGGCACGCCTGACAAGGCTTCCTTTTGGCCCCATTCACGCCTCTAATCACAGGGCCCGAGCATATCCAGGCAGAGTCGGTTAGCAGAGGGCCGAACTTCCACTGGACACCCGCGTCCGCAGCATCGGAACATAGTTGGAAGCAGTTTGTCGCTTCGCTGATAGCAGGCGCGCGCCAAGGTTAGACGTCATGCGATGGGTTATCGGGCAGTCAGTCTCCTTCCAGCAACAATTCAAAACCGCTGAAAACAATATAGTCGAGAAAAATAAAGTGACCTGGATGGCGGTCGCAATTCTGGCTGTGAGTGTGGTTGCGTTGCCTCTCGCTAGCCAGGAAGCGTCGCATCAAAGCTCGACTCCGTCCGCATCGCCTAACCAAGAGAGTGCGAATTCGATTGCGAGCGGAGATGCTTCCGCGAATCGGGTCGAGTCCTCCGCCAATCTGGCCGACGCTTCGACAAGCCCGGCAGTGGCTACCGCGAATCCGGCTGAACCTGCGTCAACCCGGAATGATGCCGCAATGCCGAGCGTAGTAAACGCGGCCCCGGCGCCATCGGGAATTGCCTCGACGGAGGCCGGTATCGCCGGTTCGGTCAAAACCGGCAAGTATGACGTGAGCCGGATCGGTGAACGGGGAATTGGGCGTGGCGTGAATTTCTATTCATTGGAAAAAGAACAGGCGCTAGGCCGACAGCTCGCGAGGGAATTGGAAGATCGGTCGCGGCTGATCAACGATACTGTCATCACGGAATACATAAACCGCGTTGGTCAATCCATTGTGCGCAACTCAGATGCGCGAGTGCCCTTCACCATCAAAGTGGTGGACGACGAAGAAATTAATGCTTTCGCCCTGCCCGGCGGATTTTTCTATGTAGACAGTGGCCTGATCATGGCGGCGGATAGCGAAGCCGAGTTGGCGGGGGTTATGGCCCACGAAATAGCGCACGTTGCGGCAAGGCACGCTACCAGGAACGCTACTCGAGCGCAGATCTGGAACCTGGCTTCGATTCCGCTGATCTTTGTGGGTGGACCGGCAGGTTACGCGGTACGTCAGGTGGCCGGACTCGCGGGTCCCATGGGGTTCCTGAAATTCAGCCGGGATGCGGAGCGAGAGGCCGATCTGCTGGGGCTGGAGTATGAGTATGCGGCGGGATACGATCCGCAGGCGTTCGTGCAATTTTTCGAAAAGCTGCACGTCCACGAAAAGGAAAAACATGGGTTCATTGCGAAGGCGTTTAACACCCATCCCATGACCGAGGATCGCATTCGGCGGGCGCAAAAAGAAATTGCTACGTTATTGCCGGGACATGACCACTATGTCGTGGACACTAGCGAATTCCAAGACGTAAAAGCTCGGTTGAGTAATTTGATGAGCCACCGGCGCCCCGATTCTGGCGGCGGGCCGACTCTGCGGCGGCGTGGTCCGGAAGACAAAAACTCCAGCAAAAACGATGAGGGACGTCCCACCTTGCGGCGCACTCAACATCAGTGAGGATGTAGGGCTGCGGGAACTATTCACGCCAGGATTCCGGTAGCGCAAACGATAGCCAACTCTCTTCCACTAAGAAGCGCGCTTCAGCGTGCCATCCCCCCGAATCTAGAGTTTCACATAGAGAAAAAACCCCGTGCACAAGGTTGTTGTACGCGGGGTAGAACTGCTGCTGCCGAGTTCAAGGGGTTGAGAACGCGAACGCCGGCACGTATTGCTCTGTGGGCGTGTTGTTCATATTGCCCAGGAACCTCAATGTGTCAATGCGAGCACCGAACGTACTGCTCTGGTAGCGCACCCAGTAATGGCAGCTTGCGCCCACGCTTAGTGTCTGATTGGAAATAGAGTCACAAGTATTGCTCCCAGGGATGACCTCGCCGACGGTGTTGGTAACCGCGGGTATGGGGGTCAGGGGGGCAGTACCGGTATTGGTGACAGTAAGGAGGAGTGGATTGCTGCGTTGTCCGGAGAAACCTCGTAGGTGCATAAAGCGCAAACTAAGGGGTGTGAAAGTCAACACCGGAGCTCCCGCAGCCGTGCCGGTAAGAGCAACGGTTCGCTGCGTCAGAACACTCCCGGCAAGGGTTTGGACGTTGCTGTTGTTGGAATATCCCTGAATGAACAAGGTGGCGGTCCGGGTGGTGGGTGCGAACACTAATGGCGCAGGGCTGAAGGTGACATTCACAACACAACTCGCGCCCACCGCCATAAAGGTGTTGAACGAACAATTATGAGTTTCGGTGAAGTCTACCCCACCATTGTAGAAGGGATTTATCTGGATACTGTTAATGGCAGTAGGGGCAGTGCCGTTATTGGTAATCGTTATCAGCTGGGAAGGTCCTATGGTGCCGGGCGCAGTGGCGGCAAAAACTAAACTGGCAGGTGATGGGCTCAAGGATTGAGTGCCCGTCCCGACGCCTTGCAACGGAATGCGCAAAGTAGTGGAGCGACCGCTGCCGGTGCCAGTACCGTTTATAAAAATAGTCAGATTGTCACGCTTGGGACCCACCACGAAGGGCTGGTAGTAAATATCGAGCGTACACGATGCACCTATCGCGACCGGCGGATTGTTGCAATTGTTAGGCACGAAAAAGTCAACACTCGAAAAGTCGAAACCGGTGCTAATTCCTGTGGGGAAAGCACTATTGTTCGTGATGGTGACCTGCAGGGGGGTACTTAAAGTCGCCACCGCCTGATTGCCAAAGTTGATCGCGGTGGGGGCAACGGTGGCGGAGATGGTACCCGTTCCACCGGTTGCAACACCCCTCACTGCCACCTGTTGGGCTGTAGTCGTGCTCAAGTTGTTGTCATTCCCAGCATTGGTCGGAATTGTCAAAACATCCATGCGGGTGCCGCCGGTAGCTGTACTCGCCGGGCCAAATGTAATGTCAATGTTGCAACTGGCTCCGGGAGCAAGACCGGTTGACACATTGTAAGGGCAAGGCGCGGTCGCGGCCGCAGGCAGGTGGAAATCCGCGGGCGTTCGAAATGTCGGGGTATTGATGAGCAGGGGGTTGTTCCCAGTGTTTTTCAAGACCACGGTTTATTTTACGCTGGTGCTGCCCATGGCAGTGGTGGGAAACACAAGACTGCTTTTGTCAAGAGAAGCGGCCGGTACACCCGTGGCATTTCCGATCAGGGTAATAAATTGCTGGCTGCTGCCGTTAGTGTTGCCCGCGTTATCTTGCACGACCAGGAAATCGGTGCGCGGCCCGGTTTGTCGTAAACCATTCGGTTGATTGGGCAAGGTAGGAGCAAACTGAATTCCGATATTGCAGCTTTGTCCCGGATTTAACACTGTTGTAGAGGCCACACACTGATTGGTGGGCGGGACGGTGATGATGAACTGGTTGTTGCCGAGTCGGAAGAAGATGCTGCCCAAATTCATTTTGACATTGCCGACATTCTGAACGGCAACGACCTGCTGAGCGCTGGTGTTGTGCGGGTTGGCTTGAACCACGCTGCCGAAGTTCAAGCTGGTCTGGCAAGGGCTGGAGCCCGCAAGGCAAACCTGTGCCTGGGGCGCCCCGGTTGCTTTGCCAATCAGCAGCACTTCGACCTGAACCGCATTGGTGATTCCGGAGTTATTGTTAATGGACAACACGCCCGTACGCTGGCCCACGCGGTTAAGCACCTGAGGAGTGAAACGTATGGTGACGTTACAACTTGCGCCTGCACCTAAAGAGGTGCCACAAGGAGTGAGGGAGGCAGGGACCCGGGTGAAGTCCAAGTTCCCAAAAGTGTTAACGTTCGAACCGCCAATGTTGAAAGTGAGAGCAGAAGTCCCTTTGTTCGTGATCGTGAATGTCTGGCTGGGAATTGTTCCACTAGTATCGCCCTGCACCCGAGGAGTGAGCGAGAAATCCAGACTAGTGGTAGAAACTACGGCGAAGGGAGCGCCGGTGCCATTCGTAGTCAGGGTGACATTCTGCGTGGCGCTGGCATTATTAAGGTGATTGTCGTGAATGGTGAGCGTGCTATTTATGGTGCCGACTTTTTGCGGGTCCACGCTGACCGTAATAGTGCAGTGCGAATTCGGCGGCATGGTTGCGGGACAATTGCTTCCGATCTGGTAATTGATCGCATCAGCCACCGTTACTCCCGTAAAACTCATGGATGTGTACAGTGCGGTATTAGAGAGAGTGACGGTCTTGAATGGCGCAGCCGTCCCCTCAGCTACGTTGCCGAAGGCCAAGCTGGCGGGAGTGACGGCGGCGACGGGCGGGTTTCCGACCAGGTTCACGGTCTGGTTAGGGAGGCCGCTGCTGGTGAAAGTCAAAACAGCAACGCGGACTCCCGTGGTGGTGGGCTTGAAAGTTACGCTGATAGTGCAAGTGGCCCCCGCCGCCAGCGTACCGCCGCAATTGGTGGCGGGTGACGTCGTGGCAGTGAATTCGGCCGCGTTGCTGCCGGTCTTTGTCATGGTGATGGAAGTAAGCGAGGCATCGCCAGTATTTTTGAGGGTGAAGGTCTGGACGGCGCTGGTGGTTCCCGGGGCCTGATTAATAAAGTTGAGCTGCGTCGTACTCAAGGTCGCTATTGGGGCAAAGGGGACGATGGCTGCACCGTCGCCGTGGACAGCCAGCACAACGTTTATGTCGTTGGAAACACCAGCTCGAAGGACTTTCCTCTCAGCAATCCTCTTCGCCCCATACAGCAAGGAACAAGTAGCGCCTTTGTGGCAAAATTCACGAGCTCAAGCGGTGGCCACATCCGAAGCGCTGCCGCTAAGCAATGTAGAGTACAGGGCAGCCGATCCGTGCTCATCCAGATGAGACCAGAACGCGGCATGAGTGCCCGCCAGCTTGCGCTGAAACGCATCGGCAGTAGTGGGAAATATTGCGGACGCAGTATCGCCGGCCACGTAGGCGCGGCCTTTCTCATCAACCGCGATGGCGGAGGCCTGGTCGCCACCGCCTCCCAGATAAGTGGAGTATTCCAACAATCCCAAAGCGTTCAGCTTGGTTACGAAGGCGCTCGGACCGTGATTGGGAAGTTTCTTTTGAAAGGCATGCAAAGTCACCGGGAAATTGTGCGAATCGGTATGGCCGGCAATGTAGGCGGCGCCCGCGGTGTCTACGGCAATGGCGGCGGCGTGCTGATCCCCATCTCCACCCAGGAACCGGCGCCGCTGAGATCCAGAGCAATCGCATTTGCGGAATCATTATGTTTGCCGCCCAGATAGCTGGAGTACAACAATGCGGATCCAGCAGCGTTGAGTTTACTGAGGAATGCGTGAGAGCAAGTCTGTCCGCCGGCGCAGGCTGAGCTTCTTTGGAAAGCCTGCGTGGTCGTCGGAAAATTGGATGAGCCAGTCACGCCGACGATGTGGGCATTGCCGTGTCTGTCCAGGGCCAGCCCGTGAACCTCTTCATCCCCGCTGCCACCTATATAGGTGGAGTACAGCA
>JBBSFW010000190.1:0-7152 GCA_038254805.1 Terriglobales bacterium
AATGTCCATAGGAGCCGTCAGTCATCAGCCGTCAGTCATCAGATAAACCCGTAGGTGCCACTTCAGTCTGCACTAGCTATGCGGCGTGTATGGCCCCCGCTTTTGCTGAAGGCGGAAGGCTGAGGGCTGCTGGCTAAAAGCTTTTTTACAAATTCTGCAACCGCGCGCGCCTCGCTGCCCGGGCTGAGTTCGATCATCTGCACAATCGCGCTGCCCACAACCGCCGCGTCAGCGAATTCCCCTACGGAGACAAACTGCTCGGTCGCAGAGATTCCAAAGCCGACCGCGATTGGCAATCTAGCAAATTTCCGCAACCGCCGTACTAGGTTCCGCGCATCTTCAGGCAATTCCTTCCGTGCTCCGGTTACCCCGGTACGCGAAACGGCGTACACAAATCCCGTGGAGGTTTCAGCAATGCGCTTCAGCCGTTCATCTGTGCTGGTCGGGGCGGCGAGAAATACGGTCGCCAAATTGTTCTTGCGCATGTGCCGCAGATAATCGTCAGCTTCTTCGACCGGCAAGTCCGTGACCAGGGCGCCATCCACCCCAGCGTCAGCAGCCCTTTTCGCAAACGTTTCCAATCCCATACGCAATATCGGATTCAGGTATGAAAATACAATTAGGCCCGCATTGCTCTCCTGCCGGATTTCCGCTGCCAGCTTGAGCACTTGCTCCAGCGACACGGCGTTGCGAAGCGCCCGCTCGCTGGCACGTTGGATCACCGGTCCATCGGCCACCGGATCGCTGAAGGGCACGCCCAGCTCGATCACCTCCGCGCCCGCGGATATCGCCGCCAGCGCGACCTCCCGCGTCGTGTCGAGATCCGGGTGGCCGCAAGTGAGATAGGCGACGAGAGCCGGCCGGTTTGTGAACGAAATCGCCATGAATCTGGTAGCAGAGCGAAGGATTGCAGATTTCAGATTTCAGGTTTGAGGGCCTCTGCTGCCTGCCTTCAAATCTGAAATACATAATCTGAGAAAGCTGCGCCTAACATCTGAAGTTTGCAGTACGAATCTGGTCACTCAATTCAGTTCGAGGCACTTCTCCCTCAAAATTCCCATGTCCTTGTCGCCACGTCCGGAAACATTCACTATCAATACATCCGACTTCTTCATCTCCGGCGCTCGCTTCAGCGCTTCCGCCACAGCATGCGCCGACTCCAGCGCCGGAATAATTCCCTCAGTCTGCGCCAACAATTTGCAAGCATCGAGCGCCTCGGCATCTGACGCCGCCACATATTCTGCTCGTCCACTGTCTTTGAGCCAGGCGTGCTCCGGGCCGATCGAAGGATAATCCAGCCCCGCGGAAACCGAATGCGTCAATGCGATCTGCCCCGCATCATCCTGCAATACGTACGAATACGTTCCCTGCAGCACACCGGGAAGGCCACCGCGAAAGCGTGCGGCATGGTCGCCCAGGTTTTCGCCGCGCCCGCCGGCCTCCACCCCGATCAGCTTTACCTTTTTGTCGCCGATGAAATCGTGGAAAATCCCGATCGCATTCGAGCCGCCACCCACGCAGGCGATGATCGCCGCAGGCAGCCTGCCCTCGGCCTTCAATATTTGTGCCCTTGTCTCGTGCCCAATGACCTTATGAAAATCACGCACCATCGCCGGATACGGATGCGCGCCCAGCACGCTGCCCAGTAAATAGTGGGTCGTGCGGACATTGGTCACCCAGTCGCGCATGGCTTCGTTGATCGCATCTTTCAACGTGCGCGATCCGGCATCGACGCCCCGAACTTCCGCGCCTAGAAGGCGCATGCGGAAGACATTCAGCTCCTGCCGCCGCATGTCTTCCGCGCCCATGTACACGACGCATTCAAAACCCAGCAGTGCGCAGACCGTGGCGGTTGCAACCCCGTGTTGCCCGGCGCCAGTCTCCGCCACCACCCGCTGCTTGCCCATGCGCTCCACCAGAAGAGCCTGGCCCAGGCAGTTATTAATCTTGTGCGCGCCGGTATGCAGCAGATCCTCGCGCTTTAAATAGATTTTCGCTCCGCCGAGTTTCTGCGTAAGCCGCCGTGCAAAAAACAGCGGCGTCGGGCGTCCCGCATAAGTTTTAAGCAGTTCGCTAAGCCTTGCCTTGAATTTCGGATCGCGCTTCGCCCGCTCGTATTCCCGCTCCAGTTCCTCCAGCGCCGGCATCAGCGTCTCGGGAGCGTAGCGCCCACCCCATGGCCCAAAACGGCCTGGTTGTGGCACTAAAACAGGTTTTCGGGTCGAACCTGCAGTGCGCTTTTTCGCAATGGGGACAGTCGCCATGGGTCTAACTCTGGTCCGCTCTTTGTACCGCTTGCACAAACGCTCTCACATTTTGCGGATCTTTCTTTCCCGGACTGGCCTCAACCCCTGACGAGACATCCACGCCCCACGGACGAAGGATCCGCATTGCCGAGCCGACGTTTTCTGGTGTAAGCCCGCCAGCAGCCACCACCTTCACGCTCTTGCTCATGACCATGGCCAGAGGAGCTATTCTTTGCCAGTCGAACGTCCGGCCGGTTCCGCCTGGCTGATCCGGAGTGCTTGAGTCCAGTAAAAAGGTGTCAAGTCCATTCGCAGGTTTGCGTGACTCCGCCATTCGAATAAAGTCGGCGGTCAGTGCCTGCAGGCGCTTTTCATCCTCCAGCAATCGCGTCACCGATAACGGCATCAACATTCGCACTCGGGGCCTAAATTTGGTCTTTCCGTCCGGTGAAGAACCAGGCGGACACTGTACCGCCGTGAGTCCAACTTCATCAACAATCCCTGCCAGACGCTCCTGCGCCGAGTTCACGAACACGCCCACTTTCTCCGTTTCCTTTGGCAATTGCTCGACGATCTGCCTGGCCGTCGACGTGTCAATCCAACGAGGGCTCTTCTCATAAAACACAAACCCTAGTGCATCGGCTCCAGCCTCGACCGCGGTGAGCGCGTCCTCCAGGTTCGTAATGCCGCAAATCTTGATCCAGGTCATACTCAGTCCGTTGTTGCTCGCTGGCCGCCAGCGAATCAGGCCGAAGTTGAGACGTGAGACACCGCACCGGCCAGCAATGCCTTCAAAGCCTCTCCCGGAACCGGCGCCTTCATCAAACTTTCACCGATCAGAAAACCTTCGTAGCCGGCCGCCCTCAGCCTGGCGATGTCCATCCCGCTCTCGATTCCGCTTTCCGCCACCGCCAGCGCATCTTTCGGGATGCCCCGCGCGAGCCTGAACGCAGTTTCTAAATCTACCTTGAAAGTTTTCAAATCGCGGCTGTTTACCCCGATCAAATCGCATCCGGAGTCCAGTCCCCGGCGCAATTCTTCTTCATCATGAACTTCGCACAGCACATCTAACTGAAGCGCGCGTGCCCTATTCGTGAGCGACCTCAATTCGTCCTGCGACAGCGCCGCAACGATCAGCAAAACGGCATCGGCGCAGTTGGCCCGGGCCTTAAGCAGCTGCAACTCATCAACGATAAAGTCTTTGCGTATGCAGGGAAGTCTGGTGTTCGCAGAAGCCGTCCGCAAATTCGCCAGCGACCCCTGAAAGAATTCTTCTTCGGTGAGCACTGAAAGCGCAGCCGCTCCAGCCTGCTCCAGCTCTCTTGCAAGATTCGCAGGATCAAAATCGGCTCGAATCAGCCCTCGCGATGGCGACGCCTTCTTTAACTCCGCAATCACGGCGATTCCCCTCCGGCTCGTCGAATGCATCGCCTGGCGAAATCCGCGTGGGACGTGCAAAGCCGCCCTTGCCTCCAGCTCGCGCCCGTCCAGGGAGAAGCGGCACTCAGCCACTCTCCGCCGCGCGCCGGCCACCATATCAGCCAAAACTGTCATGTTGAATCTAGCGATTATACGGGAAGATGCGCTCGCACTCGCTAGAAGGCGATCAGCTAAGCCGGGATCATTGCGACCCGATAGAGCGCTCAATCCTGACAGAAGGTGGGATTACTTTCTGAGGCCTGCCGTTTCAGCTCCCCTGCTTCAACTCCACCAGAACCTGCCGGGCAATTTCCTTCAGCGTCTCAAACACGCCTTTGCCCTCAAACGCAACCGCCTCGATCACCGGCTCATTCTTCCGGCGAAGCTCTTTGGTTAGTGTCTCGACGGGCAGGATATTCGGCAGATCGCGTTTATTCAGCTGCAGGACGTAAGGAATCTTGTTGAAGTCGTAGGCGTGCTCTTTGAGGTTGGCCATCAGGTTGTCGAGCGCCTCGGCATTGGCGTCCATGCGCTCCTGTTGCGAGTCGGCTACGAAAACAATGCCATCCACCCCGCGCAGGATCAGTTTGCGGCTGGCGTCGTAGAAGACCTGGCCGGGTACGGTATAAAGGTGGACGCGAGTCTTGAAGCCGCGCACCGAGCCCAGATCCAACGGAAGGAAATCGAAAAACAGCGTGCGCTCAGTTTCTGTGGCAAGAGAAATCATTTTGCCCTTCTGCTGCTCGGCTGTCTTCTGGTAGATATGCTGCAGGTTCGTGGTTTTGCCGCCGAGGCCCGCGCCGTAGTACACGATTTTGCAGTTGATCTCGCGGGCTGCGAAATTGATGAAACTCAAAGCTTTCCTCAGAGGGCGGACGTTCGTAACACCGTAAACCGATCCGCCGGATTTTGGCTGGTACTTTGGTTTTATACCACACGCATCCGCCTGGCCGCCGACCACCCCAGTTACTACCCGGAACCGGTAGGAATTGCCCTCCGGTTAATGCTTCTCCGGCGGCAAGGGATAATACCCGTCGCGCGCGTACACATTCACGCATGGCCGGACCGAAGACTTACAGCTGGGTTGGTCAACCAGTACCTCGATATTGCGATAGGCACCCGAGGTTGCCTCATGTGTCTCGTACCCCAGCGTGTACTGGTTTCGGGCATCGCCGATCAGCCTCGTGTAAGCATCTTCGATCCCATTACGCGTAAGCTCGGTTGCCACTTCGCCGCCCGTGGCACTGGCGTATTTTGGCAAAATATCGCTGTATCCGAAGCGGGGGATATGCAGCTTCTCCAACTTGTTGTATCCGGGAATCGCCGATCCGCCGAGCCCCACCGCATATACCATGATGTTATTAGTGAGCAATACTTTCAGCACATCACGGTATCCGGCGTCGCTGCGGTATTCCCGTCCGTCGCTGATAATGAATATTATTTTCCTTCGGGTCCGGTCCCGCTTCGCCAGATCAAGCGCAGCCCTGAGGATGGCATCATTTAAAACGTGAGACTCCTGTGCCGGCGTATAAACCGTCGGCGACGCCGGATCCACCGGCATGTTATTGATCGTCGGCCCCTGTGGCCCCAGCGGTCCGCCCGTCACTGGAGGCCCATTATTCCGGCCGCTTACAGTTTTCAGGCTATCCAGCGTCTCTGAGAGTTTCTGCCCCACCGCCGCCCATCCCGCAAGCTGGCTTACGGCATTGCTGTAACTGTAAATCGAAATTTCATCGAAGGGGCTGAAAACTCCCTCCAGCGCCGGAAAGGTGTGGTTCACCTTTTGTACGTCCACGTCCTTCATTCCCAGGTCGAGAATGATCGCCGCCGAAATGGCAAACGGATCACTGGTAAAGAAGTTCAGATTTTGCTTTTTTCCATTTTCACGAACCGTGAAATTCTTGGGAAGCAGTCCGCTCACCAGGTGGCCCGATTCCTCCTTCACCGTTACCGGAATCATGACCTGATTGGTCACAACCACTAATTTGAACCACTCTTCCTGAGCGTTCGGGCCGCTTGCCGTTGCGCCGCCTTGGGGCACAGTTCTGATGTTCACCGGAGGCGGTACTCCCGCCGTCCCCTCCCTTACTTCAGGAGCGGATTGTCGCGGCGGGGGCTCGTTCGTGAGGGGCGCCGGCAGCGATGGCGGCGGCTCATTCTGCGGATTTTCCTGCGGAGGCATTGGGTTCTCGGGCGCCGGCTGCAACGGCCTCACCGCCGAGGGTGCATCCGGAATACTTTGGTCTTTTGGCGCGGGCTGGGCGGACGGATTGGGCTGATTTTGCTGGTTCTGCCCCGAAGTCTGATCTTGCCCCGAGTTCGCCGGAGGGTTTTGAGAAGGCGTAGCAGGATCTGGAGTTTGCGCCGCCCGCAAGTCGCCAGACGTTAAAAAAAGGCCAACCAGAAGCAGGACCTCAAATCGAATTCCCTTACTCAAACCAAACCCCCGAACCAGAACTTTCCGTATAGTGGGATGCCTGAGTGGCCAAATTTAGTGCATCTAACCAGTAGACAGATAGATTACCAGAACCCAAACGGATCCGAATTCATGCCCCGATTTCTTTGCCGCAAGACACTTTGTGCCCTCATGATCTTCGCTCTGGTCCCCTGGCTGCTCTCCGCCCAGGATGTTCAAATGGTCCCTGACCAGCAGGACAAGGAATCGGCTGCGAAGGCCCATGCTGATAAAGACCAGGATGTAGACGAGGATCGGCCGATCACCATTCTCCGCGCCAACGTAAACGTCGTCCAGCTCTTCTTCAATGTGAAGGACAAAAAAGGCGGACTGATTCCGAATTTGCCCAAAGACAATTTCGAAGTCTTCGAGGATGGCAAGGCTCAGGCCGTCAAATATTTTTCCGCCGAATCGAATCTTCCTCTGACGCTGGGCATTCTCATTGACGCCAGCGCCAGCCAGCAGAACGTGCTCGAAATGGAAAAGCAGGTGGGGGGAGCGTTCCTCGGCCAGACCCTGCGCGAAAAAGATGTCGCCTTTGTCCTCAGTTTCGACGTCAATATTGACCTGCTACAGGATTTCACTAGCAACGTCCGCCGCCTGAAGTCCGCGCTGAACAGCGCCAAGATCAACTCTGGTGGTGGTGGTTGCGGTGGAGTTCCGGGCATGGGAGGCGGCCCTGTCCCCTGCATTGGCAAGCCCAAGGGCACGCTCTTATACGACGCCGTGTACCTGGCGTCACACGAGGAGATGGCCCAGCAGGTCGATCGTAAAGCCATGATTCTGCTCACCGATGGGGAAGACCAGGGCAGCCAGAACAGAGTCAAGGAAGCGGTTGAGGCCGCCCAGAAAGCCGACACCATCGTGTACGTTCTGCTATGCGCCGACCGGGGCTTCTACGGCGGCTTTGGCGCTTACAGCGGCGATAGTGAGATGAAGAAGCTCACCGCAGAAACCGGAGGGCGGATGATCGAAGTCGGCAATAAGATGGATAAGCTGAAGGCTGCTTTCGATCAAATCTCGCAGGAGCTC
>JBBSFW010000191.1:0-7109 GCA_038254805.1 Terriglobales bacterium
CATTCGCCACGACTTCAATCAGCCGGCCGCCTTTGCGGTTCGGCCTTGTTCTCAACGTCCTCGCCATCGCGCTCGCATTCTTGGCGTTTTCGCAGGCAACCCGAGCGGTCACTCCAGTACCGGACGGAGGCTATCCCAACGGCAATACCGCTGAGGGCGATGATGCGCTTTTCAGTCTCACAACCGGTGGCAACAACACAGCAGTCGGTACTGATGCGCTCTTCAGCAACACCACAGGAAGCTACAATACGGCCGTCGGTCTGCTGGCGCTCCAAAGCAACACAACGGGCAGCAGCAACGCGGGAAACGGTGCGAGCGCGCTTCAAAGCAACACCACCGGCAATTACAACACGGCCGACGGTGATGGTGCGCTTCAGAATAACACCACCGGCAGCCAAAACACGGCCACCGGTGACCATTAATACAAGCGGCGGGGACAACACAGCTAACGGCATACAAGCGCTCCAAAATAACACACTCGGCTCCAATAATACGGCCGATGGTGCTCATGCTTTGTCTAGCAACACAACCGGTTCCGAGAATACGGCCAACGGTTGGGATGCGCTCCTTAACAACACGACCGGCCTTGAGAACACGGCGATCGGTGTAGAAGCGCTCTTTAGCAACACGATGGGCGTCAACAACACGGCCAGCGGTAATAGCGCTCTTTTGAACAACACCACCGGCAGCAATAACACGGCCAACGGTATCTTAACGCTTTCTCAGAACAGCACTGGCGGCAGCAATACCGCGAATGGTGTGCAAGCGCTCTTCAATAACACTACCGCCAATAACAACACGGCAAATGGATTGAACGCACTCTATCATAACACTACGGGCGCGAGCAATACGGTGAGCGGTGTGCAAGCGCTCTTCAATAACACAACAGCCAACAACAACACGGCGAACGGAGTCAACGCGCTCTACCACAACACGACTGGCGCGAGCAACGCGGCAAGCGGTGTTCAGGCACTTTTTAATAATATCACTGGGTCATCCAACATTGCGCTGGGACTCAATGCCGGCTACTATCTCACCACCGGCAGTAACAATATCGAGATAGGCAATCTTGGAGTGGCGGGTGAAGCCAGTAAGATCCGGATTGGGACCAAAGGAAGTCAGACCGGCACCTTTATTGCGGGCATTAGCGGGGTGACCGTAGCAGGAGGCGTAGGGGTCGTTGTTGACACCAATGGACATCTCGGAACCATCACCTCGTCTGCCCGCTTCAAGGACGCGATTCAGCCAATGAACGAGGCAAGCGAAGCGATTCTGGCGCTGCAACCGGTCACCTTTCGCTACAAGCACGCCCTTGATCCTCAGGGCATCCCGCAATTTGGCCTTGTTGCTGAACAAGTCGCAAAGGTAAATCCTGATCTAGTGGCCCGTGACGATCAAGGTAAGCCATACACCGTTCGTTACGAAGCGGTGAACGCAATGCTACTCAATGAGTTCCTAAAAGAGCATAGCAAGGTCGAGAAACAGGCCGCCAGCATCGCCCAAGTCAAATCAACCGCTGCAAAGCAGGAAGCGATCATCAACCAGCAGCAAAAGGAAATCGGAGCGCTCACGGCTAGTCTGAAAGCGCAGGAATCGCAAATTCAAGCCGTGAACGAGCGGCTGGAACGAACCACGCCATTGCAAGTGGCAGATAAACAATAAGCCAGGTACGGCCAGAAGATGGTGGCCGGACATTAGAACATCATCCGGAATCAGAGCAGCAACTGAGGCAACGGTGGAGGTGATTTGGCCAAGGGGGCGTCATCGACATCTCCCTGCAAAAATCGCTTTCACGGTGTGGTTCCGGGCGAACGAGGCCGCCTTGCGCTGGGATTCCACGAGGTCGGATCGGAACGTGATCGTCGCGGCCCGGCGAACGAACGTGGCGGACACGGCGCAAGGCGTTCGATCGCAATTTGCGCTGCTATGTCGCGCTTATCGTGGTTCCAAGAGCAGCCCCCTAAAGAGGGCACAACGGCACAATCGCCTCTTCACGAGGGAAAGTAGTGCTTTCGAATAACGGCACAGGTGCAGCTTTGTGCCGTCGTTGATTCGTTTGGCTTTTTGCCTGCTTGTTCATAGGCAACGCGGCCAAGGCTGTGCCGTTGTGCCGACTTTAAGCCAAAATAGGCGGGCAATAGCGTTGCCACGCTTCCTCAAAGCCTTTCGCATAATAACCCTTCGCCGTTGTTGTGCCACTTAACCGGATGCTTCCGACCTTGATGTTGTAAGGCTTGAGCAGCCGCCCCAACTTTGCTGCTGGGCCGCGTGTGTTCTCGCTCTTCAGATCGTGCTCCCACCAAGCGGGCCACGGCCCGTCATCTTCAGCCGCAACGAGCGCCTCTAGAATTTCTTTTGTCGGCATCTTGTCCGCACCGCTGGTCGCGAAGATTGTGCGGATCGCCCGAAGCAACTTAATTCCCAGGCTGTCATCCTCGTCGATTTCTCCCGCGCACAGGGAGGTTAGCGCGAATCGCGCCTTCTCCGGCCATTCACCACCAGCAGAGTCAGCGAGGGCTAGGAGCGGTTCACAGATGTCTGTCTGACGGTCGCCAAGCTGCTCAGGGAGGACCGGACGGGCCGACCCCAAACGACTTAGCGTTCCTTCCGATTCGGCCCACAAAGTGAGAGCTTCCCGCATTGGTAAAGCGATCGTCTCTGCTTCGCGCCTGCGGAAACGTTCCACCGGTTCGTTCTGAGCGCGGCGCACTAATCGGATGGGAATGCAACGGTCGCTGACTGTGTCGGGTAGCCTTCCAATGCCCGCGAGCGCCTTGGGGCAGAACACAGCAAACTCACGCAGCTCGTGATTCGGCGGGACACAGCGTGGAATCTTTGCTCGCCGTTCAAACCCGGCGTTAAGCAAAGCGCGTAAAGATTCTTTCCCATCATCTTTCCCATTTGAGAAGATCGCATCAACCTCATCGAGAAGAAGCGTCGGGTTATCAGCTTCAATCTTGCGAAAGAGCACTGCCTCGGACGGCGAGACGACCCGCCACGGCTTCCGCGCGAGCAAGCCAATACAGTCAAGCAGGCGACTTTTGCCACAACGCTTCTCCGGTGACTGAATGTGGAGATAAGGCGTGTACTCGAATGCTTCGATTGAGTAGGTGTGCGCAATCCATAGGGCGATAGCTACAGGTTGCGCCTCTGATGAGAAGGCCATGAATCGCCGAAGAAAAGCGCAAGCCTCGTCCAGCGTATGCGCGAGCGTCGCCTCCGCGCCTTCGTATGTCCTGAGTGTGCGGAACGAAGATGGGGCGGTAATAGCCGTACTCATACGGCGCCCCCGTATTCTACTGCCATCCCACGCGACGCCAGCAGTTCTGCAATAATTTCAGGTCCGGGTTTCTCAGCGCGATAGAGGTCGTTGAAATCTTTGTGAGACGCGCAATCAACGACCTCTACCTTTTGACAGCGTTCTGAGAGTCGATCCGCAAAAGAATCCTTGCCTTCATACCACGCGCTTCCCGGAGGATCTGCATCCACCATTAAAAGGCAGCGCGCCCGCTCCGGCCAGAAGCGGTCATACCAGCGCAGGAAAGGATTTACACCTGACGCGCCGCGAACCCCGATGACTCCAACGTTTGCCGGCCAGAGGCAGTTATCGCCGAGCCAGCCCGCGGCGAATGCGAACGTCAGAGCGTCCCATTGTCCTTCGGTGATAATGAGCAGACGCGCCTGTTCAAATTCTCCGATGAGATAAGGAAGAGCGGGAATGCTTTGCTTGTGCGTCTGCTCGTTAGGAAGAAATCGCCACGTCGCCTTCTCGCCCGGTTTACCCTTCAACCGGATGTGATAGCCGACCGGCCGCGTCGTCATCGCCCCGCGCTCGCCTTCGGGCGCGCTCACTTGGAACGCAATCCCGCGCCCGTTGTAATAAAGCGGAAAAGAGATCTCGGCGCAGTCGATTAAGTATTGCGCGAACGGAACCGGCCACCCCCGGAAGCTTGCCAGGCCCACGGCGCTGATGGGATGCGCAAGGAGATAGTCTACACCTTCCTTCCAGGCATCAGCCACCGAATCCGGCATGACTCCGAGTCGTTCGGGAATTGATGGCGCCGAAGCCTTCCGCTGGACCGGCGGGCGCGCCCTTGTTCCGGCGGGGTGCGCACCGCTCAGCTCGATAAGTCGCCGGCACGCTTCCGGGTTTGAGATACCCTCGATTTTCGCCAATAGGTCTACGGAATCCCCGCCCCCGCAACCAGTAAAACATTTCCAGCGCAATTCGCCGTCCTGATCCCTGTAGACTGAGAACGATGGTTCGCTATCCTCATGGAAAGGGCAGCGCGCTGATTTCTTAGCGTGTTCGCCCAGCCCAAGGCGGTTCATTAAGTCAGGCAACAGAAGGGCCTGCTTTGCTTGCTCCAGCCCGCTCACGATTGAGACTCCCTCCCCCAACTCCGCATCCGTCCGCCCATTGCGGCTCTGTGTCGGCGAAAGGCGCGGAGATGGGCAAGATTCCCGCTTTGCCGGTACAGCGCGGCTAACCTATGAGCTTCTTGCCGCCATTGGATTTCACAGATGGCTTGCAACCGGCGGGCGTGCTTGTAAGGTTGCGAAACAGTTAAGGGAGTTTTCAGGGGCGCGCTGTAGAAGGTGCGCCCTTCCCTTTTCGGAGGTGGCTTTATCATTAAGCGACCTCCCGCACTTCACGCTTCTCTAAGGCCGCCAAGACCCGCGGCAGGTGGAACCGAATTGAACGTTTACTCGCGCGAAAAAATGGGATGATCCGCTGCGCCATCATGTTGTCGATGGTCCTTACGCTAACTCGCAGCTGCTGCGCTAACTGCGGTTTGGTTAATAATATCGACGCGACGACAAGCGTCTGCTCTGCTGTTAATCTCTGGGGACGGACGGGCGCACTTCGCCCTGAAGGATCTAGCATATCGGTGTCCTTTCTCTGCAAAACTGTGTGGTCCGTGCAGTTCCACGCAGAACCAAGCCGCGTGGCGCGGACCTCTGAATTGCTGCCTTTGGAACTGGCAGCCAGTTTGCAAGTCGAGGCGCTTCGCTATTACACTCGATCGGGAGACGAACCCCGCTTATCAGTCTGAGGGATGATAACCGTCTGCACGGCGCTGTCAACACATGAACCAGAGCGCAATGAAAACGCTTCCGAGGCTCCAGCTAATTTATCCCAGAAGCCATGTGATGGCCCCTCCATGCAACAGGCGGCGGCTGTAGGGGGTGCCGGCGCCCACCCTCTGGCCAGGAAATAAAGGATTGTTTTTTTGCCGGCTCTTCCAGCCGAAGCGATGGTGAGGAGGAGGCACCACACTAACAGCGTAACTGCCAGCCCAATTCTAGGGATATTAGGGGAGGGCTTCTGCCTGACGACCCAGTAACAGTCGCGCGAAACGGACTACGGCGTCGCCGCGGTGAACTGGACGAGTCGCTTCGAATCCGTTGCGGGAGCGATCTGCCAATATCGCGCCGCGAAGGCCTGCTTCATCGATTTACGGTAGTGCTTGAAGAAAATCTTAGAATTCGTGTGTCCCATCAGAGCCTGAGTCAGCGGGGCATTGCGGTGCAGCCCGTAATGGTACGAGCCGAACGAGTGTCGAAGCGCGTCGTGTGGCCACTGTTCGATTGCGGCCTCTTTGCGCGCCTCCCGTAGCCGCTCATAGTACTCGGTCACCGGGGGAAAGATTGACCCCGTTTGGCGCCGATAAGGTGAAAGCCAGGCAATCAGATTGTCGGACATCTCCACGTAACGGGCGCTCGAATCGGCCTTCGTTTTATCAGGCTCGATATTGATGGTCTTATCCTCGAAATCAATATGTGACCAATCGAGATGCAACCCCTCCGACTCAGGACGAACCCCGGCGAATAGTCCGAGCGCGACGCCGGCCAAAATCCTTGGATGGCAATGCGTCAGAAGGTCGGCGGCTTGGCTTACGGTGAGAATGCCTGCCGCGAGCTTTGTCTCTTTCGCCTGAGCGCTCTGCTGCGCAACATTGCCGACGCAATAACCTTGCGACATCGCGTAATTGAGGGCGACCACCAGAACTCGGCGGAAGTTATTTCGCGTCACTGGCGCGAGCGGGTTGCCTTCCCTATCAGCGAGACTCCGCAACCACGTATCAACTTCCGGACCGGTAATCTCTGCCACCGGCTTACCATTGAAACACTCGGCGAACTGCCCAAGTCGGCTCTTTAGATCGCTCAAATATCGTTCGCTGACCCCGTCTGCTTTCTTCGCGCTTAACAATTCGTTCACGAGCTGAGCGACCGTGCAGGATTGGTTTGTGGCCTGCAAATGAGGGAGATAGAAATTCACGGCATCGCGCACCGTGACGGGATACTTCTTTAGCAGTTCGCAGCATTCGAGATACTCGGCGCGTTGCCGCTCTGTGAAAGAGGTTCCAGCCGTGCCGTAGTTTTCCTGCTCGATTAATTTCGCCTGAAGAAACGTTTCGGCGTCCGACTTCTCTTTAAAGAAGCGGCGATTGCGGCCGGTTCCGATCTTTGGCCAGGTGACGCAGTAAAGTCGACGCCTGTTTACCTTCACTCGGGAGAGTTTCGTCGTTGTCTTGCGCATGGTGGCGCAATTTAACGAAACGAGGCGTTACTTGTCAACTATTCGCCAACAAATAAACCTGTGCACCGCAAAGATACGGACTTAAAATCCGTTTGAGAGAAATCTCAGTGCCGGTTCGAGTCCGGCCATCGGCACCGTTTCGACAGGATCAAGCGTGCGCCGAGCGCGCTGATTGCGCCGGTGGCCCGCCGTTCGGGGATGCGAGTCGGAGCCCTCAGCTTGATTAAGACCTGAAACCACGAGGAAGTCCGCATCCTCCAGGTTCTTCTCTGCCCAGCGCCGGCTTCGCCGCTATTGGGCGACCCCGGGGTGACGGTAAGCCTCTATGAGATTCACGCAGGTTAATTTGCCGCACCAATCCTGTCTCGCAGCGTTGTGGATCCTTGCCGGAGCAAAATCCGGATCGCACGCGAAGTCCAACCTCGACCGCATTGAAAGCAGGATCTGAAACGAACCGTACACCCGGCGCCTCGGGCCGATGCTGCTCGCCGCAACCTCCCTGCTCCTCGGTGAGGCGCACCGCAGTCGTGGGATGGGCCGATTATTCCGAAACTCTGACAACCCG
>JBBSFW010000192.1:0-7085 GCA_038254805.1 Terriglobales bacterium
AATGGCTGCGGCGTTCGCCTTCAGCCGGGCGAACTCTTCAGGCGCCAGCAAGCCTTGAATGGCCGGGCCGATTTCGCTGAAGTTCTTCAGCACAATTCCGATCCCTTTCTCGCGCACCCACTCTGTGTTAAATCGCTCCTGCGGCAGTGTCCACGCGTTGCGCTCCACAATTACAGGCAGATTCATCGCGAGCGCCTCACTAATGCTGCCAGGCCCCGGTTTTCCGATCATGAAATCGGATAGCTGCATGAAATACGGTACTTCATGCGTGAAGCCGACGATGTGGAAGGGAATGCGGCTCCCAATTCTCCGCAGCTTCGCGGCGAGCTTCTCATTCTTTCCGCAGATGAAGATCAGTTGCATCTGAATTGAAGTCCGGCTCAAACGCTTTGCGATCTCAATCATCACATTGGACCCCTGCCCGCCGAACAATACTAGCCCGGTCGGCAAATCGGCGTGTAATCCCAGTTTCCGGCGCTCTTCGGCGCGGTCCAGCGGAACTGGTTCGTAAAAACGCGGCCTCAGAATCATTCCCGACGTCTGCCAAATCTTCTGTGGGTGATGCCCGAGTTTTCGAGCCTGGCTCACGGCCTCTTCGGTTCCACAGATCAGGTGCTGCTCCTGTAGCTCCATCCAGAAGTGTGGGGGGTAATCCGCCAAATCCGTCAGAATGGTCACCAGCGGAGCTTTCGGATTTGCTGCTTGAAGCCCCTGATACAGAGCCCGGTTGAAATTTGGAATCACGGAAACCACCAGGTCCGGCGGATCCGTCTTCCAAAGCTTCGTCAGCAGCTGCCGCTGGGCCGGGTGATAGAGTTTGATAAGTGCGTGCATGGGCGGAACCAGGTATTCCGAGCCAAGCGTCCATCCTTTCGCAAGCAATTTGTTGTAGACGTCCTCCATGCGAATCCTGGTGATCTTACGGAAGATGTCAAGCGGATCTAGTACCTCTTGCAGATTAACCAGGCGAACTTCCCAAGGGCGCTTTTGCTGCTCCACCACTGCTTTTAGCGCCGTTGCGGCGCTCCGGTGTCCCCCGCCGGCGTCAAAAAAGACGAAATCCAACTTTTTCATTCGATCTCGCCATCCTACCGTATAAACCGGTTAGGATCATTGAAAACAATCTAATTGAGTGTGCGGCATTGAAAGTGAAAGAATAGCTGTTTCTTATTTCTGACCCGCTAGCCCGAGTGTATCTGCTACGCTCGGGCTTAGGAGGCTCATCTTTCATATCCGAGCTCACTGAAGAACGTCTGCAGGGATGGAGGAACTCCAACGGGATTACTTGATCAGTGCAGCTTTACGAACTGCCGCCTTGGGCGCGGGCTTGAGCATCTGCTCCAGATCGCCTTCGGGAACAGAGAGCGAGATGGTCAGCGTATTCGCATTTGACTTCAGATCCATCGTGTCCAGCAGCGCTGCAAACTTTGCGGCTTCTCGATTTTCACGATTCACTTGAATCATGCCGGCGAGAAACTTCACAACATCGGCCAGTGCCGTCGCATCCTTCTCAGTTCGAGTGACCGCCTCGCCTGAAATCTGCACGACCGAGCCGAACACCACGCCGCCGCTGGCCTGCTCAATGGCCTGGACCACATCGCCCCTCATTGCGCCGTTGATCCGCTTATCGGGCATTTTGCCCGCAAAGTTCGCCACTGGCACTATGGAGACCATCCAGGCGTCGTATTTATTGCTGACCTCATTCACCTTCGCGGCGAGCTTTGGATCGATGGCCGTTCCCCCACCGCGCCGGTCGATAGACGTCCGCACTGCATCCGGGTCGCCCGCCAGCGCTGTCCGGCTGTCGAGGAACGCAATCCAACCGGACCCGGCCTTGCCCGTGATAATTTGAACGTCTTTGTAGTTGGTGAATGCGGCTCCGGTGGTCTTGGCGTGGGCCACCAGCTTGGCGATATCGAACGTGCCGCGTGCCACCACCAATCCATGCCCCTTCTGTTGTCCGTCAGTAGAGGCCACCATCACTTCAGTAAGATCGCGCCGGGGATCAAACCCGGTGGCAGTAACGAACTTGTTAAAATCGGCGTCCTGGTTCTGCATCTGCCGTAACACGAACTGCCCGAATTGCGATGCCGTGCTGCGGTCCACATGGATTCCGGCTACCACCTTGGTGTCAGGCGAAACCAGGTTCAGCAGACTGGGGTCCGCGGCAAAGGCGGCGAATGCCGTCAGAGCGATTAACAAACTGCTTTTCAGAATGGCCATAGAGTTCCTCTTCTAGTTTTAACGCCAAAACCCGAGCAAATGTTCCGTGCGGGTTTAGGGGATGACGGGAACCTGCTCCACAATCTCAATCCCGTATCCTTCCAGCCCGACGACTTTTCTTGGATGATTGGTTAACAGACGGATCTTATGAAGTCCCAGGTCGGCCAGGATTTGCGCCCCAATGCCGGCTTCGTGCTGCAATTTCCGCTGGCTGTCCAGCGTCGCCGTGTAAACGGCATCCCGGTTATGGGGTAGCAGTCTTTGCACGTCGCCCCCATCGCGCCGCATCCGCAAGCCTGGCCCAGTCTGGTGCAAATACACAAGAGCCCCTGCGCCCTCATGCGCAATCTTCTCCAGCGCGCCCCGCACCATATTCCTGCAATCGCAATCGCATGACCCAAAAATGTCGCCGTACACGCAGTGCGAATGGACCCGCACCAGTGTTGTCTCCGGCCCGTGAATGTCGCCCTTTACCAGCGCCAGATGGGTCTCGGGATCTATGGAGCTTGCATACGCAATGGTGGAAAACTCGCCAAACTCGGTGCGGATCATCCCTTCCGCCTCGCGCCGGATGAAAGTTTCATTCTGCAGCCGATACCGGATCAAGTCGGCGACCGAAATCATCTTCAGCTCATGTTTCCGGCAGAACTCCATGAGTTCCGGCACGCGCGCCATGGTGCCATCGGCACTCATGATTTCGCAGATCACACCGCCCGGCCCGAAACCCGACATTTTCGCCAGATCCACGGCCGCCTCGGTTTGTCCCGCCCGCACCAGCACTCCGCCCTCGCGCGCGCGCAGCGGAAACACGTGCCCTGGGCGCGAAAGATCTCCGGGACGCGCATACGGCCGCATGGCCACTTGAATGGTATGCGAACGATCCGCGGCGGAAATGCCAGTGGTTACGCCTTCGCGCGCATCAATGGCTTCGCAGAATGCTGTACCGAATCGCGACGTGTTGTTGGCGGACATCAGAGGCAATTCGAGCTGATCGCACCGCTCCGGAGTTAATGCCAGACAGATTAAACCTCGCCCATGCGTCGCCATGAAGTTGATGATTTCCGGCGTCGCCTTTTCCGCGGCAACGGTCAAATCCCCTTCGTTCTCACGGTCTTCATCGTCCACCACCACCAGCATCCGGCCGGTGCGAAAATCCTGAAGCGCCTCTCGAATCGAAGCAAATCGCATGTGCTCTTATTATCGCCCCTGATGGACGGGATTCACTATCATCATAGAGATGCAAGCCGCGCCATCACGGACGCTTTGGGGCCACGCCGATTTCCTCAAGTTGTGGACCGGCCAGGTCATTTCCGAACTTGGTTCCCGGATTACACGGGAAGGCTTGCCCATCACCGCCGTCCTTATGCTGGGCGCAACTCCCGCGCAGATGGGATTTCTTGCCGCGTTGAACGGGTTGGCCGTACTGTGCTTTGGTCTTCCGGCGGGAGTGTGGGTAGACCGTATCCGCCGCCGGCCGGTAATGATCGCCTCCGATATTGGCCGGGCGCTTTTACTTTGCGCCGTCCCCACGGCTGCGTGGCTGGGTATGCTCCGGCTGGCGCATCTGTACGTCATTGCCGCGCTTACAGGCATTCTCACCGTTTTTTTCGATGTCGCCTATCAGTCTTATGTGCCGTCATTGGTGGAACGGGCGCGAGTGCTGGAGGCGAACAGCAAACTGGCGCTCAGCAGCGCGACCGCGGAAATTGCGGGTCCGGCGATCACTGGCTTGCTGATCCAACTGGTCACCGCGCCGATCGCTATCCTGCTGGACGCTATCTCGTTCCTTTGGTCCGCGGTCTGTGTCAGCCTGATCCGGAAGCCGGAACCGCCGCCTCCTCCGGCAGAGCCGCATCTCAAAGAAGAAGTCTTGATGGGTATGCACACAATCTGGAACAACGGCTATCTACGGGTGCTGGCGGCCCGCAGCCTTACAATGTATTTGTCCTTCGGATTCTTCGCGACGCTATACATCCTTTATGCTTTGCGCGACCTCCGCATCAGCCCTGCGCTGCTCGGCATGGTGATTGCGATGGGCGGAATTGGAAACATGGGCGGCGCGCTGCTTTCCGAGCGCGTTTCGGTACGATTCGGCGTGCGGAAGACCTTTGTTACAAGTTCGCTGGTTGCAGCAGCTGCAACTACTTTGATCCCGCTGGCGAGCGGTCCCGTCTGGGCCGCCGCCGGTTTTCTAATGGCAGCTCAATTGATTGGGGACTGCGCGATGGTCATCTTCATGACAAACGAATTGAGCTTCCGGCAGCGAGTAACGCCGGACGACCGGTTGGGCCGCGTGAATGCGGCAATGCAGATTCTCAGCCGCGGGGTTCAACCCTTGGGAGCGCTGGTAGGTGGGATTGTTGCGCAACGAGCGGGCATCCGGACGGCCATGGCGGTTGCAACTGTAGGCGTCTGGCTCTCAAACCTTTGGCTGCTCCGCTTGCCGCACGAGGACTGAAGCTGTGGTGCGGGCCTACTTCGCCGCAGCTGTCTGTTCCTTCAGTTTCGTCAGGAAAGTTTGTTCGCGATTCTGGACAAATGCCTGGTATCCAGCCGGATCGATGAACGGATTTTCCTTACCGTTTCCCATTCGTTTATACTTCTCAGCCATGGCGTAATAAGCCCCATGCGCGCCGAGAAACACATCGCAATGCAGTGACTTCAACACGCGGAAGGTGCGGGCGAAATCGCCGGCCATCTCTGGATACTTTGTGTTGTTTACCAGTTGAAAGCCCGGGTTCACATTTGGACTGCCCACAATCACGACATCGTAAGTCTTCCCATCTTCCTTGGCCGCTAGTGTCCAGGTGGTGCAGCCGCGCGTGTGACCCGGCGTCAAATGAGCCACCAATTCCGTTCCACCCAGAGCCACCTTCTCGCCATCCTGCAATACCTTGTCTACAGGGCACGCTTTCCACCGCTCGGTGTAGAAGAAATCGCCCGCGCCTCCGGAGGACACCACGCCTTCATCCCCCTTCATCACCATCACGCGGGCGCCGGTCATCTGTTTGACCAAAGCATTGCCGGCGACGTGGTCGCCATGGGCATGACTGTCAAGCAGAATTTTGATATCGCCGAATTTGAATCCGAGCTTTTCCACGCTCGCCTTGATCAGAGGCACCGTTTGCTCGAAACTGCTGTTAATCAGAATGTGACCCGCTGGGGTGGCGATCAGATACGACGCCAGTTGAGTGGATCCGACGTAGTAAACATTCCCTGCGACGCAGTGCGCGGGAAAACTGGAATCGCCGTGCTGCGCGGCTGCAATCAACGTAGATAACAGGAGAATGGAAAAGCAACGACGGATCATCTTCGGACCCGATCATAACAAACATCGGTATATTCGCACATCCGACAGGGGAGGTTAAGCAAAACTGCCATCGCCGTCACTCGGAATACCGAACACACCCGTTAGGCCGTCAGGCAACGCCACCACAGTCACTGCGTGGTGGTGTAAGATAAACCAAATGTTCACACTACGGTTAGCGGTGTGAAATCTTTGTGTGGGAGACTGTAAATCCATGTCAGCTTTTCAGAAAACGATTTTCGTTGTCTGCTCGCTTTTTCTCATCGCCTCGGTTGCTTTTGCTCAATTCGACACAGCCGACGTCCTGGGCACAGTTCACGATCAAAGCGGCGCCGTGGTGAGCAACAGCCGCGTGACGCTGCAGAACGTAAACACCGGCGTAACCAACAACGCCACCACTGACCAGAATGGCAACTTCACATTCTTCAACATCCGCATAGGCCAATATACCTTGCGGGCGGAGGCATCCGGCTTTAAGGCCGCTGTCGCAAATCAATTCACTGTCACCGTCGGTGCGCGGCAGCGTGTCGATCTGACGCTGGAAGTGGGAGAGACAACGGACAGAGTGGTGGTACAGGCCGCCGCTGCCGCGCTCGAAACGGATTCTAGCGATCGTGGCCAGGTCATTACCACCCAGGCCATCGTGAACCTGCCATTGAATGGCCGCTCGTATGCGGACCTCGCCCTGCTATCGCCCGGCGTCCGCAAATCCGTTCTTGAAAATCAATCTACGTCCAGCCGCGATGCATCTTTCAATGTCAACGGCCAGCGGAGCGCCCTGAATAGTTTCTTAATCGATGGCGTCGACAATAACGCTTATGGCACCAGCAACCAGGGCTTCTCTAATCAAGTGGTCCAACTCACGCCCGATGCAGTAGCTGAATTTCGCGTGGAGACGAACAACTACAGCGCAGAGTACGGCCGCGCCGCGGGAGCCGTCATCAACGCCACCACCCGCAGCGGGACCAATGCCTTTCACGGCGCAGCCTGGGAGTATCTTCGCAACACAGATCTGAATGCGATTGGCTTCTTCAAGCCCGCAGGTGGTGTGAAGCCGACATTCATTCAGAACCAGTTCGGCGGAGCTTTCGGCGGCCCCATACGCAAGGACAAAATTTTCTTCTTCGCCGACTTTGAAGGATTGCGGCGCATCACACGCACCCGTCAACTTTCCACTGTGCCCACCCTCGATCAGAGGGCCGGCCGCTTCGGCATACCTATCCGGAATCCTCTCACCGGACAGGCATTCGCAGATGGTGTACTGCCCGCATCGCAGATCACGCCCTTTGCCAAGGGTGTGATGGATGCGCTCCCCCTGCCCAATCTCGGTGGCCCCGGCAACATCACCAACAACTACGAATCCTTGCCACGAGGCACTATCAACGACAACAAGGGCGATGCCCGCTACGATCATTATTTAAGCCAGAAAATCACGGCCTTCTTCCGGTACAGCCACCGGGAGATGAACATCTTCGACCCACCTGCCATCTCCGGCCCCGCCGGTGGCAACGCCAACGGAAATGTTCGCGTTATGAACCGGCAAATCGAACCTGCC
>JBBSFW010000193.1:0-7021 GCA_038254805.1 Terriglobales bacterium
AGGCCAACGCTGAGCTTCGGGAGCCGCGAGTTCATTTACTGCACTTTCTCTTTTGAGCGCTGTCCGCCTCGCCAGAGCCCAGTGTCCCGGAGCAACGTATTGTAGGTCGTCCACTGCCTGAAGACGAGCATCAGCATGACGAAGTATGTGGCAAACAAGATGGCTGATTCCGCGGTCAATCTCAGTAATGCTGGCTCCAATTGGGCCAATTGTCCCGCGAGCAGCCAGATGACCCCCGCGCCGACGGCCACGGAAAGGAACGGAATTCCGACAGCCTTAAGGATGTCATTCCAGGTAATGAGAGTGCCACGTTTGGCCCACGTTACTAACGGGACGATCAAGAGAAGCATCGCGAGCGAATATCCGGTGGCGACACCCTGCGGCCCGCGTGAGATTCCAATCGCATAACCCAGAATGACAATTGGGGCGCCTAGCAATGCGATTTTTAGACTTTTAACGGCTTGGCCGAGTGCGAGCATCAACCAGGTTAGCGGATTGAGGATTGCGAAGGCTAAAATCGTAGGCGTGAGCAAGCGAAAGATCTCCGCTGCTGCAGACCATTGTGGCCCGAGGGCAACCCGGATGACGTCGTCTGAGAACAGGGCGCACTCCATGGTAATGGGCACCGCGATAGCCAGGAACAGACTGTATCCGTGGAGGAAATACGTTCTCAATCGCTCCGGATCGTTCTGGACCCGCGATAAGGCCGGGAATGCCACTATCCCAAGTGTTGAATTGAGGTTCTCAGTCGGCAAGTTGATGAGTTGATAGGCCCGGCCATAGATGCCGAGTGCATCCGCTCCCCAGAACCGCCCAAGCAACACTTTGTCGGCGTTGTAGGCCACGTAACAGACGACGTTGTTCAACGTGATAGTGCCACCAAACCAGAGCATGGACCGGATACCTGAGCGACGCTGCGGCCAGCCCGGAACCCATCGAGTAGCCAGCCACAGGGCCAAGATACTGACTGCGGGCGGGGCAACGTTCAGCACGACGAGGGCCCAGTATCCCCAGCCTGCCCAAGCCATGCCAATCGCTGCAGCCATGCCGGCAATCAAGCTAACAGTGTCAACGGCGACCAAGGCCGTGAAGCGCATGCTCCGCTGCAACATTGCCCGGTGTTGTGCCCCGACACCGTTGAACATGAAACTCGTTCCTAAAGCCACCGTGACCCAGAAAATCCGAGGTTCATGGTAGAACAGTGAAAGGATCGGAGCGGCCGCCACCGCCAAAGCGGCCAGCATCCCGCCAACTGCAACGTTAATCCAGAAAAGTGTGGAGGTCTGCGCATCGGTGACGGAGGCACGCTGGATCGTTGCCATCGACAAACCGGCATCTCTGAAAAGTCCAAGGAATCCGGTGAACGCCGTGACCATGCCGACCAGTCCGAAGTCCTTTGGAAACAATAGCCGCGCCAGAATCATCATTGAGCCGGTGCGAAGAACGAAATTCGCGGCCTGTGCCCCGATAGAAACCACAGCCCCGTGGGCTGTCCGCCGCTTCAAATCCTTGTGGGAGACATCGCTCAAAGGGGCTTCAACGGCGCTGCCTTTATCCAGCAACGCGGAAACGCCTGAAACCAACGCCGCTTCTGTCCCAAGGGGATTGCTCATCTCACGTCTGTCACTAGAACATGGGGCATGGTGTTTGCAGCCTGTCATCTGGTTGCGGGCACCGCCCAAAAACTCAGGTTCTGCAACGGGCTACGGGCCTTTGCTTATCGAACCGAAACAGCGCTTTGTCCAGGGTTCTTAGGATGGTCCATTTCGCTTCGTTATGCACCACCATGATGCTTGCGCCGACGAATGAAAAACGTGCTGATGGATGGCTTCTAGTGTGCCGAATTCGGTGGATAGAAAAAGAGGAGCCTTGCGTAAATGTAGGCGACACTTTCGGCAAAGACGTCCTTCACACCCTCGGTATAACGCCACCAATGCTTCGCGTCATAGTCTGGATTTGGAATTGCGATGATGCCTACCGCGACTTTATCACCAAGAGCCTTCTGAAAGAGAAAGCGAGTGCGGCGCGCATGGACATCTTCGGTGATGACATTGATGCTTTGCACAGCCATATTGTGCTGACGAAACCACTCCCGTAGGACGACCGCGGAACCGTATGTTCTATCGCGATCCATTACGCGCGACGGAACCATTTCCACAAACTCCGGTGGCAGCCCAGCATGCTTCAAAAGATCCCCGCCTACGCTCGCTGAGGTCTGAAAGTCATTGATGTAGCCCCCGCTTCCAGTTACCGGGCCACCAGTAGTAAAGATGCGCTGATAAGAACCTCTTCTGAACTCCTCCAACGCCCCGCGAATAGCGTATTCATGTATCCAGCCCTCAACGACAAGGAGGTTGCTATTCACGCGATGGGTGTCGGCCAGGAAAGGCTGGACATTCAACAAGAGCAAAACGGCAGTTGAAAATCCGAGCAAGACGGAAATCACCCGGCCACGCCGGGACAATGACCATCGCTCCTTACGATCAAACAGACCCCAGAGTGCGCGGCGCGACACTGCCTGCGCCAATGGAGAAGCCATCGTCGCGGTTGAGGAATCCTTTGATGTGTCGCTCATCGGTCTTCGCCTGTTCCTGTCTTACTGATGCTCCTGCTCTTACTCTTGCTCATGCTCTTCAGAAAGATTGCGCCTTCGGCGATTTAGCATCGTCTTGAGGACAAGCCGATCCACCTTCCTCAACGCGAACGTGACGCATATGCATTTCTTAACTCCCGCACGACGGAGAACAGGTTCACTGCTACCCGACGAGAGGGAGTGGAAACGCCGATATATGCGGCCCCAGCCAGCAAGGCCACGGGGCCGCAGATGAACAATTGCATCCACGGGTTGACGTCCAGAACAAAAGTGCGTGTGAGCCAGGCCGTGACACAAACTACTCCCCAGACAGGCAGATGCCGCAAGCATCCGATCCAAAGATCTTTCCTGCTCACGGGACCTCGCCGGCCGGCGATGTAATAGACAAATGGCAACTCTATTAACACGCACGCAGCCGAGTAGGATATGGCCACACCCGCGGGGCCGAACGGCAACCCGACCAGGAAAGAACAGAAGGTGACACTTGAGACAATCGAACTAGCAAGGACCCAATCTTTCCCGCGTCCCTGCGTGGCGAAGAGCCATGTAGATGCGGTCGTAAGCGGATAGGCTAGTGCCGCCAGGGTAAAAACGGCGAAGATGATGGCGGCTGCGTCCCACTTCGGGCCAAGCACGGCCAGTGTCACCGGGTAGGACAATGCAAGAAACAGACCGGCAAACAGAAACGTTATTAGCGCAATCGCTTCAAAGACCTGAAGGAATGTTCGCCGATACCTGTCATCCTGGCCCTGTATCCGCGACAGCGCCGGAACGAGCACGGCATTAATTGGCGTCATGAATTGTTCCAGCGGCCGCACGAAAAGGACGGAGCCTCTGGAATAGAGGCCCAACGCCGCAGCGCCGAAAAACCGCCCAATCAGAAGGTTGTCCGCACCCCGGGCGAGCGAATACATCAACGTTCCGGCGGTAATATTTGCGCCGAACTTCAGCAGGTGCCAGGTTTGAGTATTCCGGGAGGGTAACCGCGGCCGCCACCGCGAAATTGACCACGTCAGCACAAGTTTGATAGCGACCTGGGTCACGCTGGCGCCGACCAGAGCCCAGTATCCATATCCCCGTAGTGCCATGCCGATGCCGGTCAGATAACCGGCAAGCATGGAAATAACGTCGATCACCGCGATGACCGTGAAGCGCATCTGCCGGTTCAACAGCGCGATGTGTTGAACCGCGGAGCTGGCGAGCAGAAAGGTAACTGAGAGCATCAGCGTGATACCTACCAGCCGCGGTTCGCGATAGAACCACGCAACCGCCGGCGCTGACGCAGCAACCAGCAGAGTAATTACACCACCCACGGCTACGTTTACCCAGAACAGATTGGACACCTGCGCATGGGTAATCTCCTGCCGTTGTACCGTTGCCGTCGAGAGCCCGGCATCCTGAAAAATGCGGAGAAAACCCATGACGGTCGTAACCATGGCGACCAGGCCGAAGTCCTGCGGCAGGAGCAGCCTGGCGAGCACCATGATGTACGCCAGATTGAGGAGGAACTGCATCCCTTGCGCGGTTGCAGTGACGAGCCCGCTGGAGATCGTGCGCTGCCTAAGGTTTGCCAGGAGATGGTCGGTTGCAAAGTGTTGTTCGGAAGCATAGGCTGCCGGCGAAGTTAGGGAGGGAACGGCGCACGCCACTTCGCTTTTCCTTGCGTCGGAAAGATCAACGCTCATCACTTCAGCAGGTTTGTCGAATGGGGACGGTCAGGCGGTTTGGCGAAACAGATCGAATTCGACCAGTTCACACCAGATGTGTCCGATGGCAATGTGGCATTCCTGGATGCGGGCCGTGTTTGCAGCAGGCACCGTGATGGAAACGTCGGACGCCCTTGCGAGGAGACCACCATCCTTGCCGGAAAGACCGATGGTTTTGAGATCCTGGTTCGCGGCCTGTTTCATTGCCGCCAGCACGTTGGCGGAATTGCCGCTTGTGCTGATGCCTATGGCGACGTCGCCTGGCCGGCCCAGCGCCTCGATTTGTCGAGCAAATACCCGCTCAAAGCCGTAGTCATTTGCCACCGCGGTAAGAATGGACGAATCGGTTGTCAACGCGATCGCCGCCAGGCCGCCTCGTTCAACAACAAAGCGCCCAACGAATTCCGCGGCGAGATGCTGCGCATCAGCCGCGCTGCCGCCATTGCCGAAGAACAAAAGCTTGCCTCCCCCAACCAGACAATCGCCAATCAGAACGGCGGCCTCGACAATCTGGCGACCGCTGTTGCCGGCGAGTCTTAGCCGCAGGTCCGCTCCCTCCCCTAGGGAAGCTGCTACATGCGCCTCTGCCTTTTCGAAGTTCACCTCGTTATCAGTCGTTCGCGGCTCAAGCAAGGGATAGCCATCGATACACTCAACGAGCGCTGACGACAAACGCGTCCAATTGTGCCATGACCGCATCTGTCACCTTCTCAACACTGATTGCGGTGGTCGCGCCTCGGTCCTCCCGAGCGCCGCGATCAATTGCTGCGCCTGTCCGACAAGTGCTGACCATCGTTTGGAAGATTGGCAAGTCCGCGGGATCGACCAAATAGGAGCATGTTGGTAGCTCGAGCTTCAGACGGCCCGGAGCGGCCCAAGTCGGAACGCCGGCAGTGCCTTAGAGAATCACCCAAACTATTGGCTCCGTTTAGTTGGCTTTCAAAAGGCAATATTATTGCAGATCGTACACGTCCACGAGAGCAACTCCGGTGGTGTTGTTAACCTCGCTCACGATCGCGGTGTAATTTCCCGGTGGCAGGGTTGCAACGATCGCAGACTCGCTTGCCTGACTCGGAGCATACCCGCTGTTCTGGATAGCGCTGACCTGGTTGGCGGTGATAATCCCGCCGATGTGCGTAGTCTGCCAGTTATAATTAGAGGTAATCAAAGCCCCAGTGCCATCGTGCAGTTCCAATGTCGGATCAGCCAATGCATCGGGAATCCCAAATCGAGTGAGCGAAGGACCAATGGCACGCATAATCACCGTCTTTGACTCGGTCCCTTGAATAATGAATCCGCCAACCATTACGTTGTCGCCCGTCCGAACAAAGCTGCGAGTACTGATGTTGCCTAGCGTCGCTCGATTTAACGATGTAGCCAGCGGATGCGGGTGGGTGAACTTCTGGTAGCCCGGCTTAGGCGCGATAACGTAATCTCGATTTGCCTGCACGTAACTGGCGACGTTTTGTCCGTTACCGCACTGGTCCGTGCCGTCCTGGTTTAAGCTGACGCGGTTTCCACTCGTGCCACTATTGTTCCAGATATAAACTGGCTCCGCATGGGTATAATAGCTGAAATTCTGACCTTGGCCCCAACAGTTGGTCGGGCTGTATTGGTGATAAACTGCGCCCGGGCCCAATCCTTGGCCTACTTGGTGCGGAGCGGGAAAGTTCCCCAGCAGCAATAAGGGCCGCTGCTCCGGCGGGTGTTCAGAACACTAAACAGAATGTTACCCTTGTTCCCCCACGCGCAGGAGCTAATCGCGGGAAGAACTAATCGCGGGAAGAACATTATTGGTGATAACGCCTGTTCCTCCGCGCAGCCAAAAAAACCAAGGCAGCGGCAATGTCACCGAGCCGTCACAGTCGCCAAAATTATCGAAGATTAGCTCGTTATCGTAGATTTCGACGTGCCGAAGGCCTATTGGGCTGGTGTCCGCTCCGTGGGATGAGATTGCTGAGTTGTCTAGGCGATTATGCCGGAAGACAACCCGCGAATTGCTATCGAAATCTGCTGCGCCTAGGTAGCCGTGAAAGTCGCAATCCTCCACATAGAAATTGGTCGCTCCATTAAGGTCGTTCGCGCCCATAGTGGAGTTTGTTCTCCACGAGACATCGCCTGCGCCGAATTCCCACTTCAAGGTAATGGCTGCTGCAGCCTGCGACCATGTGTCGTCGAACGAGCAACTCCAGACCAGGCCTTGATTGCTCGCCGCAAAGATCGCATCCACTCCGCCGCCGTCGTTTTCGAACCAGCAATCGTGAATCAGGGTCTTGGGCATAATCCACGCAGAGGCATACAGCCCAACAAATGAAGACTTATTTGCGCTTGCCAAGAAGCGTATACCGCTTAGCTCCGTGTGTCCGTTTTGGGAATGGTTGATACGAAGCATGGCATCGTAACTGTTCCCGTTCCCTCGATAGGCGTCCACAATCGTTGTGGCAGGCATGGTTGTAATCCACCAAAAGCGCCATGTGCCCGAACCGCCAGTGCTGGTGATGTTCATGACCAGCGTCGTTCCGGAATAGCTCGTTACGGTGCCCTGCATATAGGTGCCGCGCGCGGGCTGGCCGGCAGGTACTCAATTGGTTCTTCCGAGTAGCACCTTACGGCAATGAAACGCCTCCGCGTGTCGGGTAGGTGAGGCGCCTTCGATGCTGCGTAGCCGCATTAGACCGTAAAACAAATCCTCCGAGAACCACTGCTTGTTTCGCTGCGTAGC
>JBBSFW010000194.1:0-7010 GCA_038254805.1 Terriglobales bacterium
GCGCGCAAAGCTAGAAGGGGCTGAACTCGATCCAAGGCTTGAATGGCACTTTTCTCATCGACGCAAAAAACCGCCGCCTCCTGCGGCGGCCGCAAATAAAGACCGATGACTTGCTTGGCCTTCTGCGCAAAATCGGGATCTTCAGGTCATATCACACCAACGCCGCGCCGCGGAAAGTTCGGGGCATCGGCGCTATTGGCTTAACCCAACGTGCACAAACCTCAGCGCCACCACGCCCATGCCCACGCGCGCACCACCATCATGAGGATATTGTGCGTGTGTGCTGTTGCAAGCCGTTGCAAATCAACAGTGAGACTTCCCCCGTGGGGGAAGTTTAGGGCATGAGCACTGGGTTCGAGACCCCTTCTGCCCTCTGTTCCTGAATGGCGAGGAGTTGCCGGCGCCGGTTGGCGCACAGTTCCGCCTTCTCAGCCTCGCCAATGACCAGAACCTGCGCACCCTGGCCGGCATTGATCTGCACCGAGGCGCCCGGTTGCTTGAATTTGCCCGGCATTCTGGCCCGCAGCATCTCGATTCGGAGTCTGGAGTCGTACTTCCGGACGTGGCCGACCTTAATTCCCTGCCAGTAGACGGGCTCGACTTCCCCTTCGACAGCAGCTTTCCAGCAGGTGTCGTGTAGTAGCTGTGCACCTTCCTCTTCTGCCTCGCGGACCTGCGCCGCGAACTCGGGATCGTTTCGCTCATGTGCCTTAAACGTGTTGTAGCTCACCCCCGCTGCCTTGAGCGCGAAGATGACGCTGCAGGACATTCGCAGAGCTTCCAGAAACCGCGGCCGCCACCGGACGGCTGCGCGTGCGCGCGCGCGATGGGTGACTTTCAGTTGTTTGAGGTAGTCGGTCTCCAAAAGCCATTTGGCCTCAAACTCCTCGCCGAACTTCGCGGATAGCCGTGCAGCCTCACGATGGGCCACTACGAGCTTCTCAGGTTCGTCGCGGGTAAGCTCTTGGACGTTAGCCGCGGCCGTGGTCAGGGGCTCCGGTGTGAGCGCGCCAGCTGGTTGGGCTTTGAGCTCGTGAAGGCTCTTATCAGTTGGGTGGCGGGGGCCTGCAGTCGGTGAGCGGTAGCCTTCGTATTGGTTGAAGGCGTCGAGCGGGGGCGCGGTCATGGCAAAGTCATAGCAAAGTCATAGCCATGGCCGCAGTCGCTACCTTCAGCGCGGGGGGACCGCTGTGGAGTTTGTTGTGTTCTTGCTTGGTGATTGATTTCGACATGGCGTCCGTTCTGCTTACGCACTGACGGGTTTGCAAAAATTCCGCGAAGATGCAAACACGAACTAAAAGCCTCTTCTGGAAAAGCCGAACAGTCCTAATGAGACATTGGATCATCTCGCACAAGTGGTGAGTCGTTTGGAATTACGGCGTCCCCAGACTGCGGGATCCATCGAAAGCGAGCAGCTTTTCGGTTCGGAACATGCGGTGCGGTAGGAGCGATCAGACACAGTTCACGAAACCGCAGGCGCAGCTTCGATACGTACTGGAAAGAAACCCCCAGTCGCTGTCCTACATTTTCCACTGGTAAAGGGAAGTCCTCCCGTCCGCCAATCATGGCTTTGCGAGCGAAATTCTGCACGATTCGAAAGAGGTCGCGCTCTTTGTCAGTTCCTAGTCTGGCGTATCCGTCCTTCTCCTCCAATGATAGCGAGCCGTGCCATTGCCGTGTGATCCACTCCCACAATTCGTCGAACTCTTGCAGGTGCTCTGCCAGCGTCGCCCTGGGCTTTGCGGTCGCTTCCCCATACTGTGCTGCGGCATTCATTCGAGCAACGTCGTAGCCGGCATTTCGGAATGCAGTGAAGACCAGTGCTTTTAGCTGTGCGTGGCGTGTGCGCTGTTGAACGATCGCAAATCGCGGGGTCCACTCGTCACCTTGTCCACGGTAGAAACGGATTTTTTCCCTATCATTCAACTGATCTTTTTTTTCCCGGTTGGTTGAATGATACAGAAAAGGACATTCTTCTCTTTCTCCCGAGCGCAGCAACAGAGGTGACAGTGAGTTCCAGACGATAAGGCTGAAGGCGTCGGTCTTGGGATTCCAAGTGCCAGGTGCACGGATACCCTTGGGTGAGCCGGCGCGCGTTTCGCTCGGGAAGATCTCACAGAGTCCGTCCTGCACTTTGACACCGATCAGGGCTGCAACTTGTTTCAACATCAGCGTCCACTCGCCGATAGGGTGAAACTCCTCGGTGAATAGGAAGATATGCCAGCCATCACTTCCAGAGGTGCAAAGGACGATATAAAGGTCGGGGTTTCGACGAAGTAATTGGAGAGCCGACAACGCCAAGTCCCTGGCACGCGAAGGGCCTTCTTCGTCATGCGCATCAAAATCCATCGCTCCCCAGCGTGACATGTGTTGTTGGTTCGAGGGGTAGAAGCCGATTCCCACTTTTGACTTCGCACGGCCCGTGATCGTGTCCCATGTCCACGTAGCGCGCCGATCCGCTAGTGCCGTCTTCGATTTCTTGAATTTCGGCGTCCCGTTCTGATCGCGGTACACGAGCATCACTTCGGTCTGTGGATTGCCATTGTGCATGTGTCGGCAGATTTGCAGGAATTCTTTACGAGTCCATACGCAGTCCGCCTTCACGCCGGGGCCAACTAGGAGAGAGGTCGGCACAGACCCCGTCGAACAGTCGAAAACAAGCGCGCTCACTGCGAATCGGCACAGTTCAAAGGTTTGAGACCGGCAGAATCAGGACATTGTCCGCATTTTGCGTCTCTGGATCGCCAATCCCGCTATCGCGAAGGATGTGCAGCACCCTTTTCCTCAAGGTGTCCAAATGCAGAGCATCCTGCTTCTCTGCGTCGAGCTCGGCGTTGAAAGCGTCCACATCAAGCACACTAAGGATTGCCTCTCGCAAAAGGCCTTGGAGCGTCTCGGGCTCGAGAGCTTCCAACTCATAAATGGTGTCGCTTCCGTAGCGTTCGACGAAGCGCGAATAATTTGAGCTGTCCCGTTTCGCCTTCATCATACTTGGCGGCAACTGGCATTCTTCGACCTGCTCCTGGGTCAATGCGACCTTGACGGCGTCGATCTTTCCGATCCGAAAGTCATCGCGCAAACTGCGCGCGAAGGAGTGGGCGATTTCGTCGCCGTCAGGATCGAAATCAGAGATGACTAAGATCACCAGCCGTTGCTTACCGCTCTTACGATAACGCGAAGCGATTGCGTGCTTCGGCGTGGTGGAGCAGAACCCCCGGGCGATCGTGATAGGCATACAGTAGTGCGATCCGATTGGCCGGATGATGTTGGCGAGCGTGAGCTTCTCGGCGACAATCTCGATGTGATTGGGCTGACTCTGAAGTAGGTCACGCGCATAACCTCTGAACAGGGAATGTAGCTGGTCGGCGAGATAGCCTGCGGTGTCCCGGCACACATTCCAGAGCGTCACAGGCCGCGTGGCATCAGCGATGACATGATACGGAATCTTTCTTTCGTGCCGAGCGCGAGTGAGAAGATCCGACAACGCCTTGTAGCTTCTGACGTCGTTTTGATACCGGCTGTCCTGTTTTCCAGCATGAATCAGCGGTGGATCGTTCAGTAACTGGTAGTGGATCTGCCGATCACTCAATGGCCAAAAATCCTCGAGTCTTTTGATGATTGCGATCACTGCATCGAGGAACGGCTTTTTTGCGTCCGATATAGCACAGCGTGTTTTGGCTTCCCGGAGCTCGATTGTCTCCGCACAAACGCGCGACGACTCCTCTCGATACTCGACGAGACTTTGGTGTGCCGCCTCGGGATTTGTTGAGACGACTTCTTCGCGAAGTTGCTCTGCACGAGTCTTTACGCGCTGCTGGTTACACTCGCGCAATAGGCCCACGAAATTAGGATGAGCTTCGCGTGAGACCTTCAGGCGCCTGCAAGGCACGGCTCTTAGTCCGGCTCGCCACGCGGCGACGCTTCTCCGGTGACCGCTGACAATGTAGCCGTCGCTTGTTACTACTAAGGGCTCCTGTAGCCCAACACGTTTTATACTTTCCGCCAGTTCGACAATTTGCGGATCGTCAGGATCAACAGGGCCATATAGCTCTTTGTTCTCGGGAGACGGACATATTTTCAGCAGACTCACCGTTGAAACTCGGACATGTCCAAATTTCGTCTTTGGCGCGCGTTTCTTCGGTTCGCTCATGAACGCTCCTTTCGGCTGGGCGTTGCATGGAGCTGTGCGAACTTTCCCGCTGCCGCCTCGGCCTCAAATTTGTCGATAGCAGCGCGACTGACATAGAGTCGGCCGGCGATATTAACGACTGGGAGCCAGCCCCGCTGCCGCCACCGCCAAATTGTCGTCGATGTTTTATCGACCTGTCGTTGGAATTGGCCTAGCGGGATCAGGCTACTGCCCGAGCTTTCATTTGCTAATATGTGAGTTAATGACATACCTTTCGCCGGTCGTTCCCACCGATGCACAAAAGTCTTTTTGCCTGCGCTGAGGCGCTGGAGTGCACGCCTGGACACATCCGGCGGCTTATCCGCGCTGGGCGCATTCCATCCGCCAGATTGGTGAAAGGCCCGAAAGGTCGCCCCGGCTGGCAAATCGACGATACGTCACCTCAAACCTTGGCCGCACTGAAGCTCAAGCTGGCAGATGCCCAGCACGCCCAGTCCATATTTTGGGAGCCAGTAGTAACCGAGTATTTTGAGAACAAGGGACCCGACGGCAGGCCGTCTCTGTCTTACCAAATACGATGGCGCTCGAACTACACGCCGATGCTGACGGATCGCTTCGCCATTCTTTGCGATCTCGCTGAACGTGCAGCCTTGGTTTGGCATGGTCTGACCCGCCACGACCTTTTCCATCCGCCAGTGGATCGGTCTGAAAATGGAGTCTCCTGGCTTATTTCGACGTCACACAAGCGCAGGCTACAAGCTTACGATCGCACCCAACGGAAGCTGCTGGGGGCTCTCTTTCGGTCGCCGAGGTCTTATAGCAACCGTTGGGTGACGCGAATGGCTGAGACGAGCATCGAGACCATCGATCTTATGCAGGCAGCCCTGCAGTTGGCCCTCTACAGTAAGCTCTACGAAATCAAGACGAGCTGTCGAAACCTGTGCATGGTCCTCGGAATCTCAAAATCGACGTTGTATCGCAGGTATGGCCGACAGGTAAATGAAGCACTTCGTCTCGCGCACAAATATGCAAGATCCTCGACCCAGCGTGGGCAGCATCAGGTCGAGCGAGAAAAGCACCCGGGCCTCAAGTCGGAAACCGTCCAGCAGAGTGACCGTGCGTTTCAGTCGAACGACGATCTCTTCGCGCAATCTGACGAAAAGCACGCTTCCTTAGACGAAGAACTACATCATACCGCGATAAATAGTCCCCCTACTGATCTACCTTTCGAGGTGGTCTACAGTGTCGCGACTCTAATGATTCGTAGCAACCAAGCGGTCAACGCAAAAAGCCTCACCATTTATCTCAGACGCCAGGGTTTGATAAAGAGCACTCAGCACGTGTGCGATTTTTATAGCGATGGGGTGATCAATAACGCAATCGCCGCTGCTAAAGTGGCCGCTTGATCGGGCCGCCTTAGAACTGAGACGCTGCTCTGTCCTCCGGCAGTAAGTGCTTCCCTACGGCAACGGAACCCACTTTTCTTTCAGGCAGTTTAACGATCGTGGGACCAAACGTGAGCCGGGCGGCCATTTGGCTCTTATGGCCCGCCAGCAGGTGCGAATAGACTTTGCATAAGAGAACGCCTCCGTCTTGATGTCCGAGCCACTCCGCGATTGTTTGGAAGTCGATGCCCGCCATCACCGCGGTAGAAGCGAAGTAGTGGCGGAGATCGTGAAAGCCAACCCATTTTAGACCTGCTTTCTCGCGCGCAAGCTTCAGCGATTCGCGCAGTGATTTCGCGGGGCGATCGTTTTCTCCCCGTTGCGGGCTCGGAAAGAGCCACTCTGTGTCAGGTGCGCGGCGATTCCACATTTCGCGCAAGTGACGCTCCAATTCAGGATTAAGATCGACGTAGCGCGCCTTGCTGTTCTTCGACGCGCCATCAGCTCCGATGCAGACCAACCGAGCATTGAAATCAATGTCCGACCACTTGACTTGCAAAGCCTCGTTGCAGCGGGCACCGCAGAGAGCCAGAAACCGGAGGTAATCGACAACTTGTTCGCCATTCTTGCTGCAACTGCGTGCCATTTTGCAAAGTTTATCGAAGTTTGCAGGGGTGAGGGTGGGCCGCTTTTTTGCCACCGTCTTAAACGGGCGAAGTCCTGCCATCGGCAGCGCGGCAATCAATCCATCGTCGAGTGCCGACTTGAGCACCGCACGTAGCACGATCACATCCAGGTTAGCCGTTCGAGGGGAAGCCCCATCGCGGATCCGGTCTTTCAAAAAGCCAGCGATCATGGACTTGGTAATCTTGTCGACTCGGATATGTCCAAGAGGTTTGAGCCACTGTTCCAACGAGGTGCGCTCCCGTTGCACCGTGCTCTGCTTCCTTCCGCTTTTGTTGTTCTCGTGAAACTCCAAGTAGTCTCGCACGTAGTCGCGCAAGGTGGGCTTCACTCCGCCTTTGGGAAGGCCGCCTTCGCGGGCGTTCGTCCGCGCTTTAACTAGCGCGTCCTTGGCCTCGGTTAGCGTGCTCGCCCTGAGCGGAATTTTCCGTGCGGATTTCTCGCCTGCGACGCGAACCTGGGCGTAATATCTATCACCGCGTATCCAGAGACCGCGGACTTTGCGATTGCGAGCGTCGCGCGCGCTGCTAAAACGAGATCTGTGCTTGGAACTGTTGCTTTGCTTTTTGCTCGTCGTTGCACGGAGTTGCATCCCGTTAAAGTAGAACAAAAAGTAGAACATCGGCAATCACAAACTCGTGGACGCCTCGTAAGTGCCTTAGTATCAACGATAGCCGATGTGGCGAAATGGCAGACGCAACGGACTTAAAATCCGTTTCCGGTAATTCGGAGTGTGGGTTCGAGTCCCGCCATCGGCAGCCTCTTAAACGTCGTTGCACGAGCGAGAAATGGGCTCTCAAGCTCAAGTTGTA
>JBBSFW010000195.1:0-6961 GCA_038254805.1 Terriglobales bacterium
ACCCCGGGCTGGATTAGATCAACGTGCTGCTGCCGAGATCCCTGGCGGGCCTCGGCTTGGTGAATGTGAAAGTGATTGTCGATGGCAAGGACGCCAATATCGTCAGAGTCAACATCCGGTGACTTTATTTGCGCGAAGATATCGCCTACCCTGAACAACATAGCGGTTCGTACCGAACCAACGTCCGCGTACCCGGCCGCCCGGCCAAACGCTCTCAGGTACGCATCAGTCCGTTAAGTCCGGATCTCGCCCGATTCGAAGCAGTGCGCCAATGCTGTTCGAGTTTAGCAGGCTCTGGAACTATCCGGAAGCCGGTCATTCCCGGTCAGCCGGGCCTGTGGACTGACGGCCAATATTTTTGTGTCCACCACCCGACACCGCCGGGCGCGTTGACACCGTGCGACTTCGGTGTCGAGGTCACGCGCACATTTGAAACTGCGGGCGAGGTGCGCGCGCCGAAAACGCCAGATGGCGAGGCTGTCGTCGCCGTCCACCGCGGCCGGAGGGAGTCCGCTGGGCACTCGTGGGAGATATACGAAGATCCCCACGCCCGATCCGGCCGACACTGAGACGACGGTCGTGTACCTCCTAAAGTAGCGTTCGCGCGGGCCAGCGGCAATAATCGCCGCTACCCTTTGCCATTCGCGCAGTGCCGAATTTGTTTAGAGAGCGGTTTTGCAGGAAACAAAGCAGCCCGTGCTGGAGTCAGACGAGTGCCATGGTGTCTGCGACGCGCCGGTTCTCTCAACCTTCCTTTGGGGCGGCAGCAATATAACTTTGTACCCAGAGTCGAATGTGGTTTTGCTCCAAACTGGCGGGCCACAGTGTCCTCAACGCTTCTTGCCGGTCCAAGCGACCGAACGGGAAGCGGGAACGCCGAACTCGAGATCTTCCATAATTTCAATACCGAGGGATTGCGGCTTCCCGCTTTCGCAGCGGCGCTTTCCACGAGCACCATGCTCGTCGCCGACGCTTACCGCGAGCAGCCGCTCATGAGGCACATGGACTACAAGATCGCCGAAATAGGTATCGGGGAACAGGTCACTCCTTTTACCGTATTCGTCGTCGGAGTCGGCCCGGATTCACCCCGCATCAAAATAACTATGGGCTTTTCAGCACGATTTCGGGAGCTGATAGAACCGAGCAGCATCCGCCATGCGATTTGAACGGACAATATGAAACACACACTTTTAAATGCTTTTGCAGGTCTGGTCGTTGGGGTCGTTCTCGTCCTCGGCGGCGCCTTCTTGTATGCACGGCTCGGGTTTATCGACCCTCGCGCCGATATCCCTGTTTCGTCCCTTGAATCTAGCGTGGCCATGAAGTCTCTGGACGCCTCCCTGGGTCGCCGGACTCCCGAAATGAGGAATCCACTCTCCGCGGATGATACTAACCTTGCCGCCGGAATGAAATTATTTCAATTGAACTGTGCCGGCTGTCATGGCGATGTCAGTCACCCGGAAAGCCCCATGGCCCGCGCCTTCTATCCGCGGCCTCCACAATTCCAAAAAGAGAAGCCAGACATGCCGGAGAACCAAAACTTCTATCTGATTAGGCATGGAATCCGATACAGCGGAATGCCTGCCTGGGAACGGTCCATGAGCGACAAAGAAACTTGGCAAGTGGTTACATTTTTGTCTCATATGGATAAGCTGCCCCCATCGGTACGAAGTGAGTGGACGAGGCAATCTCAAGCCAAGTAACCCAGTGTTGTAATTACCAAACGAACGTGAAAGGAGGTGAAATGAACGATGGAAAAAGATCCAGTCTGCGGGATGCAGGTCGATCCAAAGGACTCAGCGGGAACCAGTGAGTACAACGGAAAAACCTACTACTTTTGCGGGTCCGGTTGCAAACGCAAGTTTGATGAGAATCCCGGTCAATACGTAAGAGCGTAGCTCCAACAAGATGGAAGCGCCGGGCTAGCCCCGGCGCTTACGTCAATTGCCCAAATGAAAACTCAAAATTTATGAACCTCCCGGAGACAACGACAACCAAAGAAGACGGGTTGCCTATGGAAACGGTCGATCCCGTGTGTGGAATGACAGTCGATCCGCAGGATGCCGCGGGTGAGCATCAGGCCGAGGGCAAGCGGTATCTCTTTTGCAGTAAGTCCTGTTTGAATAAATTTCAAGCCGCGCCCGAACGATACGTAAACGCCTCTTCGCAGCCGGCCAATCCCGAAGGTCCTGCGCCATCTCCTGAAGCCGAGGCGGCGGACTTCACCTGCCCCATGCACCCGGATGTTCACAAGAATGGTCCGGGATCTTGCCCGAAGTGTGGCATGGCTCTCGAACCCAGTACGGTGGCTCCGCCGGAGAGCAAAACCGAATACACCTGTCCGATGCATCCGGAAATCGTTCGAGACCAGCCTGGATCGTGTCCGATCTGTGGGATGGCTCTAGAGCCGCGGACCGTGACGCTGGAGACCAGGAATCCGGAGTTGCAGGACATGACTCGGCGGTTCTGGATTGCGTTGGGGCTGAGTGCGCCGATTTTGTTGTTTATGCTTGCGGACTTTATCCCCGGCATCTCGCGCCATCATCTTGCCGACAGCAAGCTGGTTCAGTGGCTTGAATTTGCCTTGGCAACACCGGTGGTTCTTTGGGCAGGGTGGCCGCTTTTCGCTCGCGGATGGGCTTCGGTTGTGAACCGCAGCCTGAACATGTTCACGCTGATCGCGCTTGGTGCTGGCGCAGCTTACATCTATAGTGTGATCGCGACGTTTGTTCCGTCGATCTTTCCGCCGTCATTTCGCAGCGCCGCGGGCACTCTCGCCGTCTACTTTGAACCCGCTGCTGTCATTGTGACGCTGGTTCTGCTGGGTCAGGTGCTTGAGCTCCGCGCCAGAAGCCAGACCAGCAGCGCGCTGAAGTCGCTCCTTGGACTCGCACCTAAGAGCGCACGAGTCATCGAGGAGAACGGCACCGAACATGACTTGGCACTAGATCGCGTAGTGGTTGGTATGAAGCTGCGGGTGCGGCCTGGCGAAAGCGTGCCGGTCGACGGCACCGTAACAGATGGAAACAGTTCCATCGATGAATCCATGATCACGGGAGAACCGATTCCTGTGGAGAAGGCTGCCGGCGCAAAAGTCACCGGAGGTACTGTAAATGGAACAGGCGCGCTTGTGATGCGCGCTGAACGCGTTGGCAGCGATACGGTTTTGTCGAATATCGTTCGTCTGGTTAGCGAAGCGCAGCGTACACGAGCGCCGATTCAGCGTCTTGCCGATGTGGTGGCCTCGTACTTCGTGCCCGTCGTGTTGGCGATCGCTGTAATCACATTCGCGCTCTGGGCATTGTATGGTCCCGAACCACGCTTCGCCCATGCCCTCGTAAATGCGGTCGCCGTACTCATCATCGCTTGCCCCTGTGCACTCGGTTTAGCAACACCGATGTCCATCATGGTCGGCACTGGGCGAGGAGCCACAGCCGGAGTGCTGATCAGGAACGCGGAAGCCCTCGAAACTCTGGAGAAAGTGGATACCCTCGTTGTTGATAAGACCGGCACACTGACCGAGGGCAAGCCCCGGCTCACGACCGTCAAAACGATCAGTGACCAAACAGATGATGAATTGCTTCGCCTGACGGCTAGTCTGGAGCAGGCCAGTGAACATCCACTGGCAGCCTCCATTGTCAGGGGCGCTGCGGAGCGGAATTTAGCGCTGGTTCCACCTGTCAACTTCAATTCCTTGCCGGGACGAGGTGCGGTGGGCGAGATCGATGGCCACAAGGTCGCAGTTGGTAACGCCCGGCTCTTCGAAGAGCTCTCCATCAATGCGGAGCCTCTCGTTGCGCAGGCGGACCGGCTTCGGTCTGAAGGTCAGACCGTCATGCTGGTGGCCATTGACGGAGCCGCCGCAGGGCTCATCGGTGTCTCGGACCCTGTCAAGGCGTCCACTCCGGAAGCGATTCAGATGTTGCACACCGAGCGGCTGCGACTGGTCATGTTGACGGGCGATAATCTACTGACCGCGCAAGCGGTCGCCAAAGAACTCAAAATTGACCAGGTGCAAGCGGATGTTCTCCCCGATCAGAAAAGTGCGGCTGTGAAGGCACTCCAGGCGGAGGGGCGTGTCGTCGCGATGGCGGGTGACGGAGTCAACGATGCTCCGGCATTGGCGCAGGCGCAGGTCGGCATCGCCATGGGAACTGGTACAGACGTGGCAATGGAAAGCGCGGGAGTCACTCTGGTCAAAGGCGATCTGCGTGGGATTGTTCGAGCCATCCGGCTGAGTCGGGCGACCATGCACAACATTCGTCAGAACCTTCTGTTCGCGTTTCTCTATAACATCCTGGGCGTTCCAATCGCCGCCGGGGTGCTCTATCCCTTCTTTGGGCTGCTCCTGAGCCCAATGATCGCCAGCGCCGCCATGACCTTCAGTTCTGTCTCAGTCATCGCCAACGCCTTGCGGCTTCGAAAAGTTGATTTATAAATGGAGACTCTACGAATAGTCTCGATCGCCTCACTCATTCTTAGCGGACTTTGCACCCTTATCATTCTGGTTGACATTCTCGCTGGCCATAAACAGAAGATGCCCATTATGAGTTGGGTCTGGCCGATCACCGCAATCTGGTCGGGTCCTGTGGGGCTTTGGGCTTACTTTCGCTTCGGCCGCATGAAGGCGACCGGTGAAAAAGAGGGGAAATCGGAAAGCGGGCAAGGAGAGCATAGCGGGGAGAAATCCAAAGCAGAGCTGGAGAAGAAAGCAGGTAAACCGTTTTGGCAGATCACGACAGCCGGAACTCTCCACTGCGCCTCCGGCTGCACCTTGGGCGATTTTGTCGGAGAGTGGATCGTTTTCTTTACTGGGCTCGTCATCGCGGGCTCCGTACTCTGGTCCGATTACTTGCTTGACTTCACGTTGGCCTACACCGTGGGAATCGTATTCCAGTACTTTGCCATCGCTCCCATGAGGGGGCTTTCGGGTTGGCCAGGCATTCTCGCAGCCATCAAGGCCGACACAGTATCGCTCGTCGCGTTCGAAGTCGGCATGTTCGCCTGGATGGCATTTACGCGCGAAGTTCTTTTCAAGCCGCCGCTGGAACCAACCGACCCTGCTTACTGGTTCATGATGCAAATTGCCATGGCAGTAGGTTTCTTGACCGCTTATCCGGCGAATTGGTGGTTAATTCGCAAGGGGATCAAAGAAGCGATGTGAACCGGGCCCTTGGGTCCAAAGTGAATACCCCGGGCTGGATCAGATCAACGCGCTGCCGCCGAAATCCCTGGCGGGCCTCGGCTTGGTGAATGTGAAAGTGATTGTCGATGGCAAGGAAGCCAATATCGTCAGAGTCAACATCCGGTGACTTTTATTTTGCGCCACGGTCGACAGTCAAGGATTATCTCTTCACGACGCGAACTTCACCTCGGCAGTCATTTTCAAACTGGACTCTGGAATCGAATGCGCCACGAGCTCCAGGAGAATCAGCTTGCGCTGCTTCAGGGTGGCGCCCTTTCCCGGTCCGAGTTGCCGCGGCTCCCTATTCGAGGATTTGCATTTGGCAGTCTCGATGCTGGCGAAAGCCTTTGTCAAACGTAACTAGCGTGTACCCGGCCGCCCGGCCAAACGCTCTCAGGTACGCATCGGTCCAGAAGTTGGGTCCGGATCTCGCCCGATTCGAAGCAATGCGCCAATGCTGTTCGAGTCCAGCAGGCTCTGGAACTATCCGGAATCGGCTATCTTTCAAGTACGCATCTACGGTGCTCCAGGCACGAGAAGCGGTAAGCGCGTCACTCGCCATGACATGAGGATTAGTAAGCAAGCGAAGAAAACCCATCTGCGTGACTCGGCAGAACGCGATTATGTCCTCCCCTTGGCTATTTAACCAAGCTGTAGCTGCGGCGTGATGAATGTGCTCACGAATCGTCCAGGCCACCCAGACATTCACGTCAGGTAAGTAGGTCATCAAAATCAAACTCACGCAAATCGAGCTTCCGACGATCTCGAAGTTGAATTAGGGGCAACTTAACTCTCTGGGGCTGGGCTGGTTGTTTCACTCCTAAGCCGCCCACCTCCCTCTCGATCGCGCGTATGATGAGCTCCTTAAGGCTGGAACCTTCCAGTGCCGCCGTGGCTTTCGTTTTACGAAACAAAGCCTCGGGTAGATCAATAGTCGTTCTCATCTTTATATTTTCCCATAAAGATGCTAAAGCATCGCGCGTGGATACAGGATGGGATCGACCGCCGTTAGTTCGATTTATTCGTGTCCATTCGTGTTCATTCGTGGCTATTGCTCATGCCTTCTAATTTTGGAGTCGCGGTGAAATTTATTTTCGACCTGGATCTCACTCCTGCTGAACAACATACGCGCTCGCACTGAATCGGCGTTTCCATCCCGCTGCTATTTAAGTAGTAGATGAGAACACTGCCATTGCACCAAGCTCGCGAGCGCATCGTCATCTTCCCAACTGCGGACGGCATTCGGTGGAAAATGCCGTCCGCAATTGCGCTCCCACGCGCCCAAGTGATTGCTTCTAAAGCACCACGCACCGCGAAACAACCCCTACGCGATTTTTGCAAAATGCCGTCCGCACACAGCTTCCACTCGCGAAACACCGACCTGCTATCCTGAAACAGTCACGGTAGAGGCGCGGAGGCCAAGAGTAGTTGCTCCAGTAATTCCGGGGAGTTCCGGAGTGAGCATCGAAAGGGGCCGGGATGTATTCCGCCGAAGTCCGCTGAGCGGCTCCGCTCACGCGAATTGGTAGTCAGGCCAACAACCTGCCTACTGTCATCCGAAAGTTTTTCGGATGGAGCGCTATCGGGAACTCTGCCTCTTTGGCGGAATCCCTCCTGCTCCGTCCTGGTATTTTTATGGACATATTTCAACTAACGCGCGCCTTGGTGGATATCGAATCCATCACGGAGAATGAGTTGCTCATCGGCGAGTATCTCTACCGGTATCTGAAAAACCTCGCTGCGGAATATCGCGGCGAAGTCGAGACCTGGCAAGTC
>JBBSFW010000196.1:0-6938 GCA_038254805.1 Terriglobales bacterium
CCGCATCCTTGGAGCGAGTCTATTGTAGGTCTCGTAAGTTGGCAACCAGAGCAAGTACGGGCTCAACAACGGCGGAGTCGGCACGAACGTAAACCTGGTTCCGGTGGGCGCGCTGCTGAACATCGGCACAGACCCGAACGGCCTAAGCAACTTCGATGCTTACAGGCCACTGCAAAATTACCAAGACCTCAAGGTGGTAAACCATAATTTGTATCAGAATTACAATTCGTTGCAGGTGAGTTGGGTAAGGCAACGCGGCAAGTATGACATCCAGGCCAATTACACTTACGGTAAGACGCTCGGAATCGTTGGCAGCGACAACTTCAATTTGAACAACGACTACGGTCCTCTCGCTGCCGACCGTCGCCACATTTTCAACGCCGCTTACTCAATAGAACTTGGAAATCCAGTCCGTCAAAACGTACTCGCAAAAGGTCTAGCGAACGGCTGGCAAATTTCCGGTATTACGCAGCTTCAGAGTGGCGTGAACCTCAGCGCCCAGAACAGTGGAAACTTCAACTTAAATACAAACGGATTTCTGCTGTCCAATGGACTCAAGTCTACTAGTGCGACGATTGTGGGTACTAACGCAGTTCCATTGCAGCCCATTTTAACCTGCAACCCCACCGGCAATCTCGGTCACAATCAATACGTAAACGGTAGTTGCTTCGCCATTCCAACCCAGGCTGGGCAGAACGGTCCGATCGTGCTGCCTGAGATCTTCGGTCCAGCGTTCTTCAACAGTGACTTGTCAATGTTTAAGAACTTCCGGATGGGAGAGTCGAAAAAGCTGCAGTTCCGGTTTTCGTCGTATAACTTCCTCAACCATCCCTTGTGGTCGTTCCGAGGCGCCGGCAACAACCTGAACTTAAACTTCAATGGCACTACCGGTAAGTTGGATAACCCCAACTTCGGTACAACCACTGAGAAGCTCGGTCATCGCATCATTCAGCTCGCGATCAAGTTTTACTTCTAGACCGGCGCTGCTTCGAAATCCAGGGGGTGGTCTTCGGGCCACCCCTTTTTTCGTCTATATTGAAATGAATCGCGATGTACCGCTCCTTGTACTTCCTAGCCGTCTGCTGTTCATTGATTTGTGCAGAACAGCCGGAAGCTATTCTCCGAAGCGCGATTGCCGCCCACCAAGCCGGGGATCTTCAGAGCGCGATTCAACGCTATCGGGAGTTTTTGAAACTCCGACCCGATTCCGCCCCGGTCCATTCCAATCTCGGTGCGGTTCTGGCGCGCCAGGGCCAGTATGAAGATGCCATCGCCGAATACAACAAGGCTCTAAAGCTTGATCCCAGCAATCCCGGAATTTCGTTGAATCTGGCACTCGCATATTACAAGACAGCCGACCTCACTCGCGCCATCCGGGAACTCGAAGGCTTGCGCGCCCTCCAGCCGGACAACAAACAGGTGACGCTCCTGCTTGCGGATTGCTGGCTGCAACTCGGCGAGAATGAAAAGGTAGTTCGCCTTCTGACACCTGTCGACGAAGAAAAACAGCAGGATCTGGGTTTCGCTTACATACTCGGCACGGCACTGCTTCGCGATAAGCAGTTTACGCGTGGCCAGCAGTTGCTGGACCGCATTCTCAAGAACGGCGATTCCGCCGAAGCCCGCTTGATGATGGGAACCGCCAAGCTCGCGTCCGCGGATTTCGCGGGAGCTTTGCCCGATCTCTCCAAAGCCGTTGAACTGAATCCGAATCTGCCGTCAGTGAACGCCTACTACGGACAGGCGCTGATGGCAACCGGAGATGCCGCGGGAGCCGCAAAGGCTTTCCGTCAGGAATTGCTGGCCAACCCGAACGATTTCGAATCCAACCTCAACCTTGCCTCCCTTCTCAAGCAGGATCAGAACTATGACGAGGCGCTGAAGTACTTGGACCGGGCCATCCACGTGCGTCCCAACGATCCCCGCACTCAATATCAGCTCGCGACCATTCACCTGGCGGAGGGCAAAGTGGAGGACTCGCGTAAAGAGCTGGAAGAAATCGTTCGAGGTGCGCCCAAATTCACGGAAGCGCACGTTTCCCTCGCCACTGTCTATTACCGGCTTAAGCGCAAATCGGAAGGCGATCGTGAGCGCGCACTGGTCCTGCAATTAAATGCGGAAGCGCAAGCCACGCAGACGGCTTTGCAGGCGAGATGACGGTCTTCCTTTCTCTGCTTCTGCTCTTCGGCGCCGTCGAGCAAAAGCGCGCGGTTCCCCAATTTGAACGGCTGTCGAAGCAGGCCGCCGTCGCCAGGGAGGCGAATCGTTTAGACCAAGCAGCGGGTCTGTACCGCCAGGCGCTAAAATTGAATCCATCCTGGGCAGAAGGTTGGTGGTCTCTGGGCACTCTGCTGTATGATCAGGACCATTATTCGGAAGCTCGCGACGCGTTCCGGCATTTCCTCGACTCAGGGCAGAAGGATGCGCGTGCTCTTGCCCTACTTGGCCTCTGCGAATTTCAGACTAAGGAATACGAACTGTCTTTGGGTCATCTCAACCAGGCCCGTCGCCTTGGAATACCCACTGATCAGATTAAACAGGTCGTTCTGTATCACGCAGCCTTGCTGCTGACCCATTTCGAGCAGTTCGAATCCGCGCTTCAGATTCTGCTTGACCTGGCACGGCAAGGCAATGAGAGTCCGTCTGTCATCGAGGCTTCAGGACTCGCTGCCCTGCGCAAGCCGATTCTCCCAAATGAACTCGCAAGCGATGACCGCGCGTTGGTGTTCCGCACCGGTCGCGCTGTTCTCACCGGGGGTGAACGCCGGGCTGTTGAGGCCCAGAAGCTTTTTGAGCAGTTGGTGGCCGATTATCCTAACACCCCCAATGTTCATTACCTGTACGCCAGCTTCCTGCTCTTGAGCAGTTCCGACCAGGCTTTACAGGAGTTCAACAAAGAGCTCGAGATTGATCCCAGACACTTGCCCGCCCTGGTCGCCTCAGCGCTCGAGTATGAAAAGCGTGGTGAGCCGGAGAGCGGATTAAAACAGGCTGAGCAGGCGGTCGACGTGGCTCCGAAATCCTTCGCGGCCCACGCGGCTTTGGGTAAGCTGCTGGTGGCCACGGGCAAGGTGGACAGCGGTATCCAGGAACTCGAGACATCCGTCAGGCTGGCCCCGGACAGCCCGCAAACTCGCATCGCTCTGGCATCCGCCTATGCGAAGGCAGGACGGCAAGCGGATGCGGCGAAGCAACGTCAAGAGTTCCTGAACCTGAAGAAACGGGCTGAAGAATCGGGCGAAAAATGAGATTCTTCTGCGCTCTGGTATTCTTCTTAAGCGTCTGGTTGGCTCAAGCGGGATCCGTTGCTAACGAGAGTTGCGTACGCTGCCATCGTGACCAGGCCCAGGCACAGCCTCGCTCTGCGATGGGCCATGCACTCGAACGGGTAGAAGATTGCGAAATTCTGATCGCGAATCCCAAGCTCACCTTTGCGGATGGCAGATACAATTACACCATCACGCGGGAAAACACGCGAAGTATATACTCCGTGACCGACGGCACTCAGACTCTATCTGTACCGATTGCCTGGGCATTCGGTCTGGGCGCAGCCGGACAGACTTACGTTTTCCAACGCGAGGGCATCTGGTATGAGAGCCGCGTCAGCTTCTATAAAGCGATTGGAACCCTGGACCTCACGATGGGAGCTCGCAATAATGCCCCGAAGGATATCAACCAGGCAGCCGGCCGCGCGATGAGCAGTAAGGACGCAGTGGAATGCTTTGGATGTCACGCGTCCGGCGCTGTTCACGATCGTAAGCTTGACGTTCAGTCCCTGGTACCCGGTGTCCACTGCGACACCTGCCACGGTTCAGCGGATCGGCACGTCCGGGCTCTTAAAACCGGCGATGTGAATGCGGCGCGTATGCGAAAGCTCTCGACCGCCGGCACGGAAGAGATCTCAGAGCTATGCGGATCGTGCCACCGCACATGGGCCCAGATTGCCGCCAACGGCCCGCAAGGGATCGGCAACGTTCGATTCCAGCCATACCGGCTCACCAATAGCAAGTGTTACGATGCCGCGGATCGCCGCATCAGTTGCACCGCTTGTCACGATCCGCATCAGGACCCCGTGCACAGCGCCTCAGCGTACGACGCAAAATGCATAGCCTGTCACAGCGCAGCTAACGCACCCGCGGGCGCAAAATTGTGCCACGTCTCAAAAAGCAATTGCGTGACTTGTCACATGCCAAAATACGATCTCCCGGGCGCACATAACAAATTCACCGACCACCAAATCCGGATTGTGAGAGCAAATGAACCCTATCCAAACTAAAGGCAGGCTAGCGGGGATGCTTCTATCAGTGCTGGCTTGCAACTTATGCGCCCAGCCAGGCACGGCTACTCAACCGGGATCCAAGCCCGTTGTCAGCACAACCACAAATGAGGTAGTGCTCGACGTAGTAGCGCGGGACAAAAAAGGCCGGCCCGCGCGCGACCTCGAACAGAAGGACTTTCAGATCACGGACGATGGCGCCGCTGTGGCGATCAGGAGCTTTCGGCTGGTGGACCGGGGCGGGGGCGCCAGGACCCCTGGAGCCGATCCGGCGCAACTCGATCCTCTGCGCCAGATCCGGTTGGTATCTCTCGTTTTCGACACGCTGGGGCAGGAATCGCGGGTGCTCGCGGGGCAAGCCGCGCTGGACTTGATCAAACGGGAACCCGAACAGAACGTCTACTTCGCGGTTTTTACTATCAATCAGCGCTTGAATGCTCTGCAGCAGTTTACGAATGACCGGGCTCTCCTGCGCAAAGCCATCGGCACGGCCACCAGCGGCGCTTACACGACATTCGCGGCGCGTTCGGAAGCTATTCAACGGCACCTGCAAAACACTCTGATCGGTGCGTCGCAAAGCGACAGCCCGGCCGAAAAGCTGATGGCCCAGATGTTGGTAAACATGCTTAAGTTCGATGAGAGCATGTCAATCGAGCAGCAGGGGCGGTCCTCGATTTTTTCGTTGCTCGCGCTGGTCAGAGAGCAATACCGGCTGCCCGGTCGTAAAGCGGTCCTGTACTTCTCGGAAGGCATCGTGATACCTGTTCACCTCGATGAGGCTTGGCAGTCCGTCAAGAGCGCCGCGAATCGGGCCAACGTCAGTGTCTATGCTGTGGATGCGAGAGGCCTGCTCACTTCACGCCAGAACTCGGCCGCAAGTTCTGCCTTGGACGATGCCGCTAAATTGAGCCGGCAGCAGGTGACCGCAACATCCGGCGGAGTGAGCGTGGATGAGATCAAGTCTCTTGACAGCGCCCAACAAAGCACGCGTCTCAATGTCCAGAACGCCTTAGCGGAACTCTCGGAAGGGACCGGTGGTCTGTTCATCTCGAACAGTAACGATTTGCGCAATCCTCTCCGGCGCATGACCGAGGACCTGGATTCGTATTACGAGATCGCCTACGAACCTGATATCAAGCAATATGACGGTCGCTTTCGCAAGATCTCGGTAAAGCTGGATCGCTCCGACGTGCGCCTGCAAACCCGCGCCGGTTATTTCGCGCTGCCGCCCAACGCCGGGCCGAGCATGCTTCCCTACGAGGTGCCCTTATTGGCGGCCTTGAGCGAAGCGCCGCTCCCTCGTGGTTTTGCCTTTCATTCGGCCGTGTTGCGATTTGATCCGCAGCCGGGGGGCGCGAGGTGTGCGCTCATCATTGAAGTCCCTCTCAAGGAGATCACGTTCTCCGACGACAAGGAACACCAACTATATCGCACCCACTTTTCTTTAATGGCGCTGCTCAAGACTCCCGACGGCGATATCGTTCAGAAGTTCAGCCGGGATCTGCCGCTGCAAGGTCCGCTCGATAAAAAGGCCGCTTTTCAGGACGCCGGCAGATTCATCTACACCCAGGACTTCGTAGTGCCCTGGGGCCGTTACATTCTCGAATCCGCGGTGCTGGATCGCGAAGGAGAGAAAATCAGCGCCCGGCGAGCGGTATTCGTTCTGCCTCAGTCTGCCCCGGGCTTGAACATCAGCAACCTGACGCTGGTGCGCCGCTTCGATCCACAAGGGAAATCCGAGACTCCCAAGGATCCATTCATCTTCCAGACCGGTAGAGTGATTCCGACACTGATGAATTCCGTTACTGCCGCGAAAGGCGCGGTAGTCTCGATCTATTTCGTTATTTATCCAAATCCGACGGACACCGGGAAACCTCAGCTCTTCATCCAGTTCTATCAGGAAGGCAAGCTAGTGGGTCAAGCCAATCCTGACTTGCCCGCGGCAGGAGCTGACGGTCGCATTCCATACATTGCATCCTCCCCGGTTGACTTCATGAAGCCGGGCCAGTATGAAGTCCGCGCTGTCGTTAAGCAGGGTCAGGCGGCGCGGGAAGAGCGCACCTTTTTCCAAATCGAGCCATGAGGAAATCGCGTTAAGTCGTAAGTGTTGCGACGTTACGAAGACACATCGGGACGAATTTCTCTGCGAGGGCGAGCTACATCGGTACGCTCGGACGGGACTTGCTGACCACCCAGCGTAGACCAAGCCGCCCAGACCCGTGATTCAGCAGCGTTAAGAATCAGACTTCCTATGTGGTCGAGAGGCCCATGCAAATGCAGTTTAAATCGACGCCGGCAGCAACATTGGCCGTCGCCGTTACGCTTGCTATCGGCAATAAATAGAGGAGGGGGAATTGGCGGCTGACACTGCCGGCTCTCACGTTTTTCCCGATTCGTCTTGAGTCTCGATGGCATTGACACAGGCATAACTGCGCGTGCCAGCTAGGATCAGGTCTCTATTACAATAAAAACGTCAGAGGTGACTTACTTCACATGACTCCGTTTTTCCGTGTTGGTTTCTTCGCTTTCATGTTAGTTGGGAGCGCTTTTGCGGACGAGGGAATGTGGACGTTCGACAATCCGCCTCTGAAGCGTCTTCAAGAGAAATATAACTTTACTCCTAGCCACGAGTGGCTGGATCACATCCGTCTCTCCAGTGTTC
>JBBSFW010000197.1:0-6893 GCA_038254805.1 Terriglobales bacterium
GTGCGCTCCACGCCAGCCGAACCAGGTTCATCCTCGGGGCTTGCGCCACCATAACGCAGAAAGGTTCGCTTGCCGCAGCCTGTCCCGATTATCCACAAGTTTTCCTGTTCCAGGGTGGCCGAAGGCCATGCGTGGTTCATCTGCGTTCATCTGCGGCGGTCAATTTTAATGATGGCCGTGGATGAACCTATGCCGCATTCAGCCAATAGTGCCGTCCCTGTTCAGCCGCAGTCTACGATCTTGCCAGACCACATCGCGGCCTGACAGCCCGGCCATCCACACCGCAAACCCGAACAAATCGCGCAACGGAATCAGAAACCAGTAGCGCGCGGTTACAGGGCATCGCAGCACACCCACGCCCGCCACCAGGCCCATCGCAATCCGCACCGCGATCAATACCGCGCCCGTCCACCACCAACCGGCAGCGAACGCGATCACAGTCCACAGGCTCGCATTCGCGATCGGCAGCCCGAGATAACCCGCGCCTTGAGAGACGCGGATCGTCCTCGCCCAACGCACTTGATGCCGCCAAACTTCCCCCCACGAATCTCCACCGATCCTGGTTTGCACCACCACGTTCGACAGCTCCACCCGCAGCCCAAGACGGCTGATCCGCTTCCCGAGTTGGTAATCGTCGGCGATATAGCCCCCAATCGCCGCAAAGCCGCCGATCTGCTGCAACTGCACGCCGCGAAACGCGAGCGTCGAGCCAAGGCCAAACTCTTTGACGCTGAAAAGCGGGGCTACCATAACGCCCGGTGCGAAATCTGTCGCGATCCCAAGAGCCTCCAACCGCCCAGGCCAGTGCGCCGTGGCCGCACGGTAAAGGCAGGTGACAAGCCCGATCCCTGGATCGGCCAAAGGCGCCAGAACCTGCCTCAGGTAGTCCCGCTCCACCAGAATGTCGCTGTCATTTACCACGCGCAGTGGGTAGCGGGCATGCACTTCCAGCTCAGCCAAAACCGCAACTTTGCCATTCGGAGCCTTCCCCGTGCAATGAATCAGCCGGATCTCGATTTGCGGAAATTCCGACTGCAGCCGCTTGATCGCTCGAACCGCCGGGTCGTTCCAATCGGCGGCTCCGAACAGAAGTTCGAAGGCCGGATAGTCCTGTTCGGCGTGGGATCGAATTGCTTCGTAAAAGCAATCGTCCAGGCCCCGAACCGGCTTCAGAACCGACACGCCTTCCTGGGACAACCCTTGCAGAACCGGCTTCCGACGCTGTTTGGCCACATGTTTAACGGCAGCGATAATGGCGATGAGTTGATAGATACCGGCGGCCAGAGTGGCCGCGCCAAAGAGGAACGGAATCACACGGCCAGCAGCAATACGCCGCCCGCCACCAGAAGCGCTCCCGCCCATCGGAAACCGCTGATCTTCTCGCTAAGAATGAACCGGGCCAACACCGTCTCAATCACCAGACTTGCTGCCGTGATGGGAACCGCGAAGCTCAAATCCGCGATGGAGAGCAGAAGCATGAATGAAAAGAAAGAGATCGCCATGCAGAAAATGGCCCAAATCAAGAACGGGCGCGTGGCGAAGTCGACCAACTTGGCCCAAATCCCGCTCGGGCGAAAATCTTCAATTGCCCCGTGCCGTTTCATTTCCAGGCTTTGCAAAATGTCGCCGATGGTTGTACTGGCGACAATCAGACCTATCAGGAACCAGGGCTTCATACGGTTTGGTTCGCGGTGCGCGATGGCGTAAGACTGACCAGTAAAGTGCCGGCCACAATCAGTAGTGTGCCAGCCCATCGTTTGCCGGAAATCTGCTCCGCGAGGAAGAATTTTCCCATCAGCGCCGAAATCACGTACCCAATGGATGTGACGGGAAGAACAAAGCTCAGGTCCGCCCAGCTCATCAAAGCCATGCGCGAGAGTAACCAGATAATTAGCAGGGAAACGCCCAGTAACACCATGGGACTGAAAAATGCACGCACGTAAACCATGAATCCACCCGCCTCGGCAACCGCTTGTGCCTTCATGCCTAAGCTGAGCGAAAAGTTGCCCAACACGTTGCTCAAAATAACAATTAGCGTCAGAATACGCGTCTTCAATGGCATGGCGTTCATACGCTAGGCGAATCGGGAGCGCCAGCCGCTATCAGGTTCGCTTCTTTCTGCTCGGCTACAAACTTCTTGCGCTTCGAGCGAAGGTTCATATATTCACGGGCTTCTTTGTACAGGCGCTTGCTGTCTCCGTTGACAATGGCCTTGCGAACAACGCGCCAGGCCGCTTTCGGGCGGAAGTAGTATTCACTGTAAAACTTCTCCACCCATTCCACCAGTTCACCGCGGTTCAGACCCGGATAAATGACGTTCGGCAATTGGTGCCCGCTCTCATCCGTCATAGAGTCAATCGTGATCAGGTTGTTCTTCTTTACATAATCGTAAAACTCGGTGCCGGGGTAAGGATGTGCGATCGAAACCTGAATGGTTTCGACATCGATCTTCTTGGCGAAATCGATGCTATTTCGCAGCGTTTCCCGCGTCTCCCCTGGCAAACCGACGATGAAGTCGCCGTGGACCACCAAACCCAACTTCCTGCAGTTAGCTGTGAACCGCTCGGCCATATCCAGCGTGGCGCCTTTTTTGATGTTCTTCAGGATTTGCTGGTCGCCTGATTCATAACCGACAATCAACAGCCTGCAACCGGCATCTTTCATCGCTTTCAATGTGTCGTAGTCCGTCGTCACCCTGGACGTGCATGACCATGTAAAATTCAAAGCCTTCAGCTTGCCGCACAACTCAATCGTGCGCGCCTTCTGATAATTAAACGTATCGTCATCGAAGAAGATCTCTTTCAAGCCGGGAAAATTCTCCAAGACATACCGGCATTCGTTTGCGATGTCCGTGGATGACCGTAATCTCCAACGATGCCCTGAGTGCGTCTGCGGCCAGAGGCAGAACGTACACATCGCCGGGCAGCCACGCGAAGTGTAGAACGAAATAAAGGGATTCAGCAGAAACGGAACGTTGTAACGCCGGAAGTCGAGATCCCGCTTATAGACTTTTGACACCCACGGGAGCTCATCCAGATTCTCAATAAATCCGCTCTCCGGGTTATGTACGAAGCCGCCGTTCTTCCGGAAGCTCACCCCCGGCAGTTCCTCAAGCGGTGTGCCTTTGGCGAATGCGGCAATCTGGTGGTCAAACTCGCGGCGGACCACGAAGTCAATCGCGGTTTCTTGCAACGCTTTTTCCGGCTCTACTGTTACCGGTGGTCCAACGAAGGCCACTTTGAGTTTCGGATTGACGTCCTTCATCATCCCTGCGATTTTCACATCCACGTGAAAGCCGGGAGTCGAAGTGAAAAGCACAAGAAATTCAAAATCCGCCGCCATCGCAACTGTTTGTTCGATAGAAATCTTATGCGGCGGCGCGTCCACCACTTTGCTGTCTGGCAACATTCCTGCGGGGTAACAAAGCCAAACCGGATACCAGTACGACTCGATTTCACGGGATGCTGGCCAGCGCGAACCCGCACCGCCGTCAAAACCTTCAAAAGAAGGTGGATTCAGAAAAAGCGTTCTCATGAAACTCTCTTGAGCTTACGGTACTTAGCTGCTAAACACAACAGAGACTTAGGGAAAGTGAGAAATGCCGGGTTGAATGGTGACTGCTGGCCCGTCAATGTCCCGCGCGCGCTTGCTCTTCCGCTTCGTCCGGATCCAGCTTCTTAAAATTGGTGAAGTCGATATTGATTTCGGCGACTCCTGCAATGCGTGTATTCAGTTTGCTTTCGATGTGCTTCGGGATAGCGACCCCATTTTGGATCTCGTAGTTACGGACAAACTCGATCTTTTTCAAGAACACAGAAGGCGACTTCACGAACTCGCCCTGCTCCCGGACCGGCATGTAAGTCTTCGCGTCCAGCCAAAGCTCGCCCTTAAAAAGACCCACTCGCTTTTTGCGGGGTTTCAAATCGAACAGATACGTCCGCGTCCTGCCCTGTTCAATAGACCCCTTATACTTAAAATGATAATTGGCTGGCGTAATGGCATATTCGGAGTTATCTTTTTGGCCTTGTGTTTCCGCTGTCAGATACCGGGCGATTACGTCTTTTTTAACAGTGTCGTCGCCACTGAAACCAAGCATCTTGTAGCTGATCTTGCCCAGCCGGGAAATCATCCGGAGGGCGCTCATCGTGCCCGCTTTGTGCAACTTAGGGAGATCCGCGCTGATCTCTACCTGCATTTGCATCCCCCGGAGCGATTCTTCCTGGACTTGCGTGGAATTCAGGTACTTCTCAACGATGTCTTCGCCAATTTCGCGTTTGTTGTCGGGCTCGGCCCGGACGCCAGCCTGCAGTCCAACGAGTATTAGAACGATGACGCCAAATAACCGCAATGAAAGCCCCTTAATAATTCATCCAGGATATCATAGTCGCCTATGGACTCAATCCCAGTCGGCACCCGCGGTGAAAGCCGGATTCTTGTGACCACCGATACTGCCATTTCGTTCCTCGGACCGGAGCAGGCCCGCGTCCTCGGAACCCCCTGGCTTATCCTGCACATGGAAATCACTGCCAGGGATACAGTCAAACCCTTCCTGTTAGATGGACAGGATACGGTTGGGACTCAGGTAAATATCGCGCATCTGGCCGCCACTCCCTTAGGAATGCAAGCCCGCTTCTATGCCGAAGTCCTGTCTGTGAACGGCCGCTGCGTGGTGTTCAAAGTGGAAGCGTTCGATGAGAAGGAAAAAATCGGGGAAGGCACCCACGAGCGCTTCATAGTCGAGGTCGCCCGTTTTGCCGCTGGAGTCCAGGCTAAAAAGGGTTTACGGTAACAGAGGGTGTGACGCGTAGACAAGTTTGATCATGCTCAACTTATACGTCTTTATTCCTTGGGGTGGTTTCAATTCCCACGGGCGTGGGCCGGTCGGATGAATCATCTCCGTCGATCGGCTGCTGTGAACGCAGGATAGGAGGATCTTGCATCGCAGGATCGGTAGTGGGTCGGTTTGCCCAATGGCAAATGCTCAAGCGGTTGCCGACATTTTATGCCTGGCTGCGGCAGTTTGAATCCCTCGTCACGTAATGACACTGGTGAGATTGTCACCGAACTTTCACTCCAACCCTTCGCGCCGCCAGAACGTTTGTAAGCTTCGTAAGCCATGAACGGATTCGCAGGATTTCCGTCCGCTAGTGGCCTGTAGAGAATCAGGATTTTCTCAAAGCCCCTTTCACGCGGCCTGCCGATTGAAAGCCCGATTCGCCAATCCCGCGCTATAATAAAGCTGTAGGAGTTTCAATAAATTTGTCACTTAAGAGCTTCATCCGGCTTGCGGCGTACTCGCAGCTTCTGCCGGTGCTGGAGAGCGGCGAGGAAACGCTCGTCGGTGGCCAGGCCGTAATGGAAGGCGTGATGATGCGCGCCCCGCACAGCTATTGCGTCGCGGTCCGGAAGGCGAACGGCGAAATTGTCACCGAAGAAAGTCCGCTGCCCAAAGTATCGGAAAAGTATCCCATCTTCAAGCTGCCTATCTTCCGTGGGGTCGGCACGCTTGGACAAGCCATGTGGCTGGGCGTGAAAGCGCTCAAGTTCTCCGTCAACGCCGCAATCGACGAAGGCTCGGGCGAAAAGCCGGAAGAGATCTCGTCCTGGATGATGACCCTGAACATGATCTTCTCATTCGTGTTCTTTGTCGTTATGTACAAATTGGTTCCGCTCTACCTGGCGACCGCACTCCAAAAAGTATTCCCCGTCCTGCACGGCCGTATTCCATTCAACCTGGTGGACGGCGTCATCCGCATGGCGATATTCATTGGCTTCCTTTACATGATTTCCAGATGGAAAGATATTCACCGCGTGTTTGAATATCACGGAGCCGAACACAAAGTCGTCTTCAACTTCGAATCCGGTGAGGCGGTGAATGTAGAAAACGCGCAATCATTCACCACGCTGCACCCGCGCTGCGGCACCAGCTTCCTTCTGGTCGTAATGGCCCTTTCGACGCTGGTATACATGCTGTTGCCGTTCGACAGCTTCACGGCAAAGCTGGCGGCGCGAATTGTGCTGCTGCCCGTCATTGCCGGACTCAGCTATGAGCTCATCCGATTTGCCGCGAAGCGCCGCAGCAGCCTGATGGCCGCGCTCACGCGTCCTGGCCTGTGGCTTCAGAAGATCACTACGCAACCACCGACAGACGATCAGACGGCGATTGCAATTCACGCGCTTGAGGGTGCGATGAAGCTTGAAAAGCAACAAGGCGGCGAGCTAGTCATCGCCTAACAAATCTCCATGCAATACGTCCAACGGCTGGACGGTATCGAGGCGCGCTTTGAAGACCTGACGCGCCAGATGACCGATCCGCAAATCATCAACGATAACGACACCTACCGCAAAGTCTCTAGAGAGCAGAGCGAGTTAGGAGAGGTTGTCAGCAAGTATCGCGACTGGAAGAAGTTTAATGCCGACCTCGAAGGCGCGCGTCAAATGCTGGCCGAGGACGACCCGGAGATCCAGCAGATGGCTCGCGACGACATCGCGCGCGTCGAGCCTGAAATGGCCAGAATCGAAGACGAGATCAAGTTCTTGCTTCTGCCTAAGGATCCTAACGACGAAAAGAATGTCATCCTCGAAATCCGCAAAGGCACCGGCGGCGACGAAGCCTCGCTCTTTGCCGGTGAACTCTTCCGCATGTACTTGCGCTACGCGGAAACGCGGCGGTGGAAAGTAGAGATCATTTCATCCAGCGAGTCTTCGGTAGGCGGCATGAACGAAGTGATCGCGATGATCTCCGGGAACCGCGTCTACAGCCAGCTCAAATATGAAAGCGGTGTCCATCGCGTCCAACGCGTGCCCTCCACGGAACAGCAGGGCCGCGTCCATACATCCACCGTGACCGTCGCGGTGTTGCCCGAAGCCGATGAAGTGGAAGTCCACATCGA
>JBBSFW010000198.1:0-6881 GCA_038254805.1 Terriglobales bacterium
CCTCCCAGTTGCCGAAGTGGCCCCAGTCCATCTGCGCCTGCTCGCCCGGCGCCGTCTCGAAACGCACAAAAGCCCGTTCCTGGCCCTCGCTCCGCCACGGGCGCACCACCTTCTTCACTTGCGTGAGGCCGCCCGAATAGCCGCGCTTCTGGATCTCCGGAACAGGCGGCTGGCGTTATGCACCCCCTGCTCCCAACGTTCCCGCAAATAGCTACGGTAAGCATCGACCTTCCAACTCTTCGCCGGTCGCCGGTACTCACGCGGCACCTGTCGCAAATACTTCCGCACCGTCTTGCGGTCGATGTCCAAATGGCGGCCAATCTCGCTCACGCTCAATCCGTCGTGATGCAGCTTCTGTATCTCCATAAATCCCTCCAGTCGCAGCATCCCGATCCTCCCGGATCAGGATGCCGCCGCTCGGCCCTCAACTGGGGATTTTTCATGCGCCACTTCCGGGGATTTTTAGAATGCCACTAACAGCCTGGGAGCAGCGCAAGGAAGCCGAGAAAGATACCCGCTTCGTGGAGCTGGGAAGATATCTGTGCGAAGTGCGTGCGGGGCAGTACTGGCGGGTGGAGAAGCTGAAGTCCTTCGACGAGTTCCTGGAGCGGCGTTTCCCAGAATCGAGACGTAAAGCCTATTACCTGATGTCCATCCACGAGCATCTGCCGGCGCCGGTGAAGCGTGAGCTGAAGCAGGTGGGCTGGACCAAGGGGCTGGAACTGGCGAAGTTGGCCCGAAGAAGAGACGGGCAGGAGTTCGATTGTGCAACCTGGTTGCACCGAGCCCGGGTCCTGCCCAAAGAAGAGTTCCGGCGCGAGGTGGAGAAGGAGCTAACCGGAAAGGACTCAGAACCAGCGGAGATCGTTTATTTCAAGTTGTACAAGAGCCAGATTCCGGTGGTCGAGCAGGCAATCGAGACGGCGGCTCTGATGCTGGGAACGGATAAATCGCGCGGCTACTGCCTGGAGATGATCTGTGCTGATTTTTTGGCTGGAGCCAGTCTCGACGGTGCCAATCCCCACCTGCTGCTGCATTCACAGCTGAGATTTTTCAAATTCCTTGACCCAGAGCGACAAAAGTCTTTTATCGCCGAAGTAACGAGCACATCATGAGCTCTCTTCCGAAGATTCGCCCGACGCGGCTGGACTGCACACAGTACACCGAACTGCATCACTCCATCCTGCAGCGAGACAGCTGGCGATGCCAGGTCTGTGGGGCGGTGTCACATCTTGAAGTTCACCACCAACAGTTCCGGAGCCACTCGGGCGAGGACACGGACGAAAACCTGATTACGCTGTGCCACGGCTGCCATGCAGCAATACATGGTGCTTTGAAATCGGATAATCCGGTTTGACTTGAGCGACTGAGACTAGAGAGGCGTCCCTCCCCATCTTCCTGAACTCGACAAATCCTCGGAACTGCTCAAGAAACTTAACGTTAATTTCGCTCGGTCGCTTTTTGGGTACCTCAAGACCCCGTATTCCAATGCCTCTTGCGGCGTCTGTTCGCTGGAACTCCTTTCCTTGGGTTCCTGCTCTTGATCGGATATCAGAAAATACGGAAGGATTTAGCGCAGGAGCTTCTGATATCAGTCAAGCAAATGAGCCCGCAGTTTTTTGAGCGATTGGTCGTTGAACTTCTTTTGGCAATGGGTTATGGCGGATCTTTATCTGACGCCGGCAAGGCAATTGGGCAGAGTGGGGACGGTGGGATCGACGGCATAATCAAGGAGGACAAACTTGGCCTCGACGTGATTTACATCCAAGCAAAACGCTGGGATGGGGTGGTAGGCCGCCCCGAGATTCACAAGTTTGTGGGTGCACTTGCGGGAAAGCGCGCTAGCAAGGGAGTGTTTATTACTACATCGAGCTTCACGAAATTCGACGCAGCGCCTCCAGGGGCTTTGAATTCCCGACTGCACAATGTGCAGACTGCAACCGCCCGGGCCATCCTGAGCCACTGGACGACCCGAAGATTGCGCTTTTTCGCGGTGTTGTCCTTCTCTACCATTGGCTCAGGATTTGCCTGTCCACGCTCGCGTTGATTCCAGCTTTATCTGGGCCCTTAATAACATCAACTCTCAGTAGAAAAATTCAAGAAAGTGAAGCCGCCCTATGGTCTCTTAACTTTTATCTTTCCGCAGTTGAATGAAAAACCAGTGTGAACGCGTAGCTCCGCTGTACCGGATCTACCTGCGGCACGATCATCGGTATTAGTAACGAATGTTTGTGCGCGAGATGGCTCATGTGCGTGTCATACACGTAGCGACCTATGAACAGCCCATCGTGCCACCAGCCACCACATCCGAAGCGAAATGTTTCTGTGCCGCGATTCGCGCCGCGCTCACGATTCCGGCCAGGGTGTAGGCGGTTATGCCGACGATTCGCACATGCTTGTACTCGTGATCCAGCAAGGAGGCGATCGCCCATATCTGGATGGCGTGGCCGGAAGGAAATGAAGTTCCTCCGCCCCAAAAATCGCCAGGGTTTTTCTCGTCCGGACGATTGCGTCGAAAGACTTCTTTTAAAACTCCAGCGACAATCAGGCTGTCAAGCAGGGACTCCGTTCCGAGAACGCCGATTTCGCGGCCTTTGGAATTGTCCCGCCATGCTCCATAGACGTAGGAGCCGGCGACGAGCGGGATCAACGTGTAAGAGGCCCCGATATTAGAAATGCGCCCACCCCAGCGGACCTGCCCGCGGCTGTTTTCAAAAGCATTCGCAATGTGGGTATCGCTGGCAATCAATGCTCCGGTTGCCGCCATAGGCACCAGCCACTCCCAAGCATTGTGCCGATTTACGTGAAAGGGGCTGGTGAATATGTCTTCCTGATCGAGCGCAATGTTCAGAAACAACTTTCGCAAGAGCGGTTTAGGCCGCTCCGTGTTCCCGGGATAAAAGATGCGGTCACGGCGGTCTAACGCTTCCGATGACTGGCTTCCCGAGGAATCGCTTGGGGCGTCGGTCTGGGCGGTGTTGGTTGCCGACAGAAGATCTGGGCTGGTGGCAGTCTGTGTGGGGATAAGCAAGTCATCACTTGCGCTGGCCGCAGTGACGAGAATCCCTGCAAACATCAGTATCGGGAATAACCGGGCTGTCTTCATCGTGTCCCTAGACTTACCTCACAGCTTGGATGCGGTTTCTGCTTTGGGCGTGTTTCGCCACCTCTTCTAAAATCGCCGAGCATTCCTCATTCTCCCCTCCAGACTCGCAGGCGCCCTCATCGCCCTCTTCTTGCCAGCTGTTTCATAAAACTCGAAATCCAAGGAAAACTGGATTTGGCGGGCAACGGTCCCGGCGACGGGTTGCCCGAATCCGGGTATCGAAGTGAGGCTTGAGCCGAACACGGGATTGATCTGGGAAACGTTCGCACTGTTGAACAAATTGAAGAATTCGCCACCACGTCCAGACGTTTCGCCCCGCCAAACGGAAAATACTTGAGGACGCGGAAATCCATCGTGGCCAGTGCAGCTCGATTGGAGGGGCGCTGGATTTGGACAACCTCGCTGATCGCGTGATCAAACGTTCTCAAGGCAAATGGGATGAAATGGAAAGGCTCGCACTCATATCGTCGCGGTCCAGCTACGAACCTTCACGAACTCGGAGTGCCGGACAAGGTAATCCCAGCCATCCTGCGCCACGAAGATGTCAGCACGACGCAGAGAAACTACATCAAAACTATACCCCAAGTCGTGACGGATGCCATGAAGCAAGTGGAAGCAAAAATAGCTCGTGCAGCAGTTGTGCAGCAGTTCGCGGTCAACTGATTGTTAAGCTCTTGAAAAAGTATGGAGCCGACGAGCGGAGTTGAACCGCTGACCTGCCGATTACGAATTCTCGGCGAGGACGGCAGGCTGCGTAACCCCAATTACTTTCAATGGCACTCGCGTATAAGAAATCACCCAATGTGACCTCATTCGTCACCTACGGGACACCGTAGCGGACACTCAACATGCCTCCATTTTTGGCGCGAAAAAAAGAGGCGTTAGCAAAACAAACCCTGAACGGCAAAAACTTCTAAAACAATTGCGCTGCCCCAGGCCGCATCACCACGCCCGATTCGCTAATCCCTCGGCTTAGTGGCTCCCAAAGATCCCGCCCCCACCGTGGTTCGACTCAAAACTTCCAACAATTCCGAGCAGAGCGCAGCTGGCCCGACTATGAACGCTGCGTCCGCGATGCACCGCCCGCAAAGGAGGGCAGCGGCCCTGAACGCAGCATGGCGGATTTTTTCTGGTGCCTGATGTCCGCGCAGAGCGGTCACAGTATCGAGGACATTGCAAACAGGTTGATTGAGGTCAGTGGAAAGGCCCAGGAGAAGGCAAGGCTCCATGATTAGGGCTATGCGCTGATCACTGCGCAGAATGCAGCCTGCAGCAGCTGAGCATGGCACGAGCGATGAGTTCTTTTCCGGTTCCCGTTTCCCCCTTCAGCGCAACTGTACACGTTCGCAGAACCACAGGTCATAGCGTAGCATATTCGCCTTTTATTCGCCATTTTTAGCGCGAAAGGCGCAGAGTTCAACCAAGTGAAGGGACGAAGGCCACTGCGACCGATCTTCGACACAGTACGGTACGCGGACCTCGGACAGTCAGTACCCAGCTGAATGGAGCTATTGAAGAGTAGAATTTCGAAACCACTCCGATTGTCCACAGCCCACGCGACACAGTTGCGTGGCACGGCAAGCCGGAAAACTCAGTAATGAACGGAGACAGATATTGAGGTCGAAACCCTGGATCCTTCGGGCTATTCCGACAGTGGACGGAGCATCTCATTTTGTCGAGATCTATACCCCACTTTACCGATTCGGCTCGGACCAGAAAGAGCTGCAGCTAACTGAGTGGGATGAGATTAAAAAATTCGATTTGGCGGCTATGCAGCCGCTGCTTACGCATTGGGGAGAATTCGACAAATATCTGACGTCGTTCCCACCCGACTATATGCTTCGGGTCAGGTTCGAAGTGGCAGAACCAATTGTCTTTTTCAAACCAGAGGTCGAAAACAATCTTTCAGTGTTCACTCGTACATCGGGGGCGGCGTCGAGTTGTGGATCTCGGACCTGCTCACGGCTTTTCGCTTGTTTAGGCCTGGCATCTTCACTCACGGCGGCAGATGGATGCTTGCCACGGGCGACATGCCCCACGAGGGCAAGACCATTCGAGTGGCAATCAGCAGCGATGCCATCGAGCCCGATACCTCGATTGCCTCACTCGGGCCCAGTGAACATGGACATTATTGCTACAAGCTTGACCTGGCGGAGCTTCCAGCTTTCTGCGCGTTCAGAGATTACCTCGAAGACAACCTGGAGTCCACACGGCAAGTCCATCGCCTCGGTATTGCCCTGGAATACTTCGATTTCTCCTTCAATGTGAAGCGACCTGAGCATCAGGTTGTTGACCTGTTTATCAGTCTAGAAGCCCTGCTCAAGAATGGGCTTAAAGACTCGAGCACGCTTGTGGGCACGCGACTGTCGAACTTGATTGGGAAGGATGATGCTGAGGGTAGGGCGATTTTCGGGCAGTACAAAGTCTTTTTTCACAATCGCTGCGACATTGTTCATGGCACGGGCATGGTGCGAAATCAAGATCTTAATGTACCAGGACTCAGGGAACTGGTGCGGAAGACGATTCTTGCCGTGATGGTGCTTGGGCTGAACGTTGGCTTTGATACCGAGTTCTTCCGCGCCGTGGATGCTCTCGCCCAGAACAACCAGCTGAAGCGGACAGTCCAGGAGCAAGCATTCAGTCACGAGGAGCGGATCAACTGACCTTGCCCCTACAGATTAGTGGAAGATCGGCCGGATGCGCAAATCAGTCCTGGAAATCCGAAATGCCTTCTCAATCTGCCATAGGTGGCCGTAGTGCTCAACGGTCGCATGAGCGTGCTGTTGAGCTCGTGGCCCTCCCCTCCGCCGCGTTCCTGGTAGAGTTCATGGGCAGGCTGGCGGATCTGGGATTCGAACTTCTGCTTCGTTCGTTGCGGTGGCTGGCGGTTTCTTTAGGGGATTTGGACTCATGGGGGAACTGCGTTTTCTCTCCGGCGACGTTACTGGCAGAAGTGGGGGGAACCGTCACTTTCGGCAGACCGAAGTCGAGAATCTTGGCATGGCCACGCTTGGTCACAAATATGTTCGCCGGCTTAATGTCTCGATGCACGATACCTTGAGTGTCTGCAGCGCCGAGTGCGTCGGCAATTTCAACAGCTAGAGAAACAAGGGTCTCGGTTTCTGTCGGGCGGGCCCGCGATCCATGTGCTTCAGGGTGACGCGCTGGCGTCGGTGGTTCAACTCCGTCCCTGGCCACCATACAAATCAGTCACTTACACATAAATCAAAAGCACCCTTTGGGTACAATTGGGTGCAAAAATTCAGGCTTGCCGGGACCGAAAAGTCCGAACTTTGGCCTCTGAAAAAAGTCGGAAAAAGGCGAAACTTTGAACTTTTCGTAACGCCTGAGAACAGGCGTTAAACAGGCGTCCGGACTCTTGCGATCAGTGGCTTTCTTTTTTCCCACTTTTTGGGGGTCGCCTTCACTGATGTGTAAGCGCGTTGGCTTAGGCTTTCCGCCCCTCATTTGACCTCCGTAAGTCGTTGATATTGCTGGATGTGACATGTTACATCAATCCTGCGGATTTTCGTAGGCGAGGCCCTGGCTTCCGCCGCCCATCTCTGAGAGATTTGACCCATATAGGTCACGTAGCTGATCAAATAGACCAAGCCTGCACGCATTTTCGACAGTAAAAGCGTAGTTTTCTCTGGTCGAGGAAAGCGCCTCACAGGTAAGAAGAAAACGGCTGGCGTGATCGGTGACTATGAGCGGGTAGCAGTATTTACGATTGCCTAACAAGAACTCGCCTTTGTAATCGGTGCACCACAATTCA
>JBBSFW010000199.1:0-6860 GCA_038254805.1 Terriglobales bacterium
AAATTTGAGATATACACTGTGCAACGCGCTAAGTGTCTCGTTAGTGTTCGGAGCCTTGCCTATGTTAGCCGAGAATGTCAATGAACGGCTTAACGAAGCGGCGAATGTTTTGACTGAAGTTATGAGCGCTCCCGATAAAGGAATTCCCCAGGATCTGCTCGGCGACGCATACTGCGCAGTGATTGTGCCGGGCGTCAAAAAGGGGGCCTTTATCGTTGGCGGGAAATACGGAAAGGGCTTCATCGTGTGCCGCAATGGCGTTCGTGGACGATGGGGGACGCCCGCCGCCGTGAGAATAGAAGGGGGCAGCGTTGGATGGCAGATTGGCGCCTCGGAATCGGACGTGATTATGCTTGTGATGAATAAGCGCGGCGCGGACCGTTTGTTACAGAGCAAATTTACCTTGGGAGGATCCGCAAGCGTAGCGGCGGGTCCGGTTGGTCGAACGAGTTCCGCCAATACCGATGCGAAAATGAGCGCGAAAATTCTTTCATGGTCCCGGTCGAGGGGAGTCTTCGCCGGCGTATCCCTGGACGGAGCAACTTTACGCGAAGATCTCGACGATAATAAAGAGCTTTACGGCCGCAGGCTGACCAACCGCCAGATTGTGCAGGGTAAGCTGCATAATCCGGCTGGCGCAGTCCGCCTGATCGGCGAGCTCGCTAAATACTCGCCGCGGGAAGGCACCGCCAGGAAGTAACGCCGCTTTTGGCGCCAAAACGGGCCGGCCGGTTTTACCAACTAAAAGAGTAGCGTGAATACTTTCCTCTGGCTCCAGGGAGGGTCAAGCCAACCTGACCGGTCCTTCGACGCTGGCATCATGTGGCGCTCCTTGCTGGGAATGTGGAGTTCGTTCCTGGCCCAACTACCGTATCTCGTCATAGGGGTCCTCGTATTCGGGGCGTTTCTAATTGCAGCCAGTGGGGTGCGCCGGATCATTATTACAGCCGGTCACCGGACCAGATTCCCCAATAATCTGGCTGACTTGCTCGGACGCTTGGGCGGCGCTCTAGTTGCGCTCCTGGGACTCTTTGTCGGCGCGGTAATTGTTTTTCCCGCGTTCACGCCGGGCAATCTCGTGGCTGGGCTGGGTATGGGCTCTGTAGCGATCGGGTTTGCCTTCAAGGATATTTTCCAGAATTTTCTGGCTGGCGTCCTGATCTTGTGGCGCCAACCGTTTCTCGTCGGCGATCAGATTCGTTCCGGTAGCTTTGAAGGGACCGTCGAAGAGATCAATGTTCGCTCGACTCGCTTGAAAACCTATGATGGCGAAAGAGCGATCCTGCCGAACGGAGAGGTCTACACCAAGGAAATTCTGGTAAGGTCGGCGTTCGACCGGCGTCGTGTGCGCTTCTCCGTCGGAATCGGATATCCCGATTCCATCGAACAAGCCCGCGCCGTCATCCATGAGATCCTCTCGAAGACGGAGGGAGTCTTGCTTGACCCCGGACCTTGGGTATACGTTGAGGAGCTAGCGTCGTCCTCGGTGAATTTGACAGCCTATTTCTGGGTCGGCTCGGAACAGGCTAACGTGCTTCGCGTGAGGGATCGCGTTGCGACAGGAATCAAGCTGGCACTCGATGCGGCGGGCATCGATATGCCCTTCCCTCACACAGAGTTGTCATGTTGCCCCCTCCCTTACTTCCACAGAACGAATCGGGTAGCCGTAAGTAATGCGAGTCCTCGCCTTACGCATCACAGCAGCGTTTTCCGCAACTATACTGTTGAGTTAATGGGGACATGGCAGGCAAAGCGTTCCGGCGGGTCCTCCCGTGCGGCCGCGAACACCTGGGAGTTCGCGGGTTGGGGAACTGCCGAGCGTATCGACGATCTCGGCGAAGGACCCGTGACGGTCCGGCCGCTCGATTCCAGCCCCGTTCACAAATTAGGTCAATGGAAATCAACCGCTATCTGCGGCAATGACTCGCCCTTCGGGGCGCTGATGCTGAAGTAGGTATATTGGTTGAACTTCGGGATGTCGAAGAACTTGCCGTCAAGGCTTCCGTTAGCCACCAGCATGGCGCCGGCCACGCCGACTGTATTGGAGCCATAGATGCGATAGTACTCATCAGTCTGAACGCTGCCGATCATCAATTGAGCGGTCGGGTCCAGCATCTTATTCTTGACATCGCTGAAGTCGAGTTGAATAAAATCGTTACCGACGATTTCGAAGTCGCCGGTCCCTACTAAGCCGAGGCCGGTCTCATCTCCGCCTCCGTTTTTGCCGTAGAGGCTCACTGGCGCTCCGGCGATGTTGGGGGAATTGACGCCGGTATATCCACGGGCGGTGATACCTATGCCGTTGTTCACATAAGTGTAGGAAGAGCCAAGCGCTCCATTAGGCGCGCTAAAAGCAAACATTATTGTACTGGCTTTTACGGGGAAAGTGATAGCCATAAATGCTGTGAAAAAGAGGGTTGAAGTGGTCGTTTTCATAAAATTGTCGTAAGTCGAGAGTAAAGGAATGGCTCTGTACGCGAAATGGATCCCGTCTGGCCTTGCCCGACGTTTCCGATGGAGTCGCCAACACTTGCGCCGAAGTAGCTTTGCCCGGTGAGGGTGGGTCGTTGTTTGCCGTACCCGATCCCGCTGGTGAAGTTGTCCGACTGTTGGATCGTCAATGGATAGCCAGACTGGATGATGGTGTCCACGCGCAGACCCGCGTTCAGATAACCGAGAACGGCGGCATTGCGGCCGTCGCTCAAGACCTCCCTCCTCGGCGGCCCTATCCTAAGAAAATAGCCTTCACCAGAATTGCCGTTAACATCGCTATCGGAATGGCCGCCCACAAAAACGTGGCCGGGCGGACGGCAAATGCAGATCCGTTTCTGCTACTGGCTCGCGATGATGCCGGAAAAGCAATTTCACCACCTTCCCCGCGACAGCTAAGGGCCGACCCGTAAAGGAACGAGAAGGCAGAACCGATATTCAGGTAAAACATAACGTACATGAGGGGAGTACAAAAGACGAACCAACCCAATGAAGATCCAGAGAGCGCTTCTCTGAAAATACCTGGCAGCACATCCCTGTCCTTTGCCAGCACCAGAATAAACGATGGGAACCAGAGTAAACCTATTAACGGTGCGGCATACTGGCGGACCATCAGCGCTGTGGAGGCTTCGGGCAAGGTACGGCACAACTCGCGGGAGCGGTCGATGGCCTGCTTTCCGGTGCGATGTTCCTTCGCCCAGATGACGGGCCACAGCAGGTTGTCGCGGAATGACGCGGGCCGCATATCCAAGATACTTCGCAACTGTGTCCGCAACATCGCCGGCAGCCCGCGGACCAGATAGGACAGTATGGATCTCAACGAGGGGCGGACTTGGCCGCTCTCCATAGCGTTCTCGAGGACCAGCAAACACGCCACCTTATAGAGCTGGAGTGCGAACAAAATCAGCGCCACACAAATCAGGCCAACCCCTGAGGTCAGGACCCAGGCAGGCGCAAGCTTCGCTGCAAAGGCGACACGGGCGAGCCAGCGAAGCGGGACGAGCAATGCCGGCACGGGCAGCAGGCACATGATCAGGAGAGGCAGGAAATAGTTGGTGTGCGTGTGAAATACATCTAGACTTTCGCAGCAACGTTAGCTCGCCCTCGGTTACTGCGCGCAACTTAGTGGCGAACGCGCCTGCCGACGGCGGCCGGTGGGCCGGATCCTTCTCTAGGCCGTTCAATACGATATCGGACAAAGCACCAGGCACCGAAGAATCGCGTTCGTGTGGCGGCTTCGGCGCGTCATGGACGTGCATCTGGACCAATTGCGCGAAGTCCTCAGACTGGAAAGGCAGGCGGCAGCACAACATTTCGTAGGCGATCACAGCCAGGCTGTAAATATCCGCGCGCCCGTCGACGGCGAGGCCCTGACATTGCTCGGGAGCCATGTAGGCAGGAGTGCCGAGCAATGTCCCCACGCTAGTCGTCAGGCTCGAGGAGCCGGCCAATAATTCTGTCGACGGCGGCTCCGGGTCAGTTGACATCGTCATTGTAAGACTGGATCTTGTCATGACGGCCGGCGTCACTTCGGAGCCGGTGGCAGCGCGACGGATAGAATCTACTTGACCCGTAATCTTGGCAATGCCGAAGTCCAGCACTTTCACGTTGTAACCGCCGCGATGATTGGGTTCGAGCCAGATATTGCTCGGCTTGAGATCGCGATGCACCACCCCGACTTCGTGCTCGGCATCGAGCGCCAACGCAGCCTGCTCGATGACATCCAAAATGAAATTGAACAATGGCCGTGGTTCGGATTTCAAATAGGAGGACAGCGTTTCTCCATCGAGGTATTCCATCACCAGGTAAGCCAGTTCAGTATCATGTAGGCACGTAACGCCGAAATCGGTCACGTTAACTACATTGATGTGGCGAAGCCGTCCCGCCGCCTCCGCCTCTCGCTTAAAATGCAGCGAAAACTCGGCGTGCTCCGCCAGCTTTGGGACGATGACCTTAAGGGCGACCGTCCGCGTAGTCCCAAGATGGACGGCCTGAAAAACTGCACCCATCGCGCCTTTGCCGAGCTGCCGTTCGATTCGATATTTCTGATCCAGAATGGACCCAGGTAAGGATTCTAGCCTCGTGTGCCGGGTTCGAAACATCTGGCCCAAAGCGCCTTGACCCAGGAGTGGCTCGAGACTGTTGGACCTCGGAAGTGCACCTTCATCGTCCCTGGTTTCAATGGTTATACCTTCCCAAGCCGGACGTTCCAGGAGATCGTCCTGGGCTTGGTCGTGTACGAGAAGGTCCTCAATCCGCCGGCGCAAGTCGGGCTTACCGGCACATTCGCGGTCGAGGTAGATGGCTCGATCGGCGGCGGGAAGCTCACTCGCAAGAGCAAACATTTCAGCGAGCTGGTGCCGTGTTTCGTGGGCCATGAAGCTTTCAAGAGTATACGGGATCCATTGAAATCATCGCGAGACGGCTAACCTCTGCCACAAGCTGTTTGCTCTGCTCTTTTCACGTTATGGGGCATTTACGTTTTCTCAACCATTTATGCCAAGGTTTAGCTCGCTACGCAGAAAGGCTTTGGCAAATCGCCAGTCGCGAGCTACGGTCTCGGGCGATAGCTTGAGCGTCCGTGCCGTCTCTTCCACGCTGAGTCCCCCGAAATAGCGAAGTTCGATCACTTCGGCGTGACGCGGGTATTGACCTGCGAGCGAGGTTAGCGCGTCGTCCAGAGCCATCATTTCGGCAGATCGCGCTTCGCCAACATCCGCACCGTCATCGAGTTGCTCGATCCGGACGTCCCCGCCGCGTTTGGCAGCCCGCCGCGTGCGCGCATAATCGACCAACACATGCCGCATGGCCTTTGCTGCAACTCCGAAGAAGTGAGCCCGATTCTCCCAATCCTTATCTGAGCTGCCTCCCAACCTCAAATACGCTTCATGGATTATGGCTGTGGTTTGTAGCGTATGGCCGGGCTCCTGCTGTGTCATTTGGCGCTTGGCCAACTTATGCAATTCCCTGTAAATCAGAGGCATAAGCTCGTCGAGCGCTCCCCGATCGCCGTGAGCCCAACGGTGGAGCAATCGCGTTACATCATCGCGGGGCGAGGACATCTGAACAGGGGCGAGTATAGCATCAGTTGACGCAGGCGGAGGGTTCGGCGACACTCCCAACCGAAATCCGCAAAAAAATTTCCTGCTGTGACAGGTTTCTCTGCTGGTCTGCGTGTTGAAAGGTGACAGGGAAACGGTCAGAAAACGCCGCGAATCTGGAGTTGGTGGTTGTGCCCAGAGATGCCGTAATCACAATGAGGCGCTACTATCCCGTTCAGCGGTGCTCGACAGCCTGAAGCGTATGGGATTTTGACGGAATGAGGTGCTGAAAAAATGGAGACGCCTATCTGGTATGTGTTTGGGTTGTGGATCCTGTGGATGCTGCAGTTTGTGCTATTCCGGCCCAAACAAAAGAGCACGCCCATAAAGACTGCCCCGAACTTCCGCTGGGGAATCGCTCTCCAGACACTCGGCTACTGGGCAATTTTCCTGCCGGCCCGGACATTTTGGGCCCAGCCAATACCCCTATGGCGGATATTCGCCGGCGCCGCTTTCGGACTGGTCGGGATTTGGCTCGCATCGAGCGGCATTCGCCACCTGGGAAAGCAATGGCAAGTGAAAGCCGCGATAAACAACGACCATGAGCTTGTCACGTCGGGGCCGTACCAGATCGTCCGGCATCCCATCTATGCCTCCATGTTCGCGATGAACATCATGAGCGCCCTCCTGTTGGGAAGGCTTCCCTGGTGGCCGATCGGAATTGCGCTCTTCCTTGCGGGGATTGAGGTCCGTGTTCACGTGGAAGATGGTCTGCTGCGGGGCCGTTTCGGTTCACGTTTTGAAGAGTGGAAGATGGCAGTCCCGGCCTATTTGCCGCTGATCCGTTAGCATGTTATCTCACATTTCGTGGCGTTTGATGCCCGGGCTTTTACGATTTCAGCACTAGGAAGAGATGATCGGGTCGAAAAGGAGTCCGACTCAGCGGTCGGAATGGTTGGGGCGGCTAAGAACGCCCCGCCACCGAAGCGCCATTTCTGGCGCAAAAGCGTTGATCAGTACGCGCAAGCTTGAGACAATAGGCTCCATGAATGGAGCCGAGTCGGGCACACTCGAAATGCCGCGAACCGTATCGTTGACGTTGGGGACTGTCTGATTGGCCAAGGTTCAGTGAGACAAGCTGGTACGGCACAACTGCCCCAAGCGTTTTGGGTACGGAGCGGACCGTACCCGGCCAGAAGTTTTCGTCAGCACTCTAGGAGCCTGTCCGAGAAAAAAGCATGCAGGCAGGTGAGATTCGTGGAACGTAGGGAACAAAATGGGGTGATAATGTTTCATGGCAAAAGGCTACCGCTCCTACCAACCGGATCA
>JBBSFW010000200.1:0-6840 GCA_038254805.1 Terriglobales bacterium
CAGGATGAGGAAAAGACATGCCCCGGCAGGAGTAGACAGCATCATAGACGGCCAATGGGAGCATGTACCGGAGCCTCGCCGGCCTGCAGAACCAGCGCGAGCGTGCACATGCGTTCCCGGTCTTTTTTGAACTGGCCGGCTTTTTTGAGACTAGATCGGAGTCGCAAGATTGCCTTAGATTTCAGTTGTGACACTCTTGATTCGTGTAGGTTCATGATCTTCGCGATCTCACGTAATGTAAGCTCCTCGTGGTAGTACCGGGTAATAACGATGCGCTCGGTCGGAGGGATTTCTTCAATAGCATCCGCGAGTTGCTTTTGAAGTTCGTTCTTCTCAGCCAGCCGCGATGGCCAATTCTCTTCGTCATCGGAGATGTAGTTCAGCAGTTTATCGCTTTCATCGTCCGTGAATGCGCATTCCAGGCTGCCCAGGTTGACTCCCTGAATCTGGACTAGCCACCTGTGGTATTGCTCCAGTGACATTTTCAGTTCGGCTGAAATCTCCTCTTCCGTAGCCCTTCTATGAATCCGCTGCTCTATGATAAGAGTGGCAAATTGAATCTGCTTGGCTATTTTGCGTTGCTGCCTTGACGCCCAGTCCAGCCCCCGCAGGTTGTCGAGTATTGCCCCTCGAATCTTATATTCAGCGTAGGTTTTCAGCTTGACATTGAGGGTGGGATCGAAACGGTCTACTGCAGCAATTAACCCCAGAGTGCCCGTTGAGATCAGGTCATCCAGGCTTACGCTTTCCGGTAATCGCTGACGAATCCGACGTGCAATCATTCTGACATGCGGTAGATACTCCACAATCAGACTTTCTCGTTCTAGAGCGGTTAGTCCTGTGGCTTGGTAGTCTTGCAACGCCAGCGACGGTAAGGACCACTTAAGTTCAGATGATTCCAGCTTCGAGGCTATGGCGGTAAGAACATTCACACCGGGCAAAGTTGTTATTTTCAACTTAAATTTCACTCACTATTGGAGAAGTCCCGGAATGTGGACTGGGCTCTCTGCAATATTCCTACTTAGGCCCGCCCTAGCTCATGTAAGGCGTGAGCGAAAATGACGTTACGAGCAACGCCGTTGATAACATTGTCGCGATTGCACTTTGCCTGCCCTCGATATGGCCTTGGTTAACCGGGGGTATGGACGCCCAACCGGAACCGGACCGCCGTCGACTGCATTTCGACGTATTTGAACTCAACCCACCGAGCGTTGTGGCAAACAGGTAGCTCCGAGGGGATGTGCAGTGGCACAATCGTGCACGCTGAGCAGTGAACGGTGCCGTCCTATTCTTGGACGCACCTCCGAGCGAGATTGTCGTTTGGCCTGTCATCCGATTGAGAGTCCGGCTGGTACCCCGGTTGGTCGCTAGGATTGCTCTTGCCCGCTAGCGAACTAAAACTTTGATTTGTCATTACCGCTCCACATGCCCCGATCCGGGGTAGGACGGTGCAAAGTGTACACAGCCTCGGCGGATCGTTCGTGCTTACGAGTTGTACCTAGGCAAATCGCCTGTTCCCAATCCAGTCGATGCTCGATTAAGCGCGCGAGCAAGTTGTAGGCAAAGCCTAAGCTTTGGGGATCTTCAGTTCCCTCTTGAACGACAGCGAGCTGCTCGCACACACTCCAATACGGAATGTAAGGAATCCTGAGCTTTTGCAGAACATCACTCGCCTTTACTCCTTTAGGAAGCCAATCGTCGTAGATAAATGACAGCTTCTGGGCAGAAGTCTTTCGCCACTTCAACGACTGACGGTATTCTGCTCGACTGTCCTCGCGAGCTAGAATCGGAATGCCCACCAGTTGGCCTCGGTCCAGCATCGATTCCGATTGGCCGCGCTTCGCTCGCTTCATTACGTCAACAATCCCGTCCAGACTCTGGGCGTTTGTAGTGCAAAACAGGATCAGCACATCGGCCAAATGAATTGTGCAGATACTCCCAAGGTCAGTTATGCCGTTTGGACTGTCAATTAGAACGAAGTCAAATTCGTTCATCCATTGTGTCCGAAGCTCTTCAAAATACCAGCCGATATGATGTTCGTTGAACAACCTGGACCATTCAAGTCCTTGGACCCGTCCTAAGAACTTGTCCGATTCGCGGCCCGCAGTAATGAGTCGAATGCGTTCAGATCCACCTGAAGGCGAAACTTCCAAGAGACAGTCATGCCAATCCAGAGGATGTCCGTCACGGTAGCTCTCAATCACGTCTAGAAGGCCGCAGATTTCACGCCGAGACCCAGACATACGTGCCGGTTTTCGCGCGAAGTATCGTTCAAGACCGGGTGACTCTAAGTCGAAATCAATGATCAGAACACGGTATTTCAATGCGAGCAACGCACAGACGTTGGCCATCGCCATCGTGCGGCCAACTCCGCCCTTATAAGAGTAAAATGCACATACCAGGCCCGGAGTATGGGCCAAGTTAATACTCTGTCCCGGTTTGATAAGCGATGCAGCGGTCATAGACGTGATTGCCTCAACTCGGGGGCCGGCCGGGCAGCAGGTTGTGCAACGGTAAACGCTGCTGTGTACAGTGGAGCTCTATCTATCGCAATCGCGACGGCTTTAGCAAGAGCCCTGACGTTCTCCTCGTAGTTAATAGCCCTAACATCGTTCTTATAGAAAGCCTCGATGAGATAGTTACATTCCGAAAAATCAGACTGCTGTATCTCACTAGCTTCGATCGGAAAGGCGTTTCCGTCGTTATAACGAATTGGAACCCGCGGCCGATTAAGATCTTTCCGTCTACTTCCAGTTCTCCAAATGAATACCACTCTTTACGACAATATTCTGAGTCAAAGAAATATCGGGCTGAGCAGACTGCAACCAGCACCTTGGACACGTTTAGGGCCCAATCGAGCTTCGTGACCCAATGCTCGCCAGCTTGAATGTCTCTCTGATCGAAAAACACCCTCGCATCTCGCCCCAGTTCTTCGCCGAGATAGCCGGTGAAATCCTTATAAAGGCGCTCTCTAACCCAAGTACCGGAAGGATGCGACCGTTTGTAGCTCATAAACACGTCGAATACATACGCGCCGATTGGTAGTTTGTTATCGCTCATTGTTGGATGCAAAGCTGCACGGTCCTGTTGTCAGAAGCCAAGCGCAGGCGAAATTGTAACGGATCTGAGTGCCGAGAGGACATTTTAGGGTCGGTTGCATTTAGTTGAAACAGCCCTGAACCCATCAGCCGTGTCCAATGTGTCCAACGGTTGTCCGGTTTCCGCAACTTCATTGAGGGCCCCGCCTTCGCACCTGAAGAACTGTTGACATCGATACGAACCCTGGCAGGTCAGTGCCCATAAACAGCAGTGTCTTGCAACCTTCTGCCGGTACGAGAATGTCTTGGTCCGTGAGGGCTAGGCCTTTGAACCGTACGGCGGGGTCAGGCAGCTCTTTTTCCAGCATTTACTTGGCCAAAGAGGCTTCGTGGGCTATCACTAACGGAATGACTCGGGCCGCTATTGATGATGTCGGGACGAAGCCGTTTGTGGCAAGACTGGCGTAATACGCTGCATTGGTGGTCCACTTCGCTACGGTATACAAATTGCTGTGAGTACGAGCTGAGCGTGCGGCAATCGTGGCCAGTTCGATTGCAATCACAGCTAACCCTTCTTTCTCGATTGCCTGGGCCGCCATACCGCCAGAAATGATGGCTGGCGAGAAGCTCGGGTTGCAAAACCTAACTGCGTAGCCTGAGACGCCCTGCAACTTTGACCCAAGTGCGGCCTCGAAGACTTTAGATGGCTGTTTGCTGAGCGTCATCTCGACGGTGGCAATCAGCTCCGGTGCAGGTGTTAGAAGGTTGTTTATTGTCCGCGAATCCAGCGGAGATGCCGCACTAGATTGGGCCCAAGTCACAACGGAGACCCAGCCATACATAATGCAAAACAAAAGTTTCATAAGTTCCTTGGTTACCAGTGCCACGCTCTGGAATCGCCATCTCCAGAATGCGAAGATTTACAGTGGCTCTTTGTCTGTGATTTGTACCAGAGTTACCACTCTTTCAGAATCAGCAAGAAGACGCTTGCCGATCATCACCTTACGGCTCCAGGCTAATGTACACATGAGCGCGTGCAATGTCGCCACTATTGTAAGTGCAAGTAAAAGCAACTAATAAAGACCACAAATTGTTGTGAACGTATAAGGTTGCTTCAGCGTGCGGCCGGAAAATGCTTTGCATTGAACGAGTTTTCAAACCGCATGCTGATGCAACCGCCCGGTGAACTAAACCGCAACGGACAGGCGTGCTATGGGGATTGAATGCCGAGGAGCTTGTGAAAAGCTGGTGGAGGCGGATGGCTTGTCGGCCAGAGCGTTCGTTTTGTGTGCCAGTTCAGTCGTGCACTCGTTTTTTTGGACTGGCAACATCGGTTGAAAAGCTCTGGCGCGGACTGCTTGGAGTGTGCCAGCGCACCGCTCAACACACCTGGGGTTAGCCCTGCGTGTAGGGCAGTGCGGGCGAGAGTCGGGCTGTTGCAGCATTGACATTTAAGACGTATCCAGCAGGGTGGGAAGGGGGCTCGACTGGCGCGCCAAAACTTCGATAATGATCATCTCGCCAACGCCGCATTTCGGACAGCGGTGCAGAGAGATTCCGGTGAGCGCCTCGTATAAATCCCTATAGTCTTGAGCGGGGCGCGGCAGCAAGTCGGAGACAGGCGCCAGCAGCAGTCTGCGGCACAGCGCCAAGGCAGCGCGCCGATGGACACTGGCGAATAAGCCGTAATACCGGATGCGTTGAAAACCCGGCGGTAGCGCATGCGACAGGAAGCGGCGGATGAACTCAGCGGCAGAGAGCGTCATCGTTTTGGTCTGCTGCTCATGCTTGTAGTCTTTCCAGCGGAAGGTGATCTCGCCATCTTGCATGCCAACCAGCCGTTGATTGGAGATCGCGACGCGGTGTGTATAGCGGCCCAGGTATTCCAACACGTGCTCTGCTCCGCCAAAGGGCGGCTTAGCGTAGACCACCCATTCGGCTTCATGCAGCGGATGCAGATAGCGCGCAAACGCGGGCGGATCTTGCAATGGCTTTAGATCGGAGTAGAACTGGAGTTGGCCGGCGCGGTACGCTTTTTCCAACTGTTCGAGAAACAGACGGCGGAATAAGCGCGATAGCACGCGCACCGGCAAAAAGAATCCGGGGCGACAAGCAATCCAGCGCTCGTGATCGGGGGATACTCCGCCGCCTGGAATCACACAGTGCAGGTGGGGGTGATGATGCAGGTTCTGTCCCCACGTGTGCAGCACGCAGAAGAAGCCAATCTCGGCGCCAAGGTGCTTGGGATCGCGTGCGATGGTGAGTAGCGTCTCGGCGGTGGCCTGAAACAGTATTTTGTAAACGACAGATTTATTCTGGAAGGCGATGGCGGCGATCTGCTCCGGCAGCGTGAAGACCACGTGGAAGTACTCGACCGGCAACAGCTCCGCCTTCCTCTGCTCCAGCCATTTAGCCCGCGCCAGGGATTGGCATTTTGGGCAATGGCGGTTGCGGCAGGAGTTGTAGGAAATACGCGTGAAATCGCACTGGCCGCATTGTTCGACGTGCCCGCCCAGGGCCGCTGTCCGGCAGGTTTCAATGGCTTGCATCAGCTGGAGGTGATGCAAGGGTAAGTTATGAGCCTGCCGGTAGACGGGGCCGTGCAGTCGAAAGATGTTGGCCAGCTCGAGCGCCGGCCGTGGCATCGACGCTTAGGATTTGGGCTTGCGCTTGGGCTGAGCCGGCGGGCGCTCCAGCCGGTCGAGTGGGCTCATGGTCGCGGCCACCACTTGCGGCGAAACCCTGGTGTAACGAGTGGTGGTGTCGATCTGGCTATGGCCCAGCAACACTTGGATGATACGCAGGTCGGTGCCGTTCTCCAGCAAGTGAGTGGCGAAGCTGTGGCGCAAAGTGTGTACCGTGACTCTCTTCCGCAAGCCGGAACGGGCGGCCGCTTCCCGGCAAGCCAGTTGGAGGGAGGTGGTGCTCATGTGCCGGTCTTGCTTCCAGGAAGGGAACAGGAAATACGGGGGACGATACGCGCGCCAGTAACGGCGCAGCACGTCCCGCAGACGAGGCGATAGCATGGCGTACCGGTCTTTGCCTCCTTTGCCCTGTTCGACGCGAATCAGCATGCGCTTGGAATCGATATCGTTCACCTTGAGCGCAACGGCTTCAGAGATGCGCAGACCGGCGCCATAACAGGTCATCAGCGCCGCGCGGTTTTTTAAGCCGGGGATGTGATCGAAGAACAGCAGCAGCTCTTCATGGCTGAGAACGACGGGCAGTTTAGAGGGACGCTTGGCGCGTGGAAAATATTCATCCGTCCAGGGCATTTCCAAAGTACGGAGATAAAGAAACTTCAGGGCGGAAACACACTGGTTGGTGGCTTCGGGCGAGAGTTTTCGCTCGTTCAGCAGGTAAAGCACATATTGGTGGATGGCTTCGGCGTCGAGTAGCTCGGGGCTGTGGCCGAAATATTTGGCAAACTCCGCCACATAATGGACGTAGTTGCGCTGAGTGGCGGACGCGAGATTACGCACTTGCATGTCTTCGATCATGCGTTGACGAAGAGGTGTCATGTGTAGCTCCTTCCGAAAATGGAATTGGTCATTGCGCGAACAACGACCGACTCCAGTGTTTCAGGACCTCGCGCCCGTCACGCCGACGGGTATGACGGGCATCAACCGGTACGAAGATGAATACCGCGAAGCGGTTTAGTTGTGTGCTGGGCATGTTCAACAGTTTGGAGGTGAAAGTCCTCTGCCCAACCTGATGGAGGTGAAGGGCTAGCGAGAACGCAAGGGCTACCGCCGCGAGGTGGGTCTGAAAGAAGCGTGTAGCAAAAGTGCGAGTCGATGGA
>JBBSFW010000201.1:0-6838 GCA_038254805.1 Terriglobales bacterium
AGAAGACGTCCCCCGAGGCTTGGGCCTTTCTTCTCTTTCGGCTTGTCAGACGATTTCTTCTTGCCTTTCAGCAGGTATTGGCTCAGGTTAGGCGTCCAGGTCAAAGCCAGACCAAGCGACGTCATCAGCGCCGCCGCCATCGTGATCGCCAGCGCGCGGAAAAAACTGCCGGTAACGCCTGTAACGGTCACCAATGGAAGAAAGACGCTGACGGGCGTGACGGTAGAGAAAAACAAGGGTCCCATCAACTCTTGTATAGCGCTCTGGATGGCCTGTTCCGGGTTCTTTCCCGCATCACGGTGGGTGACGATGTTTTCGTTCACAACGATGGCGTCATCGATGACCAGGCCGACAGCGGCCGCTATTCCTCCGAGCGTCATCATGTTAAAGGTCTCGCCGAGCACATGAATCGCAACACAGGTAACGGCGATGGTGACCGGAATGACCAGGCCCGCGACGAGAGAACTGCGCCAGTCGCGTAGGAACAGGATGAGCACGATGGAAGCGAGTACGATGCCGATGGCAATAGCGTCACGCACGCTTTTGATGGAAGACTGTACCGACCCGGATTGATCGTAGAAGGTGGAGAACTGGATGCCGGGCGGAAGTGTTTGTCGCAAGCTGTCCAGCTCCTTCATTACGGCAGAGGCGACAGCCACGGTGCTGGTCCCTGGCTGGCGAGTGATGTTAAGCAGAACTGCCGGCTTCTCTTGGGCGGTGACGACGGTGTAAACCGGCTTCGCCGAGGGGCTCACTTGCGCGACGTCAGCTATGTGCACAGGGACTCCGGCGGTCGTTTTCTTGATGACGATTTTCGCCAGTTCACCAGGATCGTGGACTTGCCCGTCGACGATATCGAGCAAAAGTCGATGATGGGCGGGGATGAGACCCGGTGAATCGATCACGTTCGTCCGGGCAATGGCGCTGAGAATGTCGGGAACGGTGATCGAGGTGCGAATGAGCTTGACGGGATCCGGCGTTACCTGGTACTCAGGTGTTTCTCCGCCTTGTACGGTGACTGTCGCGACGCCGGAAACGCGATTCAGCCGTGGCTGAAGCTGGTAGGTGGCCATCTCCCATAGTTGGGTGGGCGGGATAGTATCGGATGTCATGCCCAAACCGAGGATGGGGAAGCTGGAAAAGGTGAGCCGGTGCGCGTTGATTCTTACGGTGGAAGGCAGCGTGCCCTGGACGGTAGCAAGCGCCGCATCGACGCGCTGCAGCGTCTCGACCATGCTTACATTCCAATCGAAGAACAGGTCGATACCGGCCGTTCCCCGGCTGGTAGTGGAACGCACATCCTGCAGGCCGCGTACGCTGCTGACCGCGATCTCGACGGGGCGCGTGATGCTCACCAGCATTTGGTCAATCGGCGTCACACCGTTATCCATCGCGATGATCACGCGGGGAAAATTAGTGGTGGGAAACACCGCCGTAGGGATTTTGAATGCTACGTAGACCCCTAGGGCAACCAGCGCCAAGATGAAGCCGATGAGCGGCTTGGAATAGGCAAGAAGCCAATACTGTTCAGTCGCCTCTTTGCCTTCCTGCTTTTCCGGCGTTTGCTTGTCTGGATTGGTGGTTCCCATTTGAGGTCTCACTGTTGGGCGCCGGCGGAAGAGGCCGATTCGGCTTTCACTTTCGTCTTGTCGGGCAGCCCATAAGCTCCGCTGGCGACAATCTCTTCGCCGTCTTCGAGACCACTCACGATTTGCATGTTGCCGTTTTCCTCAATTCCGGTGGTAACGTTCTGGCGATAGACCCGGCTATCGGACTTGACGACCATCACGGACTTTGTCCCATTCGAGGCGATGAGAATGGAGGAGGCTGGCACGACCAGCGCGTTCGGCAAGACTTCTGCGATCATCGACACTTCGACCGATGTCCCGGGCTGTAGGTCGAGATTGGGATTGGGCGCTTCGGCCCAGATCTGGATGGTGGTGCTACTGGGATCGAGCGCGGGGCTGATGATTGTGATCTTTGCGGGAACACCGTTCTGCAAGCCGGGAACGTGCAGCGTGGCCCTGTCGCCGCGCTTTAACAGAACGGCTTGAGGCTGCGGAACGTGCAGACGCACGACTACGTGGGAGACGTCCATTACGGTAATCAGCGGGGTTCCGGCGGTCGCCATGCCGCCCGGATTGACGGAACGATCCGCTACAGCGCCATCAATGGGACTGCGCAGCTGGGAGTAGTTCAGTTGAGCGGTGGCGGCGAGGTGTTGTCCGCGAGCCGATTCCAATTGGCCCTTGGCAGCGTTGAGTTGCTCGGATTTTCCGGTGTTCTGCAGGTTCTCCAAGTGCTTTTTTGCAGTGAGGTATTGGCTCTTGGCGGTTGTCAGCGCGACTTCGGCTTGGTCGAGCATTTTGCGAGCCAGGGCGTGCTGTTGAAACAGCCAGAGATTGCTGTCGTACAGCTTCTGCTGCGCCTTGAGATTCGCTTCAGCGTTCTGGACGTTCAGTTCCGCCGTTTGTATCTGTTCCGGAAGAGTGGTCGCTGTAACGGTGGTGTAGTTGGCCTGTGCCTGATCGAAGGCTCCTTCGGTAGCGGTGGCAGTGGCGGCAAGATCCTTGTTTTCGAGCACCGCCAGCAACTGCCCGCGGCGCACACGGTCTCCACGCTGAACGTAGAATCGACGGACAGGTGCGCTGATTTTAGATGAGATATCGGCTTGATGCAAGGGATAGATGGTGCCTCCCAACGTGATGATGTCGAAGATGGTTTGGCGCTTGACATTGGTTGTTTGGACAGCGACGACCGTGGGAGGGGAGGGTGGTGGCGGTGAACTGCCGCATGCAGTCAAGAAGAGAAACGCCACCGGGAGAGACGTTCTTGCGGTCCGCATTGGTTATAAACTCCCAGTGAGCGTCTGAAGATTTGCAAGCGCTACATGATAGTGCGTCAGGCCATCGTCGTAAGCGTTGCGCGCCAGGGCCGCGGAGTCCGCCGCCGTCACGACCTCCAGCGCAGTAGCATCGCCGGCGCTGTAGCGAAGAAGCGTCAAATGAAGGTTCTCCGCGGCGAGATCGCGCGACCGCTGTAAGGAGGACAACTGCTCTTCGGCGATGGAGGCTTGATCGTAGAGGGAGTGCAGGTTGGCATACAGCCGGCGCTGTGCGGCCGTCAAATTGAATTGCGCCTGCTTGGCTTGCAGCTCCGATTGTCGAACGCGACTCCGTGTGGCGCCCCAGTTCCAGACGGGAATATCGAGCGTGATTTGCCCCGCATAGCCCAAGTTCTGCCGTTGCGCGATCACACTGTTTGGCAGCGTGCTGCGATTTACGCCGGAAACATTGCTTGCCTGGGCGGCAAATTGATTGGCATCAATGCCGTAATAGAAAGTTAATCCCAGTGCGGGCAGATACCCATAGCGGGCGACGGTGGTCGCAAAACGCGCCTCTCGAACGCTCGCTTGTGCGGATCGCAACTCCGGGTTGCGCTCGAGCGCCAGCGCTCTCACTTCAGGCCAGGAGGCAAGGGGTTGCACCGTGGAAAGATCGTCAACAACAGTAAAGTTCTGATCGAACTCGGGGAAGAGGAGGACGCCAAGCGTGAGCTGCGCCTGTTCGGTGGCGAGCTTGGCGTTTTGCAGGTCGCGGCTTCGCTGCTCGAATTGAAGTTGAGCTTTGACCACATTCACATGGGAGACGTCGCCAGCCTGTTCCTGCTTTTCGGTGACGTCCATAAAGTTTTGCGCTTCGGTCAGAGCTTGGACGGCATTCGTGATTTTTCGTTGTGCGTCGACCAAACTGTAGTAATCTTGCGTGACGGTGAATACGAGACCTCGTGCGGCGATCTCTTTCTGAGCGATGGCGGCGGCCTCAACGGCCTGGGTGCGGCGGTATTGCCCGTGGCGAAATAGAGAGAAGAGGTTTTCGTTCACAACGGCCTGTTCGTTGTAGACGTGCACGCCGTCATTCGCAATGAACACACCGGAGGGTGTGCCGTTTCCTTCCGTGTATACAAACTGATTGAGTGCATTAACCGTGGGCAGTTCGGCGGCCCTTGCCTGCACACGGTTCTCTCGGGCTACGGCTGCGTTGGTCGCCGCCGTCTGGAACTGCTGGCTGTAGGCGCGCGCCCGGCGCAAGGCATCCTGAAGATCGATCACTATAGGCTTGACGGGCGCTGCGTTGGCGGAGGGAGGCGCGCTTTGGCCGGGGACACACATGCAGATCGCGGAGAAAGCGAATAATGCCGCAAGTAGCCGGGGCAACCCCCATCCGTCGTGCCTGCTCCGGCAAAGTCGTGCGCCCGGCGATTGTCTGCTCAGAAAATAGCGCCAGGGGCTTTGAATCATCTTGTTTCTCCTATTTAGCGGGATATGGCCGCAACCGATTGGTGGCTCGTGGGTGATTGTGCTTAGCCATACCGACGCAGTAGGATTCCTCAACGTGCTTGGGAAAGGGCCGGTCCCGGGTGCAGTCTACGAGTCTGCAAGTAGGCGACTAGGTCACTCACCTGGTCTGGGTTCAAGATTGCGCCGAACGCCGGCATGTTGTGACCGCCATTCAATATCCGGATAACCATATCCTGGCCAGTCAGGCGGTTGGCGACGTTCGATAAGTTGGGTCCGCGCAAGCCGCCCAGTCCGTTGATCGTGTGGCAATATTCGCAACTCTTGTCGTGAAAAAGAACCTGACCATGTAAGGCCGCACTCGAGGCTGAGGGTGACAGCGAGTTGGGAAGGGGCGGCGATTGAAAACGCGGTGACCACGGCGCTTTGACACCCTCCCGCCATAAACCAAGTACCCCCAAGACGACGACCACCACCCACGCAACTGCCCAGGGGCGGCGCTTGGGGCTGCGTTCCCCACTTTGGAAGAAGAACGGAAGGGCCAGCATGGAGGCAAAGATCGCGAGCGGAGCCAAAAACATGATGTATGACTCGATGCTGTGCGGACAGAGAGCGAGCACGGCGAAGTACCACATGAGGTACCAATCGGGGCGCGGGTTTGCCTGAAGCACGCTCGGGTCGGCGGGAGGGACAAGTTTTGGCGGTCCGATGGTGGCGGCAAGTGCGACACACGTAGCAATGACCAGTGAGCCAAAGAGCGCATCACGCCAGGCAGCATCGGGCCAGAAGGGGACGCCTTCCCTATCCAGCAGTTCTTTATATTGCTTTTTGTAAGTCCGCGGGTTCACAGGAGCTCCAGCCTTGGGAGGCTCCGAAATGCCGTTGTAGAGAACAAGATAGAGATGAAGCCCAATGACAGCCAGCATGGCGCCGGGGATCAAGAAGACATGCAAGTCGAAAAAGCGGGTCAGGGTGATGCCGCTGAGATGATCGCCTCCATAGACGAAGCGAGACATCCAACCTCCTATCAGCGGGAGCCTAGCTGATTGTTTGGCGGCAATATTGACAGACCAAACAGCGTCCTGATCCCAGCGCATCAATTGACCGGTGAAGCCCATGGCAAGCGTGAGTATCAACAGCAGCACGCCGGAGAGCCAGTTCACCTCGCGCGGGAATTTGTATGAGGCGTACAGAAATACTCGCAGCATGTGGACGCCGATGAACATGAACATGGCCGAAGCGCCGAAGTAGTGCATACCTCGAACCACCTTGCCGAGAAAGGCCACATTCTGAATGTAAGAGAGGCTCTGGAAGGCCGAGTCCGTTGAGGGAACGTACATTGTCGCCAGAATGACCCCAGTGGCGATCTGCAAGATGAACGAGAACAAAGTAGCCGAACCGAAGACATAGGCCCACTTACTCTCTTTTGGAACTGGATGCTCCATCAGGGGCTTGATCTTCGCTATGAGACCGGTGCGTTCCTCGGACCAATCAAGGATGCTGCGAAATCTAGCGAGCAGCGCCTTCACGCCTCCTCCTGATTGACGGACTTAATGGTGTGCAGCTGCACTCCTTCGTCGGAGCGCTTATTACAAGGGGCTCGTAGTTTTGTGTATTGCACCTGCTCCGGGCGCCATTGCACTTGTACTTGGCCGTTCTGTACGCGCACAGGAAACTGCTGCAGAGGCTGTGGTGGCGGCCCGGCGGCTACGTCGCCGTCCTTGAAGTACACACCCCCGTGACAAGGACACATAAAAAGTTCGGCGCTCGGAATCCAGCGGACAGGACAACCTAAGTGGGTGCACTTCGAAGAGTAAACAGTGAAATTATCTTCGTTGTTACGGCGCAGCCAGGCACCGATCCGTTGCGCAGGGCCGTCCCATGGCAAGGCCCCCGACGTAAGGAGATCGATCTGCACCGTGGCTCCAACCTTGAACCTGTCGAGCGGACCCACATTGCGCCAGACCGGAGGAAACCTTCGGTAGATTGGACCCAGAAAGAACCCGATCAGCGGCAAAGCGACTGCGGCAGCGACTAGTCCACCGGCTCCGATACTAACGCCCATCAGTAGGCGCCTGCGCGTGACATCGACTCCCTCAATTTCCACGGTTCACTCTCCTTGTAACTCGCCCACCCAGCGCCACGCAGCCACCGCGAAGACGACACAGCCTGCAACGCAGACATACCAGGTCGTTGCTAACCCCATGGCAAAAACGATGATGCCGAACGCCATGATCGCGGGCGCATAAGTTGGGACAGGCAGCCGCTCTGGTGCAGGCAAACTCCAGCCATACAGGCGATTACTGTCAAGGGACTGATCGGCGAGTAAAGCTGCGACATTCCCTTCCTCAGGCTCGCGGGTTGCTTGGGATGTCGACGGCTCAGACGCTTTCAGCTTTGAATGTTCTCGTTGACCTTCTTCGCGTTGTTCCCGAGCGGCTATACGTGCCAGATTGTCAAGGGGCGCTTCGCCGGGGGGGTATTGAGAGAGAGGCTCTCAAGTTTCTGGTCAGCACTCTGGCAACGCGAATCCGCATCGAC
>JBBSFW010000202.1:0-6801 GCA_038254805.1 Terriglobales bacterium
CTCCCCACGCGTCAACCCACTGCTTTGGAACTCTTCGATCGTCCGCCGGATATCATCGGCACTCCGCTTCTGTTTGCCCATGACGCCATCTTGGGCCAACCATCGCTCCTCCTCAAGATGGGTTGGCTAGACGCTTACGGTTGTTGTTGGGGAACACTGGGGGGATTTTGCGTCTTGATGAGCCGGTTCATCTCCCGCATTTCGTTGCGGATAGAGACGAGTTCCTGCAACTCCTGAGGCGACATCCCGGTCAACGGCGAAACGGACGGCACATCCTGCGCAGCTGAAAGAGCGGCGGTTCCACCGCGAGCCACAGTGTCCTGGCGCGGCGCGGGTGTGGTAACACCCGGTTCGTTGAGCACTAAATAGAAGCGTGTGTTGGCCGGCACTGTAACTACGATGTTCTGTTGGAAAGCCAGCATGGCCAACTCCTGCTCGCCCCCCATCGCCACATTGGACGACAGACGTTCGCGCAGCAGAATGGAGTTGTCCACTTGGCCACCCAACCCACGGCCGCCGACCGCGAAGGCGGCGATCGTACCAATGCCTGTGAGCGTGCGCGTGAGGAACTTCTTGCCTGTATTCTTTCCGTTGACAATACCGTGAAGTACACCTTGCTCCATGCTCAGCGAGGAACCATTGATTTTCTCTTGTACGCCGTTCGGGTATTCGAGAGCGTCAAACTTGATGGTGACCCAACCTTGTGGGGTTGCCTGCGCTAGTGATCCATATGTCTTGGTGCCGGCCGGAATGATGAGATCACCATTCTGCTCGTAGTTGTACTCGATCACTGCGACAACCGGCACCTTCGCCGCCGAACTCACTTCATATTGAAGGCGAGCCACCAACTTGGTCCCTTGCGCGAGCAGCGTGGTCGGCGTTCGTTGCTGGACTGATGGAACGACGCTGGTGCCTACCGTCGTGCTCGCTACATTGGTCCTCACGTAAACGAACGATGATTTCCGCAACACGTCGCTTACATTTGAAACGGGTGCTGACGGCTCGGGCTTTGGATTCTGCTTGGCCTGATATTCAGCGATTGCCGCGTTCCAATCCGTCACGTCGGTTGTGCGACGAGGCGGCGGAGTCAGCCCTTGCCGACGGTACGCTTCTGCCAGCGCTGGATCGTCGAAGTCGACGCTGCTCAGCGCCGGATTCTGCGCGCGCCTCGGCGGCAGTTGCTTCGCTGTTGCTACCGGCTTGGGCACGTTTTCCGTTGGAACCGGAGTCCCGCGGTTCCGCATCGTTCCCAACAAATCCTTTTCAGTAAGCTCCCCGGTTTCTTCGTTCGGTTGCTGGGTGACGTTCAACTGCGGAACCAACGATCGGTTTGCAGTTTCGGCAGTCGCGCCCGCCATCTGCGGCCTCCCTAAACTCGGCTGCGTTTTCCGTTCCTTCTTAGAAGAATCGGTAGTCGTTGTGAAGAGCCGGAAGAACAGGAATAAACACCCTATCGCCGTGGCCACCAGAATAAGCGCACCGCGAAGCCGGTCGCCTGATTTCTGCTCCCGGGCCGATTGCACCGGGCGGCGAAACTTGGCCGCGAACTCTTCAATCCTGCCCTTGACGGTAGTCTCTTCAGGCTCCTCAACGGGCACTGCGGCATCCGGCTGCGCGTTAGGATCTGGATTCAGTTCAGACGCCGCCGGTTCTCCAGTCCCCAGGGGCCGCTCTTCTTTTCTTAAGTTATTCGACATGGCTCATCTCCTTCCGGACGGCTGAAACTCCGAATCCAATCGGCGCAAGTGCCGGCTTGTCCACCGCGCCGCTCTCCGCAATCTGGAGAAACAGCGTCTCATTCGATTGCTTAAAACTGGGACGCCCGAACACGACGACACCATCGGTCCGCTCGCCTGGCCCAATCCGCCGCCGCGCCAGCCGGAAGTCCTTGACAGCCAGTTGCTGGCTGGTGCCCCAGTGGCTCCGCTTGACTGGAAACCCCTTCTTCAACTTGCCCGCCAACTGGATCTGGGGTGGCAGAACCTCCACCGCGTGGGCCTGCGGATTGACCACTGAGAACAACACGACGACTTCGCTGCCTTGATCGACAAGATTCCAATCTTGACGAGGTCTCCTTTCCCATCCGGCGTAGTCGTGCGCAACCCATAGAGAGCCGGGAGCTTGGCCCGTTGCTGCCGCTCTAGCAGCAGGGCCAGCCCGTCGCGCTCGGGCGGCTCAATGGTTCTCTGGGTCTCCACCCGCGCCGGTCTAAGAACTTTGTTTGCCGTTGGCCCCGACGCCGCGACCGACCGCCTGGGTACGAGATCTTCCGTTCCGGAAACTTCAGCGGTCCCGACAGCACTCTCCTCGACCAGGAACGAACCCGCGGGCCGGTAGTTCACAACAAGGAACATGCTCACCTTGCTTCATTGAGTATTCCCGATCGCGGGCGGCCTACACGCGCGCCGTTCGAGTTGCGTATGTGCTCGCTACGGCCGTAGGGGTCGTGCTTTTTGCTGTAGCGGTATCCCGATCATGGCACTCCCCCCACGGTCAGCCCGCGGCACCGCCTACGACAGTCGCTCTTTCACCAATACCAGGTGAAGACGCAAAGCCACTAGTTCTTGACCTCCGGATGAAGGGCGTCTCTCGAAGCGACACCCCCGACCGACCAGGCAATGAGATTCCGCCTCGCCTTCCACGTACCAGACTATCCCTCTCGATCCAATTGCCGATCGGCAGTGAGGATGGGATCTACGATGTTGCACTCATCAGCCCCGCAGGGAAATCAATGCTGGAAACGAGAGGGGAGGCGAAGCTTCAGAAGTTTGTGGAGGTATTACCGGTCCAGGTGAATCTTGCCGATCTTGCCCCGGGGCTGTACCACCTTCGACTTCGCCGCGCGCAAACGCAATGGAGCGCATATTCAGTTTTTCTTGAGTAAGAGAAGGAAACAGTGCCCGGCCACCGCAGTCACGTTTCTAACCATCCCCGATGGTATCTGATCGATTCGAGAGGGCACGCGGTTTATGCGGCGGGAAGGTTCGGTACAATTTGGCAAGATTTTCGGAGAAAAGGTAGGAAACCTCCGATGGTATTTCGACTGGGTAAACGAGTTTACCGCCCGTCGATGGTGGTTATACTCCTCTTGGTGGCCGTGCCACGGTCGTCCGTTAGCCCTGAAACCCCTCGGGAAGATACCCTGCAGGAAGCCAGACGTCTCGCTTGGCTAAACAATTGGATTGAGGCTGCGCAAGTCCTTGAGCGCTCCGGGCTCAAGCCAGCCGATGAAGCGTCCGCTCTTTTTCAAGGCAGCGCACATTCGCGGCAATATTGAAAGCATGTCCCTTCCGGAGGCGGCGGGGGAAATCGCGTCGATGCTCGCCTCCATGCCGGCGAAGCAGGATTTCGATCTGCGGCTTCAGCTTCTCGCAATCAAAGGCGACATCGAATTTCAATACAGCCTCCCAGCCGCCCAAAAAACCTGGGAGGAGACCAAACAGTTGGCCTCCAGCCGCGGCCAGTCGATGTGGGAAGCACGAGCCGAAGGCGAGTTGGGCACCATCGCGTTCTTGAATGGCGAGATCTTCACCGCGACTAAACTGGTGACCGGCGCTGTCTTGAGAGCAGAGCTGTCTGGCGATGTTGCCGCTCAGATACGTTATCGCACAGCGTTGGGCGAGGGGTTCGCGGAATATGGTCGGGCTGCGGACGCGATTCGCTTTTTCGACAAGGCACTCGCGCTCTCAGCATTCCACTCCAGGTGCCTACTTTCCATTCACGGCCTACTTGGGTAAGGCCCGCTTGCTCGCGACGAGTGGCCGTTCAGACGAAGGCCTTCGCTTACTTCATGACGGGCTGAACGAAGCTCGCCGTAAAAACCTCAAGGTACGCGAAGCACGCATACTGACAGTGCTCGGCGAACTTGCAGCCTCCGCGGGAAGGCATGATGAGGCCGTTACGTCATTAACGTCAGCGGCTGATGTCGCCCATAACGCTGGACTGGACAGAATCGAAGCAGGCGCCACCAGTGCTCTTGCTTCCCTACTGCGGAATATCGGCAGAAGCGACATGGCCGAAAGCTATGCTAGGCGAAGCGTCGCCGCAGCTCAGCGCGCTGGCGATCTCTATCATCTCCCCCAACTGACGGCCGTTCTCGCGGAAATCGAGGAAAGCAACGGGAATCTCACGCGGGCCGAGGCCGAGTATTCTCGGGCCACAGATCTTGTCGACGGTCTTTCAAGGGTTTTCCTCACCCACGGAACAGGAACATACTGGTTGCGACAATGGGCCGCGTGTTCGAAGGTCACTTCGATCTGGCGCTGAACCGGTCGAAGGATTTAGGAAAAGCATTCCAGATTCTAGAATCAGCCAGGGCTTATGGCTTGGTAGACGTACTTCGGGAACCTGGCGGCGTACGTCACCATTTATCAGTATTGGATTCGGCGCTGGCTCCGCAGATCGCGGCTGTGAATCGTGACTTGTCGAATGAACAGGATTCCGGCCTGCGCAACCGATTGCTTGACCGCCTATGGGAGTTGGAGGTACGCGCGTTACATCCCAATGAACTGAGTAAGTCTCCGCAAGCTCAGCCCATCTCCTTGCAGCAATTGCAGTCGAGTTTGGCGGAAGGCGACTTGGTCATCGAGTATGCTCTTCAACCGCTGCGATCCTTCGCCCTCGCGATAAGCCGTGACCGCATCGCCTCCTACGAGTTGAAGAGCCGCGATGAACTAGAAGCCGCCGTGGAAATGCACCTCACAGCGGTCCGTGACAGGCGTGACGCGCGCGCCGAAGCGAAGGCGCTGTATCAGCTTCTGCTACAGCCGGTGGCGCTTCTGGGCCAAAGCAGAAGGGTCGTAATAGTTCCGGACGGTAAGCTGCATCTGGTGGCATTCGATGCGTTGGTGGATCCGAATGACCGATACGCCGTCGAAACACACGTGATTTCCTACGCACCGTCAGCGACGGTTTACTACTTGCTTTCGCGACCAATAACGCCGCAGCCAACCCAGATGGCGTTGTTGGCGGTGGGCGGCGCTCGCTACACATTCCCGCGACTCGCGGACGTTGGTTCAGTGTTGCGTGGGCTCGGCTTCTTCGATCCATCCGGCCCACCGCGTTGGTCCTCCCTCCCACAATCGCTCACCGAAGTGACCGATGTGGCGGCTTCGCAGTTTGGAAAAACTCTCATGCTTACAGGGGACAACGCAACGGAAGCGGCGGCGACTGCCGCTCTCGACTTTTCGGATGCTTCACTTCGCAGTCCATTCGACAGTCGACAAAGAATGTCCGGACCGCTCCGCATTGGTTCTTTCTTCGCAGAAGAACGATCTGGAAGACGACCTTCTTCAGGCGCGCGAAATCGTCGGCCTTGATCTGAATGCAGCGTTGGTGACCTTGTCAGCGTGCGATGTTGGTGCCGGCAAGATTGAGGGCGTCGCGGGGATGAATAGCCTAGTTCAGGCTTTCCTGATGGCAGGCGCTCAGAGTGTAGTAGCAACAATATGGGCCGCGGACGACACGTTTACCGCGGCGCTCATGCGCAGGTTCTACGCGAATCTTCGACAGGGGTTTGACAAGGCGGAAGCACTCACCTTGGCAAAACGTGAATTGCTGCGGATGAACGGTCAAAACGCGCTCCCATTTTACTGGGCCGGTTTCCGACTCGTAGGAGACTCACACGGAACGATTTCGGGAGAGTGACAAATGAGCGATCTTTCCAAAACCAATCGAGACGCTATTGTTTCAAGTGTCATCAAGACGGTTGAAATGAAACATTTTGATCCTCACTTGACAAGGAGCGATGGCGGTCCGCAGTTGACCGCCATCGCGCTCGCTTGGTCGAAGCGGCGAGCGAGCCCGATTTTGAGACCGAGTTGAGCGACTTGGTGCGCTCATTCGGAACACCCGATGCCGGATTCTTTCACGAGCGCAATCGTAAGAGGGTTCCCAAAGGGTTAGCCGCCCGTTTCCAATACTGCCAACCGAATGAGTGTGCCCCCACGTTCACACAGCCTTCCGATGCCGGCGATGTAATGATCTCAAAGATTGCTGACGGTATTGGGTGGCTTAAGGTGACCAAGTTTCCGGGCACGGTTGGCATCGACATTGCTAAAGAGATCGATCACGGGATCCAGGAGTTGCGCGGCTGCGAAAGGCTGATCGTCGATCTACGCGGCAACGCGGGCGGAGGACTGGCGTTCCTGCGGGTCATGAGCTATCTAACCCCGGAACGTCTTCCCGTCGGCTACAGCGTGACCCGCGCCCGCGCCGAAACCAACTACTCCAAAGAGACCCTCGCGGTCTTCGACCGAATACCATCGCGGAAGGCAGCCCTGATCTTGCTCGCTCTCAAGTTCGGATTTCGAGATGACTCCGTGAGCATCATCACTGAGGGCCTCGGGTCGATGCCCTTCCATGGCAAAACCGCCGTTCTGGTGGATGAAAGCACAACGGGCGCCGGTGAGCGCATTGCCGCGTTCGCACAGGAGCGCAAGCTGGCTCCCGTGGTGGGCGCGCGCACGGCTGGCAAACTCATTTGTTGCAGCGTGTACAAAGTGGGCCACGGCTACTTCGTCCGGATTCCCGCCAGGGCCTGGTACACCTGGAGCGGAGAACTTTTGAAGGCAAAGGGCGTGGTACCCGACCACACCGTTACGATGGGGAGGGGCGTCAGGCGGATGTTCAGCTCGAGCGGGCTGTTGATGTCGTCCGTAGCCTCTAACAGGATGCTGAAAAAACCTTATTCTCAGCTGTCGCTTCTCTCATTTTCTGCTTGAGCTTGCTTTTGGGAGACTATGCAGAGCTTTTTGAGGCTCCTCGTTGGGGAGTATGTGACCAGAAGCCTTGTTTTCAGGC
>JBBSFW010000203.1:0-6778 GCA_038254805.1 Terriglobales bacterium
CGGGTGAGTCCGCACGACCGCTTCTATTTCGCTCATGTTGAACAATGGTAACCACTTCTGTGTTCAAGCTTCGAGGTCTACTGCCGTTTAAAGGTTCAATCAGATCAAGTACGTTTTGCAAAGTGATCGTAACCTTTTGGCATAAGCGGTGTACCGTTCAACGTCAAAGACCCGGGCTTGCCGGCCGTGATAACCCCGATGCGTATTCCAGGAATGCGGGTTTTGGGCCGCGCCGTATAGAGTAGCTCGTAATCTTCCCCGTCATGCAGCGCTTGCTCGAGTGTTGCTCGGGGGACGAGCGGCACAAAACTGAGCTCTGCCGAGACCCCAGATGCCCGGCAGAGCGTGTGGAGATCGATGGCCAAGCCATCGCTGATGTCCATACAGGAGGTCGCTTTTCCCACCAGCTGACGGCCCATCACGAGGCGCGGAACAATCTTCGGCTTGTGTGTCCAGCCTCCCAGCGGGCCGGACACATAGATGACGTCCCCGAGCCGTGCGCCCGAACGAAGGAGCGCCTTCCCCTTTGCGATGGAGCCGCAGACCATCACGTCGCAAACGACCTGTGGCGCATGCGAGAGATCGCCTCCCGCCAGAGAAGTTTGGGTTGACCGCCGCAAGCGGTTCAATCCACGAAAAAATCCGTCTACCCAGCGCTGATCGGTCCAAGGCGCAAGTGCAATCGAGACCAGACAGTGTAGCGGAGTGCCGCCCATCGCCGCGATGTCACTCAGGCTCCGGGCGAGTGCTTTGTGACCAACTGCTTCAGGAGCCAACTCGCGGCGGAAGTGAACGCCTTCAATCGTGAAATCGGTGGTGAAGAGCAGGTCCTGCCTGGCAGGCGCCCCGATTACGGCGCAGTCGTCCCCTATCAAGGGCGAAAGGCGCTGCAGCTTTTGAACCAGCGCCTTCTCGTTCACGACGCGCTCGCCGTCACTAACCCGGAGGGCAGCTCTTCACCGAATACTTTCCCGAGGTCCTCTTGCTCCTCACCCTCCAAGGTGGGAATTCGCGATTCGGGAATACCGCGCCGAACCATTTCGACAGTAACAGGCGACAGATCGCGGGTTGCGTCGCCAGTACGCTTGGCGATAGCGACGAGAGCGTCTACAGCATTGCCGGCTTTGAGCAAAGCTTCGGCCCAGCGAGTTGCGGTGGAAGCCGGGAGCACTTGATTCACGGGGCCGTAGAAGAGCTTGCGCGCACCCAGTCGAGAGAGGCACCACAGGGCAGTCTCGCGCATTTCGCCGCGCTTGACCATCGCAATCAATGCATCGCCAAGTTGCGTTTTGGTTTGCGTAGGCAAAAGCTCCAGAGATGCCGCGGTACGCCACATTTCCCGCAACAGGCTTGTATTGATGCGCGGCTTTTTGGATGCGCGCGGTAGCAGGACAGGCGACAGCCGTTGGAATACATCAACCTGCTGGTTTTTGTTGAGGCCCCCCGCGACGCGTCCCCAAAAAATCCACCACTGGATTTCATTCTCGATTTGATTGCCGAACTGCAGACCGGAAGCATAGATGCGGCGGGCCTGCTCCAGCCGGTAATCGTCACCCGGGAACCCAAAGCCTGGACGCAGGCAGAACCCGCCCAGGTTAAGCCAACGCGCTTCCAGTGCCGCCGATTTCCGCCGCCCCTCTGACAGCTCCAACATCCGATCGGAGATCCGCCTGATGGTGGTGAGAGGCCAGGAATTGCGACCTAAGCCGAGTGTCTGTTCGAGACGGGACGGAAGCTCTTCTGCCGAGGTTGACCCGGTCCGGAATGCGGCCTGCAAAAGCGCTTCGGATTGAACTAGCGAATCATCGCTTACCACCGCGGCCGGCCGGGAGGGCTGCTTCGAAGCCGCAGCTTTCCGGAGCTCGAATTGTAGACGCCAGCGGTGATCGCTGATCTTCGACTCGGCCCACAACTCCAGCGTGCCAAGTTCAGTGAGGTGCGCGCGTATTTTTACGGGGACCAATCGCTCACCTACTTTGCCGAATCGAATGACCGCGTTGAGGGGAGCGTGCAAGTGGAAGTCGGGGATCCCGGACGGCGAAACCGTCTGCCCAACTGTGTCGTCGGGTCGTGCCAGGGAGCTGAATAGCCGGAACGATACAGGCTTGTTCGCTACCAGGTGGAGTTGTTGGCTATCCAGTTCTACGGTTGCGCCTTCCTCGGTACCGCGCGGCATCAGGCAAACCGCTTCATTTTCGCCGATGCCGATGTAGTAGGAGCGCGGCAGTCCGCCTCGCACCAGCAAGCCCGCGCCGGTAGAGCGCACGTGGGAGTAATAGGAGGCACCCACTGCTACTGCGAGATCGAGGTCGCGATTTTCGAGAACCACGGGACGCTGCCCAAACCAGCGCTCGATCACATCGGCTACCCGGTGCTGGCAGATCTCGGGGATGAAGAAACCACCGTTGAAAAGTACCGCATCGGGCTTGGCATTTTCATTACTGCTCAGGAAAGCTGCGAGATGGCGAGTCACCGCCGGATCGGAAACATACGGCAGGCCGAGCTCACGAAACAGGCTGCGCTTCTCGTCTTTGGGCTTTTCGTCCAATGCGCAAAATGGTAGGAAGCCTTCTAGCGTGAGTTCCAGGGCCTCTTCGCGCAGAATCTCCGTTTTAAGCGTGCCGCCGATGAGCGAGGAGCCGGCTCCCAGAACCGTAACCTCGACCTTTGCCAGATTTGGATCTGCGAGCAATCGCTCCTTGGCAGCCGCGCATTGCCGCCGCAAGCCGCTTCGTTGGCGAATCGAAAGCTGAGCGCCGAGCTTAGCCTCCACCAGCCATCCTAGAGTGAGGTCGAGATTGTCGCCGCCCAATAACAAGTGCTTACCGACCGCGGTGCGGATAAACTCGATGCGATCGCCTTCACGGCCCACCCGAATCAGGGTGAAGTCACTGGTGCCACCGCCGACGTCGCACACTAAAACCATCTGGCCGTCGAACAGGCTTTTCTGGGACTGCGGCAGATGGTTGGCTATCCAGGAATAGAATGCAGCGGCGGGCTCTTCAAGCAGAGTCAGATTTTCGAGGCCAGCCTCGCGCGCGGCCATAACCGTCAGCTCGCGGGCCTCTTCGTCGAATGAAGCCGGGACCGTCAGAACCACATTGTGCCCGGCCAGGGGCTGGTCCGGATGGGTCTGGTCCCAGGCATCTCGCATGTGTGCCAGGAACATTGACGACACCTCGACTGGTGACAGAACGCGTCCGCCCTCCTGGGCGTCCCAGGGCAGAATCTTCGCGGTCCGGTCGACGTCGGGGTTCGAAAGCCACGACTTTGCCGAGTGCACCGACTTGGTGGGGACCAGCGCTCCCTGCTCGCGCGCATAGGCTCCGATGTAAGTTTGATCCGGTCCCAGGAACAGGAAGGAAGGCAGTGTACGCCTGGGCTCGATCTGATTTTGGGCGGTGTGTTGCGGAATATCGAGGATGCGGATTTCGGGATAGTCGGCCGGTTCCCCGGGTTCCTGCTGGACGTAAGCTAATCCTGAATTGGTAGTCCCCAGATCGATGCCGATGTTCATGGGACGTCCTATTGGCGGGCGGTTATACGTTCACGAACGTTGAATTCCAGCTTCCAGCGGCGGCCGTCGCGAGCCACACACCACAACTGCAGGAGTCCTGTTTCCGTGACTACGGTCTCTAAAGAGACGGGCACGAACTCGCCTGAATTGCCAGGCAAAGTTACCTCCACGGGCGAGAGCTCCTCGAGTTCACGATTTTCACCAGCGACCGCGTCTTCGATCATGGCGCCAGGCTCGTCGTTCTTCCGTGTAGCCGAGTTGAAGAACCGGAACTCGGCTGGTTCACCCACGATGACGCCGAATTCACGGCCGGGGATGCGTGCTTCAGTTCCTTCCTCCATCCCAAAATTCGCTACCGTCAAGGCTTTCAGAGGCGCAGGCATTCCCGGAACCGCAGGCATCGCCGACTCAATTCCTACATAATAAGTGCGCGGAATGCCACCTCGGATGCGAACGCCCTTGCCCTGCCTGGAAATGCCGTAGTAAGCTGCACCGCGGGCCACCGCATGCATCAGGTCTTCACCCTGCAGCGGCTGGATGGGAGCCAGACCTTCCTGCTTCAGCCAGTTGTTCAATACTCCGATGACACGATCGCGCACCACTCCGGCCCGCAACACGCCCCCATTGAAAAGGATGTGCGTAGGACAGGCCAGCCCGCTGGAACCCCGGCGAACGCTGCCATGTTCCGCCGTAGCTGCCTGTTGACGCAGAAAGCGGGCGAGGTGCTTGGTTACCGCTGGATCTGCTGCGTACGGGAGCCCGATTTCCTGGAGGCCGATCCGCCTTTGGCGCTGGGGCATGCCCTCGCTCGTAACTTCCGGAAAGAATCCTCCCAGGAGAATACCTTCAACATCCTCGCGGCTCAGCTTCGATTTGATGGTTCCCGCAACTAAGCCGGTGCCCCTGCCCAAAATTGTGACCCCTTGCTCGGCTTTCTTCGAATTGTCATCCAGCAGTTTCTCTTTCGCGATACGGCACTGTTGCCATAGCTGGAAAAGTTGCAGCGCGTCGAGCTTTACCTTTTGAATGGTCAACTGCTGCTCCACGAAGCGTGCCAGCGCGAGATCCACGTTGTCACCTCCGAGAAGAATGTGTTCGCCCACCGCCACGCGCTCGAGTTGCAGCTCGCCCGCTTGCTCCGTCACGGCAATCAACGTGAAGTCGGTCGTCCCGCCTCCTATATCCACAACCAGGATCAGGTCCCCGACGGTCACAAGTTCCCGCCAGTCCGGATGACGCTGCAGCCATGCATAGAAGGCGGCTTGTGGCTCTTCCAGCAGGAGCACATTCTGATATCCCGCCTGCTCAGCGGCTTTCAATGTCAACTCGCGCGCGACGGCGTCGAAGGATGCCGGAACGGTCAGTAGCACCTGCTGCGATTCAAACGGATTTTCTGGATGCCGTGAGTCCCAGGCATTCTTGAGGTGCTCCAGATACTCGCGGGAAACTTGCACTGGCGAGAGCTTCTCCACTCCCGCCGGAGCATTCAGCGGCAGCAGAGGCGCAGCCCGGTCGATCCCTGCATACGACAGCCAGGACTTGGCCGAGGAAACCAGACGCGAGGAGTTCTCAGACCCGCGCTTTTGAGCGAGCGATCCAACCAGAGGCCCGTTCGACTTCCAAGGAAGATCAATACTGCCTGCCGGAAAATCCGTCGGACCAGGGAGATAGAGGAAGGAGGGAAGCAGCGGTTGGTCGCGCACCTCACCCGGGTTCACAACCTGAGGGATTGGCTCGATAATTATTTCCGATTCGTTCGAGGCCAGGTCGGGAACCTGGGTTCCATGGGCCACGCTGCAGTTGGTCGTCCCGAGGTCAATACCGATTACGTTTTGCACTGCTATTCGATTTCTATTTCAGCGGGGGCGATCACGGCTACGTTCTGGCTCGCGACCAATGGCGGAAGGTCAATCTTATCGGCGCGCCAGCCTTTATGCCGGAGCAATCCACCCGCGGCCTTACCGTTTGCGGGCACATTCCCGAGAAGCTTCACGCTGGCCGGATCGTTGCTGCCGACCTTGGTGAACGTGCCTTCCACGCCATCGATTACTGGCGAAAGCTGAAGATATCTGGTTAGCGATTGATGACATTGATCATGGAGGGTCCGAACGGCTGCTCCCACTTGGTCGTCGGAGTAACCGCCGATATCTTCCATTAAGAAGTCAATCAGACGTGAGTCGCGTTGCAGAATGGTGAGAATCTGCAAAGCGCCGTCGGCAGGGCGGATTTGCCGCTCGGCCTTGACGACAGGTACAGGTTTAGGCTTGGTAAATCCGAATGCCTCGGCTATGTCGGCCGGAAGGTTACCGCTGAACAAGATTGCAAAGAAACTACGGAAAGCAAACGCGATACGTGACAATTCCACCTCTGAACCTTCAGGATACCAATGATGAGGTGGTGCTCACAGCCGACTCCTGACTAAAAAATGTTGTTGATCTTTGTGTGGCCAATTCTGCACTGCTCGGGCATTGACCTGCATGCCCAATCGGCTCAGCAGTGTGTCGGCTGCGCCCGTTCCCGAAACCAATTGATCAAGCTCTGAACAATGTCGGCGATTTCATCGCGGATCTTACGCTGAAATCGATCGCCTTTCCCTGTCGGGTCGGGAACGAAAGCTCTCATGATCTCCGTGCTCGTACTTGGAAGTGCATATTCGCTCAGATTAACAATCAGGTCAAAGCTGCTGAGATTGAGTTCCTGCACTTGCTGCGGTCTTTTGGATCTAATTTCGACGTTTTTCTCCTTCATGACCTTCTGCATAGTCCGAGAAATTCGATTGGCCGGTAGCACACCAGCACTGGCGGCCTGGAGTATGTCGCCACCGTAAGCGTTAGTGAACGCTTCGGCCATCTGACTTCGGCAAGCGTTTCCCAAGCATACGAAGAGGACCCGGGCAATTCGGGGGTTCCCTGTCTGAGATAAAAGCATAATTCCTGCTTCATGTTGACTCTAAGCTGGATTTAGATCAATGATTCAGCCGGCTCATTTTTAACCACTGTTGGAGCCAGGACCCTCGTCACCGAACGACGAGAGAAGGTCAAAAAACGTGAGTGCGTTGAGCCATGGATTTACGGTACTGGAACCAGGCCCGAATACTGGGTCAACAAGCCTATTTTAAGTCACTGTTGTCCAAAACAGGTTTGAACTGAGCGGTAAACAAGCCCCCCTATAATTGTTCCGGGCCGAACCATCTTTTGACCAGGCTGTTTCGGCGGCCGAATCCCCAACAGGAGGGCAAGACGATGGTACAGGCAATGAGTC